>JAFSUF010000051.1 GCA_017445425.1 Bacteroidales bacterium | reverse complement strand
GTCCTTCCCGGCAAGGACTATGAGTTCGGAGCGAACGCTACCGGCGATACGGCGGTCGATTTTGAGGTAAACAGATTGGAGAAGGATGAATAAGGCCCTTCTTCTTAAACATTTGCGCACTGTCCCTGATTACCCGATGAAGGGGATAATGTTCTTTGACGTCACCACACTGTTCAAGAGTGGCGATTGCCTTAAAGAGATCGTGGGCGGTATATGTGAACTATACAAAGACAAGGGTATCACCAAGGTCGTGGGTATCGAATCCCGCGGGTTTGTGGCGGCCGCCGCCGTGGCCGCACGTCTGGGAGCCGGCTTCGTGCCGGTACGCAAGCCGGGTAAACTGCCGGCTGCCACCATTTCGGAGGCCTATGTCAAGGAGTATGGCAAGGATACCATCGAGATGCATACCGATTCCATTGACCCGGGTGACGTGGTGCTGGTACACGATGATATCCTGGCCACCGGAGGCACCGCCTCGGCGGCTGTCAGACTGGTGCGCAAGTTTGAACCCAAAGCTGTTTACGCCAATTTTATCATAGACATTACAGATATCCCGCGCAGCTGCCCGATACCCTCCGGGGTTGAGGTTACCAGCCTGTTGCAACTGGGAGAGAAAGATTGACAATAACCAAACAATACTAATCTTAAACTTATGGTAAAAAAATTCTTCATCGCAGCCTTTGCGCTGCTGGCAATGGCAACCGCTGCCAATGCACAGACCAACCTCCAGGTCTTCTATGATTTTGGAAGGGGACATGTAACCACTACTCTGGAAGGTTTCCACATGGACAACTGGGGTAATACCTTCTTCTTTATCGATTACGACTACAACAACAAGGACGGTCACAAGATTATCTCCCCTAACAACACCTATTTCGAGATTGCCCGCTGCCTTAACTTCTGGCAGAACAGCAAGCTCGCACCCCTGTCACTGCAATTGGAATACAACGGCGGTTTTGGACTGGCTGCAGATGCGCCCGTATATGCGACAGGTTCCGGCTTCCCTGTCAATAACGCGTTCCTTGCCGGTGTGGATTATTTCCTTCACACCAAAGATTTCAAGAACACGCTCAACCTTAAGCTCCTCTACAAATATTTTATGTATGGTGGCTCTGAGACCAGGTCCAATCAGAATAAGATACCTCTCCAGTTTACCGCTGTATGGGGTTGTCAGGACCTCTTTGGCCTTACCGGCGTGCGCTTTTCCGGCTTTGCAGATGTATGGACAGAGTTTGGAAACGTGGTATTCCTCTCCGAGCCTCAGCTCTGGTATAATATAGGCCATCTGTTCGGCTGCGACAATTTCAACATCGGCGGCGAGGTTGAGCTCAGCTACAACTTTGCTGGCATGAGCGGATTCAATGTGAAGCCGTGCGCCGGTGCCAAATGGGTATTCTAATTTAGTACGACAATATGAAGCCTTTTATTGCAAAAGCGTTTGGCTTTGACGTCAAAAAGCACAACGTACGCACAGAGATAGTGGCAGGTATCACTACCTTCCTCACTATGGCGTACATACTTGCCGTCAATCCCGGCATCTTCTCCGCACTGCCCGGCATGCCGGCCGGCAGCGTCTTTACCGCTACTGCATTTGCCGCCATTATCGGTACTCTGGTGATGGCATTCTATGCAAAGAAGCCTTTCGGCCTTGCTCCCGGCATGGGCCTCAACGCCTTCTTTGTGTACACAGTATGCCTTGGAATGGGCTACAGCTGGCAGTTCGCACTCACCGCTGTGCTTATCGAGGGTCTTCTGTTTATCATCATGACAATCACCAAGATCCGTTCATGGCTGCTCACCGCGATTCCCGGTACCCTCAAGAAAGCCATCGGCGCAGGTATAGGCCTGTTTATCGCCTTCATAGGCCTTCAGAATGCCGGTATCATCGTCAATAACGACGCCACCCTGGTGAGCCTTGGCGACATCACCCACGGCCCAGCCCTTCTGGGCCTGATAGGTCTGGGTATCACCGCCGGCCTGGTTATGGCAAAGGTTCGCGGTGGCATCCTCATCGGTATCATTGCCACTGCGGCCCTGGGTCTGGTGATCAAGGACCCGGCAACAGGTGCTGCCATCACAACCCTCCCCAGTGCAGTGATTTCCCTGCCCGACAGCGTCAGCCCGATTTTCTGCAAGTTCGAGTGGAATCAGGTATTCACCCTTGATATGCTGATCGTTGTCTTCACGTTCCTCTTTATCGATATGTTCGATACCATGGGTACGCTGATCGGCGTTTGCCAGGGCACCGAACTCGGAGAGAAGGAGAATATCGAAGGCCTCGATAAGATGTTCATGTCCGACGCCGTGGCTACGGTTTGCGGCGCATGCCTTGGTACATCTACCACTACCACCTATGTGGAGAGCGCTTCCGGCGTGGGTGAGGGCGGTCGCACCGGCCTTACCGCATTCTCCGTGGCCTGCTGCTTTGCACTGGCCCTGTTCTTCTCGCCGATATTCCTTGCAATCCCCGGTGCCGCTACCGCTCCGGCACTGGTAATCGTGGGTGTCATGATGATGCACTCTATAAAGGTTATCCACTGGGAAGATTATGCAAAGAGCATCCCCGCATTCCTTACCATCATCCTCATGCCTCTGGCATACTCAATCTCCGACGGTATCCTTATCGGTGTGATCGCATACGTGATTACCCACGCCATCAGCGGCAAGTTCAAAGACATATCCGTTACCATGTGGGTACTTGCGGTACTCTTTGTGTTGAGGTACATTTTCATATAAACTATATACTCTCAGCTTGAAGGGCGGTGCAGCGATGTGCCGCCTTTTTTACTGCCGTTTTTGCCTGCCGTAGGGTAATCAGAGGCCTGATTTGGAGAAATGACTGGAAATGACTACATTTACAAAATCGACCTTAACTAATCTGACTGATGAAAGATGCGCAACCCCGCAAGAAAAACTGGCGGGACCGATATGACGGGTACTATCTGAAGGGACTTGATTCGATGCATATCCTTTTGCCCTATATAATGGGCACAAGGACCCAGAACGAAGCCGTGATGGGAGAAGTGGTAGATCTGACCGAAGTGGATAAGTATCTCGAGAAGAAAAACGCAGGCAATCCTGAATTCAAGTACACCTGGTTCCAGGTTATCGCCGCCGTAGTGGCAAAGACGATATTGCTGCGCCCCAAGATGAACTATTTCATATCCGGCGGCCATTTTTACGAGCGTAAGCAGATACAGCTGGCATTCGTCGTCAAGCGTCAGTTCAAAGACGATGCCCAGGAGGCGCTGGCCAAGTTTGTGCTGGATCCGGAAGGAGGTTCGCCACTGGAGCAGTTGCATACCTATCTGCAAAAGATTGTCCACAAGGTGCGCAAAGAAGACAAGGCAGTGGGTGTTGACAGTGCCATGGACTTCCTCTCGGTTCTCCCGCGTCCGGCCTGGCGCCTTTTAAGCTGGATATTGCGCAAACTTGAGTATTATGGCCACTATCCAAAGTTCCTGGCCAAGGATGATCCGTGCTATGCCAGTGCATTCATATCCAACCTGGGCAGCATCAAGATGAAGGCAAACTACCACCACCTTTACGACTGGGGCACGGTCTCGTTATTTATGGTGATCAGTGAGAAGAAGCTCCGCCCTTTCTGGCACGAAGACGGCACCTATGACCTTCGCAATACCATAGAATTGGGAATGACTGTTGACGAGCGTATAGCCGACGGCTATTATTTTGCCCTTTCGCTCAAGATAATGCGGCATCTGTTCGCACACCCCGAGCTGCTCGATTTGGATGCGGCTGCTCCGGTTGAAATAGACAAATAACCTTAACGATGAAATACAAGTTAGACAACGTATCCACTCCATGGCTCGAGAGCTATGGGGAGGTCCCAGCCAACCTTGATTACTCAGAGAAAACCATGTCAGAAGTGGTGCTCGGGACCGCTTCCCGCGAGGGAGATTTCCCGGCACTGTCATTTATGGGCCGCAAGATATCCTACAAATCGCTGGCGGAGAACATCGATCTGGTGGCGCGTGCCTTTTATGCCGTTGGCGTGCGTGCCGGGCAGCGGGTGCTGGTGTGCCTGCCCAATGTGCCGCAGGCAATCTACTGCCTATATGGCCTGAACCGCATCGGCGCCGTGGCTTCGATGGTGCATCCGCTCTCGGCGGAGGCAGAGATAGCCTTCTATATGAAAGAGGCTGCGTGCGATATTGCGGTCACTCTGGACCAGTTCTATGCCAAGTTCATGGAGGTGGGGAAACTCATTCCGATATCCAAGCTCATAATCGCCCGCGTCTCAGAAGAGTTGCCCTTCCCGCTGTCGGTAGGGCAGAAGCTGCTCACCGAGCGCAAGTTTCCCAAGATCTGCACGGAGGACAATGTGATGCTCTGGAAAGACCTGCTAAAGGGGGCGAAAGCTGTCAAAGACGGCTATGTGGCGAAGAAGGATTTCCGCACAGAGGCGGTGGTTCTCTTCTCTGGCGGTACGACCGGTACCACCAAGGGCATCATGCTCTCCGACCTTAACTTCAACGCCCTCGGCCAGCAGACCGGCGCCATGGCCAATTTTGAGACCCGCCACGCAAAGATGCTGGCGGCGATGCCGGTATTCCACGGCTTTGGCTTAGGGGTATGCATCCACACCATGATGGTCGTGGGTGGAACCTCCATCCTGGTGCCCCGCTTCAATGTGAAGAGCTATGCTAACCTCATCAAGAAAACCCGGCCTAACATCATTGCCGGTGTGCCTACCTTGTTTGAGGCCATAACCCGCAACAAATATCTGGACGGAGCCGACTTGAGCTGCCTGCGTGGTGTCTTCTCCGGCGGCGACTCGCTTACTATAGAACTTAAAAAGAAGTTTGACCAGTTTTTGGCGGACCATAATGCCGGTGTGCGCGTACGGGAGGGTTACGGAACCACGGAGTGCGTAACCGCCAGCTGTCTGACCCCCTACAACAAGGAGAAGGAGGGGAGCATCGGCATCCCATATCCAGATACCTACTATATGATATGCAAGCCCGCCACTTGCGAAGAGGTGCCGTACGGCGAAGAGGGCGAAATCTGCCTTACCGGCCCTTCAATGATGCTGGGTTATATCAACCACGAGCAGGAGAATGCCGATACTCTGCGCAAGCACGCTGACGGCCATGTATGGCTGCATACCGGAGACCTTGGCAAGATGGACTCAGAAGGCTTTATCTACTTTAGCCAGCGTATCAAGAGGATGATTATCACCAGCGGTTATAATGTATATCCTTCGCAGATAGAGAATATACTTGAGGGGCACCCGGCTGTGCAACGCAGTTGTGTGATAGGGGTCCGCGACCATTATAAGATGCAGAGAGTCAAAGCTTTCATTGTTCTTCGAGACGGCTACGCCAACACTCCGGAACTCATTGAAGAGATTAAGGCCCATTGCAGTAAGAATATTGCCAGGTACGCGATGCCGTCCGAGATAGAGGTACGCGAGTCGCTCCCAACGACCCTGGTAGGCAAGGTGGCATACACCAAACTTGAAGAAGAGGAGACCCTTAAACCTTAAGGCTTGTCTCTGGAAATTATTTATATTTGCGGCTAAATATGGCTTAAGATGAGGATAAAGGATGGTTTTGTATTGAGGTCGATGCTCGGGGGGCATGTGGTTGTGGGTGAAGGGCTTGCGCAGGTGAATTTCAATAGCCTGCTCTCGCTCAACGCCACTGCGGCGTATCTGTGGGAGAGCGTTCAGGGAAAAGACTTCTCCACAGAGGACCTTGCGGACCTGATTGTGCAAAAATATGGGGTAGATCGCGGGTTGGCCATCTCAGATTCAGAAAAAATAGCCAGGACATGGATAGAGCAGGGGGTCCTGCTGCCGTAATTGACCGTGCAAAGAAAAATAGCAAATAATATGTCCAGATTGTTAAAATGGGTTTTGCCTGCATTGTGCTTCACAATGTCTGTCACCTCTGCGATTGCCCAGTCACAGATGACCGACGACCAGATTATGAGTTATGTGGAGCAGGGTATTGCATTGGGTAAAGATAAAAGTACCCTTATGGATGAACTTACCACCCGAGGCGTTACCAAGACGCAGGCGATCAAGGTATTCTCCCTATATCAGGGGCGCAATCCTGCTGATGTCACACCTTCTCAGAATCAGGTGATTATAGAGCCTGGCCGGGCCCATACCGTGAACGGTGACGAAAAACTTGAGGACAAAGGTGTCACCTTTGAGTATAACGATACCAGCATGGTATATGGACGCAATATTTTCCGCAACAAGAACCTCAATTTTGCCCCCAGCGAGAACCTTGCTACTCCTCGCAACTACAGGCTCGGGCCGGGCGATGAAGTCATAATAGATGTATTCGGTCGCAACCAGACCACTATCCGCAGCGTTATCTCCCCGGAAGGGAGCATCAATGTGGATGTCCTCGGCCCCCTGTATCTGAGCGGAATGACAATAGAGGAGGCAAACGATTACCTTAAGAAGCGCCTTGCAAAAATATACAGCGGTCTCAATACACGTTCTGATACCGACATGCGCCTCAGCCTGGGGCAGATACGTTCCATACAGGTGAATGTGGTAGGCGACGTGGCTCAGGCCGGGACATACCGTCTGTCATCTTTCTCTACTGCAATGCACGCGCTCTATTGTGCCGGCGGCGTGGTGGATCCCGGTACCGTGCGTAGCATAAAGGTGGTCCGCGGCGACAAGGTGGCAGGTGTAATAGATGTTTACGATTTCCTGCAGCGCGGATCGCTTGAAAGCGATATAATGCTGGAAGAGGGCGATGTCGTTCTGGTGTCACCCTTCGTCAATATGGTAAAGGTAGAGGGTGCGGTCAAGCGCGCGATGCACTTTGAGCTGAAGCCGGGCGAGACCATGTCAGACCTGATTGAGTTTGCAGGCGGGTTTTCCCACAGTGCAAATACATCTGCAGTGACAGTTTACCGTCAGAACGACAGAGATTTTGAAATCCGGACTGTGGATTCTTCAGATTTTGCGTCATTTGTGCTGCAGAACGGGGATAGGGTTACAGTCGGCGACCTTCAGTCACGTTTCAGCAACCGTGTCTCCATACACGGAGCGGTATTCTTTCCGGGTACCTATGAACTCGATGTAGTAAAGACCGTCAAGGGTCTTGTCGAGAAGGCGGGAGGGACTCTGCCGGAGTCTTTTACAGGCAGGGTGGTGATACATCGTGAATATCCAGATATGACCCGCGAGGTGGTGTCGGTAAACCTCGCATCTATCATTGAGGGTAAGGCAGAAGACTTTGTCCTCAAGAACAACGATGAAATATACATCTCTGACAGTCAGGACCTGATTGCCCGCAGCACGGTAAGTATATCCGGTATGGTCAACAACCCCGGAACATATCCGTTCTCAATGAATACCACGATAGAAGACCTCATAATAATTGCCGGAGGCCTCCGCCCCGGTGCTTCCACCTCCCGTGTGGATGTCACCCGCCGCAAGAAAGATGCCGACGGACTGCACGCAACCAGTGAGATTGGTCACATGTACACATTCTCGCTTAAGGATGGTCTTGTGGAGAACGGTGACCGCCATTTTGTTCTTGAGCCCTACGACGAGGTCGTGGTGCGCCAGAGCCCGTCGTATAACGTGCAGAGGCACTTTACCGTGAACGGAGAGGTGAACTTCCCGGGCGTTTACCCCCTGACCTCCCGCGAAGAGCGTGTTTCCGACCTGATTAGGAAGGCCGGCGGTCTGACAGACTTTGCCTATGCTCCCGGAGCACGGCTGATACGTACATCAACTGAAGAGGAACGCCGTGTGGCCAAAGAGATGGTGGAGATTATTCAAGGAGAGGAAAATATTGACGAATCTCAGAAAGATCTTGAGGCGACCACCAATCTGACATTCTCCGTAAGCATAGATCTGGAAAAGGCGCTTTTGCAACCCGGCGGAGATGCTGATGTGGTGCTGCGTGAGGGTGACGTGCTGGAGATTCCGGTGCGGAGCAATGTGGTCCGTATCAACGGAGCGGTCAAGTTCCAGACAGCTGTCAACTACGACAGTTCTTTCCGTGCTAAAGATTATATAGAGGCGGCCGGCGGCTACAGTCATAACGCAAACCGTTCCAATGCCTATGTGGTTTACATGGGCGGACGTGCAAAGCGCCTGCGGCCTAACACCAAGATATATCCTGGTTCTGAGATATATGTTCCGGAGAAAGTTAAGGGTGAGAAGAAGGAGTTCAACTATGCGGCCCTGATGTCAGTCAGCTCATCTGCCGCATCGCTGGGCGCTCTTATCGTGACCCTTTTATCCTCCCTTAAGAAATAAGCGGCTATGGAAGAGTTAAAGAACACCCCAGCGCCTGCACCGCAGGTGGACGAGGAGGGCATAGACTTGATGGATATCCTGGTCAGGCTGCTCAAACATTGGAAACAGATACTTCTGATTGTTGTAATCTTCGCTTCGTTGGGCGTAGTGTCGGCATTAAGGATGTCACGTCTCTGGAGCGTGTCAATCACCCTCGCCCCAGAACATCAGTCACAGAGCTCAGGCGGCCTGAGCAGCCTGAGCATGATGCGCCGTATGGCCAATTTGCAGGCGATGGGCTCTACCGATGCAATGGATGTAACGATATTCCCGGATATCTGCTCCAGCACCCCTTTCCTGGCGGCCCTGCTGGACGTCCCCCTTACGTCTTATGTATCGGACAAGGGTAAACTGGAGGGAAAGTTTCCTGTGAAAACCACCGTATATAAGCACATGACGGGTCTGGACGGTATGAGAAAACGCCGTTTCTCCCTGTATTCCCTGATAAAACCGCTTATAAAGAAGAGGTCGTACGACAGGCCCTACACGGGTGTGGTTGACCCCACAGAACTCCCTAAGAGTGCGGCAGCGGTTGTAAAGGCCCTGGGGCGTCGTATCACCGTGAATGTGGATAAAAATACTTGTGTGACCACTATCAGGGTAGTCTTCGATGACCCGATGATGGCAAAGCAGCTGGCAGATACAGTCTGCTCCAGACTGCAGGATTATGTGACAGAATACCGTACCAGAAAGGCAATTGCAGATTATGAGTATTATGTGCTTGTTGCCGACGAGGCTCACGCGGATATGGAAAAAGCTCAGGCTGCCTACGCCGCCTCCGTAGATTATGACCGCAGCGTCATCATGCAGAGTGCTGTGGCTGAAAAAGACCGCCTGCGTGCAGAGGCAAACCTGGCGGGGCAGATCTACGCATCGGTGGCGCAGCAGCGTGAACAGGCAAGGGCCAAGATTCAGGAGGAGAAGCCTGCGTATGCAGTTATTCAGCCGGCTGTTCTTCCGCAGCAGCCCATGAACAGCCGCAAACGCAAGGTATTATCGTGGGCATTTGTCGGCGGCCTGCTGGCCTGCGGCTGGTATGGTCTGGGAAAAGACTACTATCTCAAGGTTAAAAAAGATATCAAGGAGCGGATGGAATAATGCAGATTTAAAGTTTTTTTGTAGATTTGTATAGAGAAACAAATATAACTCTATACAAATGAAAAAATTTTTAATCGCAACACTGTTCCTGGCTTTGGCCTTTTCTGCCTACGCACAGGAAGAAATCAAGAAAACCGGGCTGAATTTTGGCCCGCTGCCGGCAATCGGCTATTCATCGGATTTAGGATGGCATTACGGTGTATTGTCTGACATTTTTTGGTATGGGGACGGAACCACATATCCGGAATATGTCTGGAAGGCAAATGTGGAGGTTTCACGCTATTCAAAAGGCAATACTGTCTTACATAGTTTCTTTGACAGCAAATATCTGATTCCCGGCCTGCGTGTATCGGCGGCAGTATCGTGGTTCGGCAACAAGACCACCAACTTTTACGGCTTCAACGGCGCCTCTTCTCTCTATGACTCCGCCCTTGACGGCATCGTGGACGGCGCAGGTTTCTATCTGATGAAGCGTAATATCTTCCGTGTCCAGACCTGCTTCCAGGGAGCGTTCGGCGACAGCAACTGGGGCTGGGCCGGCGGTCTGACATATTGGAATATCACCACCGGCCATGCAGAGAACAAGGACCTCGATTATGCAAGTGACCATTCCCTGTATGACCTCTATGTAGAGAATGACATCATCCCCGAGGCTGAAAAGAACGGCGGCCAGCATCTGGAAGGTAAACTGGGAGTCGTATTCGACACCCGTGACCACGAGAACAACCCTCAGCGGGGTACAAACTTTGAACTTTACGTATTTGGTTCTCCCGACATCATCTCCCATCACGATAACAGCTATCTGAAACTTGCGGCTCACTTCAAACAGTTCTTTACCCTGGTGCCGGGCCGTCTGGTATTTGGCGGACATCTTGCATATCAGGGTCTGATTGCAGGTAACGCACCTTTCTACATGCTGCAGTCCATTCAGGCCATCAACATGAAGCAGATCAACACAGAGGGGCTTGGTTCTACCTGCACCCTCCGTGGTACCGTTAACAATCGTCTCCAGGGCAACGGTTATGCCTGGATGAATACAGAGCTGCGCTGGAGTTTTGCCAAATTCCGCTGGATCAACCAGAACTGGACCCTGGCAACCAACCCGTTCTTTGATATGGGTATGGTAGTGCAGCCATATCGTCAAGAGCAGCTGGAAAAGCTGGCTACATATTATACCGGCAATAAAGAAAAGCTGCACATGAGTGCCGGTATAGGCCTTCATGTGATTATGAATCAGAACTTCAATATCAACTTTGAGTTTGGCAAGGCGTTCTATGACGGTATGCAGATGGGTTGGAAGAACAACGACGGCGCCGGCCTGGGCATCAACGTAGGTCTGAATTATATCTTCTGATATGAAAAGGCTCTTATCTTTTGCCGCACTTGTGGCGGCGGCACTCTGCCTTACCGGGTGCCTTGCGGGCAAGTACATGAGCACTTACGCTCTCACTCCCAATCCCCACGGTGTCGACGATATCGAGCGCACCCGTCATAAAGCCGATTCCCTGCTCCCCGGCAGTACCATGTGGTACGACAATCTCAAGGCAGAGGGAATCCTGAGGGATACCACCATCGTTGGCTACCGCAACTTCAAGGTCCACGCATGCTTTGTTCCGGCCAAGGACCCTGCAAGCGCAAAGGGAACCGCCATCGTCGTGCACGGCTATGGCGACAACCATTTCGTGTTCCTCTATCTGGTGCGGATGTACCGCGATGATTTGAACTATAACGTGCTCTTCCCCGATTTGCAGTATCACGGATATTCCGAGGGCGACCATATCCAGATGGGATGGTACGACCGCTACGACGTGGAGAAATGGATTGAGGTCGCTCACAATGTATTCCATGATGATTTCATGGTGCTCCATGGCGTTTCGATGGGGGCGGCCACGGTTATGATGACAAGCGGCGACCCTCTGCCGGAGTCTGTGCGCTGCGTGGTGGCGGACTGCGGCTATTCTTCTGTAGTGAAGCAGTTCAACAACAACCGCAAGCAGAATTTCGCCTTCATACCGGCGGATGTGCTCCAGAGCGCATCTATGGTTACAAAGAAACGTTATGGATGGGGCTTTTGGGAGGCATCGGCAGCTAAACAGCTTGAGAAATGTACCATACCGGTGCTCTTTATCCACGGTGATGCAGATGACTTTGTCCCAATCGAGCACCTATGGATCAATTACAAAGCGAAAAAGCAGGGATATAAAGAGTATTGGGTAGCTCCCGGTGCCGTCCATGCGAATTCTTTCCAGAAACATCCTGAAGAATACAAGGCGCGTGTATCGGATTTCCTGCGCATTGTTCCCTATCTGGAGTATAAGTAGCAAATCAATGAATAACAGTAAATACATTTTGGCTCTGGATCAAGGCACCAGCTCCTCCAGAGCCATTGTTTTCGACCACGACGGCCGGATTTGTTCCACTGCGCAGCAAGAGTTCACCCAGTATTTCCCGCAGCCGGGATGGGTGGAGCACGACCCCATGGAGATATGGGCGTCGGAGGCTGCAGTAATTGCAGAAGCTATCTCCAAGATTGGTATCAACGGCCTGGATATCGCCGCCATCGGCATTACAAACCAGAGGGAGACCACCATAGTATGGGATGCAGAAACTGGAGTTCCTATATGCAAGGCCATAGTCTGGCAGGACCGCCGCACCTCTGAGTTCTGCGACTTGCTCAAGGCGCAGGGGCTGGTGGATAAGATTCGGGAAAAGACAGGCCTGATAATAGACGCATACTTCTCCGGTACCAAAATCAAGTGGATATTGGACAATGTCCCCGGTGCGCGCGGGAAGGCGGAGGCCGGCAAACTGCGTTTCGGTACCGTGGACAGCTGGCTGGTATGGCAGCTGACCCGCGGCGAGGTCCATGTGACCGATGTCTCCAACGCTTCGCGCACCATGCTGTTCAATATCAATACATTGGAATGGGATAAAGAGTTGCTGGAATTGCTTGGCGTGCCTGTATCCATGATGCCCCGCGTATGCTCGTCTTCAGAGGTTTACGGCTACACCAAGACCACCATCTTTGCGCACGAAGTGCCCATCGCCGGCATTGCCGGAGACCAGCAGGCGGCCCTTTTCGGGCAGATGTGCATAGAACCGGGCTCTGTGAAGAATACCTATGGTACCGGCTGTTTCCTGCTGATGAATACCGGCTGCAAGCCAATCCTGTCTAAGAATAATCTGCTTACCACCGTTGCATGGAAAATAGGGGATACGGTCAATTATGCCCTGGAAGGTTCTATCTTCGTGGGAGGCAGCGTGGTACAGTGGCTGCGCGACGGTCTGGGCATAATCCGCTCGTCTTCTGATATCGAGGCTCTCGCCTCCTCGGTTCCCGACAACGGCGGCGTTTATTTTGTGCCGGCACTTACCGGCATGGGCGCCCCCTATTGGGACCAGTATGCCCATGGCGTTATCTGTGGTATAACCCGCGGCACTACTGCGGCACACATCGCCCGTGCAGCGCTGGAGGGCATCGCCTTCCAGACTATGGATATCGTATCTGCCATGGAGCGCGATGCGGGCGTGCGCCTTGCAAATCTCAAGGTGGACGGCGGCGCCTCGCGCAACAACCTTATGATGCAGTTCCAGAGCGATATCCTGGGGACAGATGTGATCCGTCCCGAGGTTACGGAGACTACTGCTATGGGTGCATGCTACCTTGCAGGCCTTGCTGTGGGTTATTGGAGCTCGCTGGATGAGATAAAGCAGCAATGGAAGGCAGAACGTATGTTTACCCCTTCAGGTGCGGATGTCTCTGTTGCAAAGGCCGGCTGGGCTGATGCCATTTCCCGTACAGTCTCAAGTAAGTAAATACTTTATGTCATTCCGGGTGTAGTCGAGGAATCTAACAACAAATAGTATCAATATGACACAGTATCTTTTCGAATTCATAGGCACGCTGGTGCTGGTTCTTTTCGGCGACGGCGTGTGTGCCGCCACTTCGCTCAATTTCTCCAAGGCCAAAGGGGCAGGGTGGGTAGTCATCGCCCTTGGCTGGGGGCTCGCCGTGATGATGGGCGTGCTCATCGCCGGCCCGGTTTCAGGTGCGCACCTTAATCCCGCCGTCACTGTCGGCCTCGCCATCGCAGGTAAGTTTGAGTGGGCGCTGGTTCTGGGTTACATCATCGCCCAGATGCTGGGCGGCTTTATCGGGGCAGTGCTGGTTTGGATATTCTACAAAGACCATTACAATGCCACTGCCGACCAGCCCGATACTATTCTGGGTACTTTCTGTACCATGCCCGCCATCAAGAACACTTGGCGCAACTTCCTCTGCGAGGTGATTGCGACCTGTGTGCTGGTATTTGTGATTCTGGCGCTCGGCACTGCCGGCAATGCATTCTCTATGGGCGGTGTCGCACTCGGTACAGGCTCCTTAGGATCATGGCCCGTCACCTGCCTGATTATGGCCATAGGTATGTCGCTCGGTGGTACCACCGGTTATGCCCTCAATCCCGCCCGCGACCTGAGCCCCCGCTGTGCACACGCCGTGCTCCCCATTAAGGGCAAGCGCGACTCCGGCTGGTGGTACAGCTGGATTCCCGTCCTCGGCCCAATGGTCGGCTGCGCTATCGCCGCAGGCCTGTTCCTTCTGGTATATTAATCTTGCCATCTATAATGATAAAGGCCCATCGTTAAAACGGTGGGCTTTTTTGGTACATCGGTAGCAAAAAATACATACTTTTGCGCCCGGAATCGAGGTATCTGTTGATTCAGATTTAAAAGGGAACACGGGTGAGAATCCCGGACAGTCCCGCTGCTGTATTTCTCAGGTATCCGGATTCGGATGTGCAGCCGCATTTCGCCGGCTGTATCAAACGCCACTGGCCTCAGCTGGCCGGGAAGGCTCCGAACCCGGGAGATAAGCCAGAAGACCTGCCCCGGTTTATGTGTTATCGCTGCCCCGTGGGATGGGCAGGTAATATGGAAATCTATGTTAAAATCTTTTTTGGGTTTTGACCTGGTACAGAACCAGAGTCAAAAAAAGAAGGAACGTAAAAAATCGAGTCCTTTTGCGTGCACCTTCGCCAGAATCATCCTTGGTATTCTGGCGGGAGTCGTTGTCCTTTGCCTGCCGCTCTCCGCCTTTGGGATTGACGGGCTGACTATTGTTGAAAAGCGTGTGGTAGCGCTGTTTTTCTTTGCGGCCATTATGTGGATAACCGAGGGTATCCCCTCGTGGAGCACGTCGGTGGCTATCGTGGTCATCCTGCTGTTCGTAACCAGCGACAACAGTCTGAGCTTTGTGGTCCATAAGGATAATCCGCTGTTTGGTACGCTCATCTCCAGCCGCAAGATTATGGCCTGCTTTGCGGACCCTATCATAATGCTCTTTATCGGCGGCTTTATGCTGGCACTGGCGGCGACCAAGTCGGGACTGGACATCAAACTGGCCAAGATTCTGCTCAAACCGTTCGGTACCAGGTCGGAGAATGTGCTGCTGGGATTCATCCTGGTGACGGGCTTGTTCTCTATGTTTCTTTCTAACACCGCCACCGCGGCAATGATGCTCACCTTCCTGGCGCCGGTGCTGCGTTCTCTGCCGGCCAACGGGCGCGGCAAGATGGCGCTGGCGATGGCAATCCCGGTAGGGGCGAACCTGGGCGGTATCGCGACCCCTATCGGCACCCCGCCCAATGCGATTGCCCTCAAGTTCTTGAATGATCCGGAGGGGATGAACCTCGGCATCACTTTCGGGGACTGGATGATGCTTATGCTGCCTTTTACGATAGTGCTGCTGTTCATATCGTGGTTTGTGCTCAAGGGGATTTTCCCGTTCACCCGGAAGAAGATAGAACTCAAGATAGAGCAGGAGCACGAGCAGAAGCTCGAGCGCTGGCAGGAGATAACCGTATATGTGACTTTTGCGCTGACGGTGTTGCTGTGGATGACCGACCAGTGGACAGGCGTCGATGCCAATGTGGTGGCGATGCTGCCGGTGGGCGTTTTCTGCGTCACGGGTATCGTGAACCGCTACGACCTCTCTGAAATCAACTGGTCTGTGCTGTGGATGGTGGCGGGCGGTTTTGCCCTTGGTGTGGCGCTGCAGGATTCCGGCCTGGCAAAGCATCTTGTAGAGTCGATACCGTTCAACCAGTGGCCGCCGGTGCTGATGATTGTCGGCTCAGGGCTGGTTTGTTACCTGCTTGCAAACTTTATCTCGCACACTGCCACCGCAAACCTGCTGCTCCCTATCCTGGCTCTCGCCGGAATGTCGGCAGCGTCTCATCTGGCGCCCTACGGCGGTGTCTCCACAATGCTTATCGGTGTAGCCCTGGGATCGTCGCTGGCTATGATTCTCCCAATCTCCACGCCTCCCAATGCGCTGGCCCACGCCACCGGCTATATAGAGCAGAAAGATATGATAAAGGTGGGAATCATTATGGGAGCGATTGGTTTGGTTCTTGGTTATACTATGCTGATATTTGCAGGTAAATCAGGATTAATATAAAGAATGAAAAGGGTAGAGTATATTGCAATCTTTGTCTTATTGTTGATAGGTGGCCGGCATCAGGCAGATGCACAGGAAAGTTGCCCCAGGATTCCTTGGTATTGGTCTGCGGAGGGGTTTATAAACAACCAGTTTACATATACGCCCTCTGAGACCAATACCTTCTTTATCAGAAATGCGAGGATAGATTTGAAGGGGTTTATATCGGATAAGCTGGAGTTCCGGCTCCAGACGGAGTTCGCGGGGCAGGTTAAGGTGCTGGATGCGGTCCTGAAGTGCAAGTTCCACAAGGGCTTCAACGTGCAGGTCGGTCAGTACAAGACCCCTTTTACCCTTGAAAGCCAATATCACCTCCTTAAGAAAGAGTGCATCGATTATGCCCAGGTCATCAACCGCCTCTCCGGTTATAACGACCCGCTGCCGGGCAACCGCAACAACGGCCGCGACATTGGCATTATGATATATGGGGGGCTGTTTGAGATTGGGGAGAGGCCCTTCCCGCTGCTCAGCTACAATATAGGACTATTCAACGGATCGGGCATCAACCGCAAGGACGATAACATGCGCAAGGATGTGATTGCCCGCATTGACGTGCGGCCGGGTATCAGGGACCTGGTGCTTTCCGCCTCCGCTATTGCCGGCTCTTATAATGACGGTGTCAATGCAAATGCGGCCAACAGGCGCATATCCTTTGGCGGCGAATACAAGAGCGACGACCTCACTGTCCGTAGCGAATATGTCCGTGCCGATATTGAGAGTGCAGGCAAAACGACCTTTTCGGACGGCTTTTATGTCGTTGCTGGTTATTGGTTCGATCTGCCGGGCGGGCAGAGGCTCAGGCCGGTGTTGAGGTACGATACCATCAACTACACCGGTGCCACCAGCACGCTCTGTATGGCCGGCCTCGACTGGTGGCCCTGGATCCATCTGCGCCTGCAGCTAAACTGCATCCGCTCCATCACACTGGGCCAGAACACTATCCAGGCTATGGCTTCTGTGAAGTTCTAGCTGTTTATTCTGCCGGTTTGCGTTCTTCTTTCAGGGTCAGGCCCATAAAGAAGATGGCTAGCAGGCAGGCGGCTAAGAGCATTGCAAAGGTCCAGCCCCAGCCGGCGTGTTGGGCCACCAGGCCGATAACTGTGTTGGCGAGGATGAAGGTGCCCAGGAAGTAGCCGAAGAATCCGGTGAGGCCGGCGGCGGTACCTGCGGCGTTCTTGGGCGCCAGGTCAAGGGCCTGTACGCCTATCAGCATCACCGGGCCGTAGATGAAGAATCCGATGCCTATCAAGCTGATAATCACCACGGTGAGATTATCGATGAAGGCCCAGTAGAGCGCAACGAAAACCAGCACTAGCGCCATGAAAATCATGGTGGGGAGGGCCCGCTTGCCGTGGAAAAGTTTGTCGGAGAGCCATCCGCAGAGCAGGGTGCCGGGGATGGCGGCGAACTCGTAGGCGAAATAGGCCCAGCCGGCTCTCTTAAGGTCGATGCCTTTCTCTGTGAGTATGGTCGGGGCCCAGTCAAGGCAGCCGTAGCGTACCATATACACGAACGCGTTGGAAAGGGCTATGAACCAGAGAAACTTGTTGTTGAGCACGTGGTTGAAGAGTATCTCCTTTGTGGTGAGGGTGGTTTCGTGCTTTTCTGAGTAGTTCTTGGGGTAGTCGCCCCGCCATGCCTCTACAGAAGGGAGTCCGCAGGACTGCGGAGTGTCCCGCAGCAGAATGTATGCCAGCAGGGCTATGAACAGCGCCACCGCCGCAGGGAATGCGAATGTGCCTATCAGGAAGTATAGTTCTTCGTGGGCGCCGTAGAACCAGCTGCCGAACCATGCTGCACCGTAGGTCGCCATCGGGCCGACCAGTGCGCCGCCCACGTTGTGGGCACAGTTCCAGATACTCATCATGGTGCCTCGCTCACCCGGAGAGAACCAGTGTGTCATTACGCGGCCGCAGGGAGGCCACCCCATGCCGTTGAACCATCCGACCAAAGCGTTGAGTACGCCCATCACAACTATGGCCATGGTCTTGTGTTCCGCTCCAATCCACCGGATGGGGACTATCATGAAGCACATGGATATCGCTGTGAGCACCAGGCCCAAAGGCAGGAATACCCGGGCGTTGGAGCGGTCGGAAACACTGCCCATCAGGAATTTGGAGAGGGCGTACGCAGCGGCGTTGAGACCCAGCACGAACCCCAATTCTGTCTTCTCGAAACCGAGCGGTGCCATTGCCGGGATGGCCATTGAGAGGTTTTTGCGCACCAGATAGAATCCGGCATAACCTATAAATGCCCCAAGGAATACTTGTAGGCGGAGCCGTTTATACTTTGCATCGGCCTCCGGGCCGGTTTCGGCCGGTTTGTATGCGGGTTGTTTGAGGAATTTGAGCATAACTAATCTTTATTCGTTTCAATGGCTTCTGCCAGAATCGATATGGGATTCATGACGCTGTAGCCGGTGGACATCTCTATCTGCCATTTGCAGGTCTCGCAGTCGCAGGCTACCACATCGGGGTTGATGGTGCGTATCTGTGCGAATAGCGGCTCACCTATGGCCTGGGAGGCCTCGTAATTCTCCCGCTTGAAGCCGTAGGTGCCGGCTATGCCGCAGCAGGCAGAATCGAGCTTGGTGAACTCCAGCCCGGGAATCATCCGCAGCAGTTTCTCGGAGAATACACCCCAGCCGAGTTTCTCCATATGGCAGGGGGTGTGGTAGGCGACCTTCCTGTGGTAGTCTGGTTTGAAGTGAAGTGTAGCGCCCTTCTCCAGCCGTTCGAATATGAACCTGCTGGCCATCATAATAAAGTCGCGCACTCCGGAGTTGTCCACTCCCAGCAGAGCCGGGTACTCGTTGCGCAGGGTAAGGGTGCAGGTTGACGAGGTCGTGAGCACCATCAGCCCCTTGTCCACCGTCTTTGAGAGGGCTTTGACATTGTGAACGGCGTTTCTGGTCGCCTCTGTCTTCATCCTGTTGTTTATCATAGCCACACCGCAGCACTTCTCTTTCTCCAGAAGCTGTACGCCAACTCCCAGGGCATTCAGCACCTTTACCAGATCTTTGCCCAGACGGGGATAATTGTAGTTGACGTAACATCCGTGGAAATACGCCACCTGCTCGGCGAATGCTGCCTGCTCCTTCTCGTGACGGCCCATCCAGGACTCAAAACCGCGCCCGCTGTATTTTGGGAAAGTGCGGCGATGGTCTATCTTGAACATCGCGTCCATCATTGTCTTGGTTACGCCAAGGCCCGTGACAGCATTTGCTATGGGGGCGACAGGTCGTGCCAGATGTCCCATAAAATCGGTTGATGCCAGCATCCGGTCGCGCCACTTTATAGGGGACTTGTCGTATTTGATGCGTGCGGCCTGAATCAGGTCGGCGACTTGGACACCAGACGGACACGATACCTCGCACCGCTTGCAGTTGAGGCAGTATTTGAGGGCGTTGTTGAAAAAGAAAGGATCCTTGAGGCGCAGCCGTTCGCCGTCGGGGCCGGCCTGTTTGGGACCAGGGTAGAGCGGATTTACCTGCAGCACCGGACAATAGGCAGTGCACACGGTACACTTCATACACTCTTCAAAGTTGTGTGTGCTGAGGGTATATTCTTGAAGTTTCATTCTGCTGTAGTATTTAGGATTGCGTCTGCAGCGGCCAATGCACTGCGCAGCGCCAGGCCGCCGCCTGTACCAAGTTCGGGCCGGGTTTCGCCAAGTATGGATCCGGCGACAAAGAGGTTCTGCAGCGGTTTGCCATCCTTGAGAGCGCGCAGGCTGGCGTCGGTGGCTACGCCGTATTTCATATAAGGCTGTTCGCGCATAAACTCCGGATTGTACCAGTCGCTGCGGTCGGGTGCCTGCTCCACGTCCAGCCCGAATACCGGCTCAGAAATCTCGAACGGATTGGACCTGAGGCCTTTGGAGAAAAATGCCCCGGTGGAGAGGATAAAATTGTCGGCCTCCAGAAAATGGTTGCCAAGGTTATGTGTAACAACACTGTGCACTATCCCGTCGTAAACATGTGCTCCGGTGGCTTCGTCGCCCATCAAATAGGTGCCTCCGAGCAGTTCATAGTGTTGCTTGAGCAGCATCTGGGTGCGGACTCCCGGCACAGAAGGGGGCAGGGTACCTGTAAAGACCACTTGTGCTGGAATGCCTTGGCGGATCCGGCTCAGCACAGAGGCATCCTTGAGCCCGAAAACCTGCGGCAATATTACGGTATCCTCGTCCCGCAGCAGGATGCGGATCTCCCGCACCACATTCTCCCAGATACGGTCCATAGTGCGCGCAATCTGCACAGAACGCATCTCGCTGGGACTCTTTTCTATCTGTTCCAGTTCCGGCAGATTGAGAAGTTTTATGCGGCACTGCATCCCCTGTTTCTCCAACCCCTCTGAAAGGAAGTCGCAGAAGAAATCGTGATAACCGGTGAGGCTTACAATCAGCGCTTTATGGCCGATTGCAGGTTCTGGGAAGAGGCTGATATCCTCCAGCGACAAAGCGGATTTCTTAAATGTGCCCATCGGCATCAATCGCACACCGGGTGTGTAATGCAGGTCGATACCGGCCTTGTTAAAGAGGTCGGTGACGCGCTGGGGCGCCTCCTCCATAGATTCAAAACTGCCTGAGAAAAAGTGCAGGGCGTTCTGCCCGGTGCTGATTATGGCTGTGCTGTTGCCAGCTTTCTGAAGGCTTATTCCCGCAACCAGGCCGGCGAGTCCGCCGCCTATTATTACCGTATTGAATTTCATTGGATTATATTCCTAGTACGTGTTTATAAACCCATTGGGTGTATTCCGCCTCACGCAGGGTGTCGCCCCAGCCGATGGGGAAGTTGCCTTTCCAGCGCTCCTGCAGGAAGTCGGCCAGGTCGGCACGCTCTTTTTCAATGCAGTCGTGGGCCTTTGCAAGCAGGCCGGCGGCGCGGCAGGCGCAGAATTCACCCTGGCATGTCCCCATCCCTATCCTTGTACGGCGCCTGAGGTCGGTGAGGGTAGAGGCGTCGAGTCGCTCTATGGCGTTCTCTACCTCGGCCACAGATACCTCCTCACACTCGCAGATAAGTGCCTGGTCCAAGGTGTTTCGTGTCTGGATGCGTGTTGCACGGCTTCCCATTCGGGCAGCAGCAGCTTTCTGGGCCATCGAAGGTTTTTCCCAAATCTTGCGTGCGACTGCCTCGTAAGAACCCTCTTCGCTGCCGGGGAGCGGAGTGGTGGCTGTCTCGCACGATTTATCGATATTCAGTTTGCGGCAGACGGCATCGGTGGCAATCTCTGCCATCAACCGGTATGTCATCAATTTGCCGCCGGTAATGGTGATAAAGCCTTTTAGTCCGTCGCGTTCTTCGTGGTCCAGGCAGACAATTCCTCTCGATATGTTGCGGCCGGTAGGGTCATCGTCAGAGCTGACCAGAGGCCGCACACCTGCGTATGCGCGCAGGATGCGGGTGGCGGAGAGCGACGGGGCCATCTTGGCCCCTTCTGTGATGAGAAGGTTGACCTCGTCGGGAGTGACGGCCACACAGTCGCACTCTTCGAAAGGGATCCTGGTTGAGGTGGTGCCGATTATGCAGACAGTGTCGCCCGGTACCAGGATATCGGCATTGGATGGCTTGCGGCAACGGTTGATTACTAAGTTGTTGACCCGGTGGGCGAACACCAGGAGCGCCCCCTTTGCCGGGAACATACCGACCGTTACTCCCGCCAGGGCGGCGATGTCGTGCCCCCAGATGCCGCCTGCATTGACCGTTACCGAGGCGTAGTAGTCCTGCTCCTGCCCGGTGACGAGATTGCGGGTATGCACTCCCCGGATTGTGTCTCCTTCGCGGATAAAGCCAGTAACGGTAGTTTGGAGCCGCACCTGACCGCCGTGAAGCTTGGCGTCCAGCATATTTGCGGCGCAAAGGCGGAAGGGGTCAACGCTGCCGTCGGGCACCCGTACCGCACCGGTAAGTTCCGGATTGACCGAGGGCTCCAGGCGTTTGGCCAGCTCCGGGTCTATGACCTCAGCGCTGATGCCGGCCCTGCGGCATGCATCCACAAAAGTCTGCTGATAAGACAAGTCATCTTCCGGGAGGGAGATGAACAGGCCGTCGGTTGGGTCCACGCAGTGCGAGGCGATGCGTCGCAGGATCATATTCTCCTTGATGCACTCCTGAGCCGACTCGGGGTCGTTTACGGCATAGCGGGCACCTGAGTGAAGCAGGCCGTGGTTGCGGCCGGTGGCGCCTGTGGCGATGTCGCTCCGCTCTATGAGCAGCGTCTTGAGGCCGCGCATGGCGCAGTCGCGCTGGGTGCCGGCGCCAGTGATGCCGCCGCCTATGATTATTACGTCAAATTCGTTATTGCTCATGTTATTACTCTATCTGGGGCAGACCCAAATCAGGGAATGTACGGGGTGCCGGCACGCCGGGGAGAGGCTTGCGCTCCTTGAGCTGTTCAAGAGCCACCTCTATCGCTTTCAGCAGTTGCTGGTCCTCGCCGGCAAACTCCTTGACGGGGTCGTTGTCAATCAAAATGTCGGGGTCCACGCCGTGGTTCTCAACTATCCACTGCCCGGTCTTGGCGTCGTAGTTGGTGAAGAACGGGACGCGGACGTCGGTGCCATCCACGTAGGGCAGGGAGCTGGTGATGCCGACTATACCGCCCCAAGTGCGGGTTCCTACTACAGTGCCGAGATTGTTGGCTTTGAAACTCCAGGGGAAGAGGTCGCCGTCTGAGGCGGAATACTTGTCTATCAGCAATACCTTGGGACCGGTATGGGTCGCATCCGGCACCGTGCCGGTCAGGGTGGAGCCGCGTCGCATCGTCATCCGGTAGACCTCCCGCTGCAGGCGCTCGATAATCATGGGGGAGACGTTTCCTCCGCCGTTGGAGCGGTCGTCAATTATAAGGGCCTCCTTGTCCAGCTGGGGATAATAGTAGCGTGCAAATTCAGAAAGTCCCTCGGGACCCATATCGGGGATGTAGATGTATCCTATCTTGCCGCCGGAGAGTTTGTCGCAGGTTGCTATATTCTTCTGGACCCACTCATAATGATAGAGGGGGTACTCGTCAGAAATTGGTTTCACAACCACCTTCTTGCCGCCAGCGGCAGCTTTGTCAGAAATGGTGAGCTCCGTGAGTTGACCGGCCTTGCCAACCAGTAGCTGGTATATGTTTGCTACAGTATTGGTGGGCACGCCGTCTATTGCTGTGATATACTGACCCTTGCTGATGCCCATACCCGGTTCTGTGAGCGGTGAGCGGAGCTTCTCTTCGTATGGTGCCCCCTGCAGAATCTTCTCTATACGGAAATAACCGCTCTTGTCGCGGGAGAACTCGGCCCCCAGCATACCCATCTCTATCCGCTCCGGCTTGGGGTAATCGCCCACGGTGACGTATGCGTGACCCGAGGCCACCTCGGATATCATCTCACCGATTATGTAGTTCAAATCCAGACGGGTCTTTGCATAAGGTAGCAGCACTGCATATTTCTCTTTGATTTTCTGCCAGTTGCGGCCATGCATATTCTTCAGGTAATAGCCGTCGCGGAAGGCCCGCCATACTTCATCGTAAATCTGCGCCCACTCTTTGGTGTAGTCGATGTCGGTAACCAGGCCACCCAGATCGGGTTTGTCGCCTCCGGACATCTTGGGCCCGAAATCTGCTATTGAGAAGTCGCTGATTCCTTTGAATATGATGGCCTTTTTGTCGCCCCTGCGATATATCACGGTCCCGTCAGCGCACTCCTCGTCCTTGCCGGAAGCAAAGTCATACACGTGGGTGCTGCGGCCTGCAGAGTACCAGATTTTATTGCCGTCGCAGTATAGTCCGCCCCAGCCGATCTCGCCCCCGACAGGAACTTTTACGGTGCGCAGTGAAAGACCTTCAGGATCTATCTTTACGACAACATCTTTCCCGCTATCCTTCTCTTCTGGAGCGTCGTTGCCCTTGCCCTTTACGTCAGGTTTCTTGTCAGATTTCTTAGGACCCTTACTGTCCATAGTCTCTTCACCTCCAGGTCTGGGGCCGAACGGGCCTCCGGGGCCGGGACGGTCTCCGCCTACCGACGGCATTCCGTCTTTGGGAAGGAGGGGAGAGGGGGTGTCGGCAGCAAGCATCGTCATGTAGATGCCGCTCATTTTACCGAGTATGTAGTTCCACTCCACGCGGCCATACTGCGGATGAATATCGCGGTCGGCTGTGAAAACCAGATACTTGCCATCGGCAGAGAAGGTGGGCGAACCTGAGTTGTACCACCTCTCGGTTACGGGATACTCTTTCTTTGATTCGAGATTGTAAACATACACCACATCCATCTCATTTTTTGCGGGACGGGTATATGTGAGCCATTTGCCGTCCGGGGAGTATTCCACCCTGTAGAATTCTGCTTCTGGATTGGTGAGGATTATAGTTTTCTTGCCGTCGGGCACAGAAACCTCCACGATGCGGTTCTCACGGTCGGTGTAGAGGAGCTTTTTGCTGTCCGGACTCCACTGAAGCGTGCGGATATAAGTGTCGTTGCCGCTGGTGAGCTGTTTTGCGTCGCCACCCTTCTCCACATCGTACAGGTAGACCTCGGTCTCGCCGGTGGCGTCGCCTATCCAGGCAATCCACTTCCCGTCGGGGCTCCAGTCGGCCTCGCGGTCGTTGGAGTCGGAGCTGCGGGTAAGGTTGCGGGTCACGCCCCTTGCTGCCGGGACGTCGAAGACCTCGCCGCGTGCAGTCACTGCAATCCTCTCGCCGGAGGGAGAAAGCGATGCGGCAGTGAGGTCGCCGGCTACGTTGCGGTGCTCGCTGCGGCCGTAGATGTCATCGCCCGCCAGGTTTATGTGCACCTGTTCATATTTGCGGGTTGCCGGGTCAAGGCGATATATATAACCTCCGTTCTCAAACACTATGGTCTTGCCGTCGGTAGAGGGGAATTTGACATCGTAGAGGTCAAAAGAAGTCACCTTCTCCGTAGTTTTGGACTTGGTGTCGTAAACAAAGATGTTCATTATCATGTCCCGGTCGGAGGCGAAATAAATCTCGTCGCCAATCCACATGGGGAAGATATCCTGTGCGATGTTATTAGTGACGTTCTCAACCTTGCCGGCTTTGAGGTCCCATATCCATACATCGTCGGCCATACCGCCGCGATAATACTTCCAGGTGCGGAATTCGCGCATCACACGGTTGTATGCAAGCTTCTTCCCGTCGGGTGAGAAGCTGCACCATCCACCCTCCGGCAGGGAGACCTCGGTTGGCATCCCGCCCTCCGGCGAAACGGTCCAGAGTTTGCCGGAGAAACCGTCGCTGATGCGGTTGCGGAAAACTATCTCCTTTCCGTCCGGACTCCAGGCCATCACCATGTTGTTGGGCCCCATGCGGTCGCCCATCTCGTCGCGAGAGTTGGTGGCTGTCCAGGTGAGACGTACCGGTGCGCCACCCTCTGCCGGCATTCTGTAAACCTCACGGTTGCCGTCATATTCTGCGGTGAAAGCTATGGTTTTTCCGTCGGGAGAGTAGTGCGCGAACCCCTCATAACCTATGTGGGAGGTAAGCCTGCGGGCCATCCCCCCGGAAACCGGTACGCTCCAGAGGTCGCCTGCATATGTGAACACAATCTCGCTGCCATTGGTGGCGGGGAAGCGGAGCAGCCGAGCCTCATCTTCTTTGGCAGATGCGGCCAGTGTAACCGTCAATGCCGCCAATGCAAATAATAACCTTTTCATATCTTTTGTTTTATATTAATCATGTTGTCAGAATACAACTACGCAGCCTCCGCCCGGGGCGAGGTGAACGGTGATTTCTCCATTATTGACCTCGACGCTCTCAGCCATATAATCCTGTCCGTTGCGGTGGGCATTCACGCCGTCGCGCCAGAGGGTGGCCCTGGTGCCGTCGGTTGCTTTGAACGGGAGGCGGAAGGTGACGTCACGCTCATCCCAGTTGTTCATCGCGGCCAGATACCACTTGCTGCCGCTCCGGCGGGCCATCACAATGAACTCGCCAATCTTGCCGTCCAGGGCGATGGTCTCGTCCCATACTGTGGGAATGGAGGCGATAAAGCGGGTGCACTCCTGTTCGGCTTCGTAGTTGGTAGGGGAGTCGCAAAGCATAGTGAAGGGGGCGTCAAAAATGACATATTCTGCCAGCTGACGGCAGCGGGTGCCCTGGCTCATAGGTTCGTTGTCGCACGGGTAGTAGTTGACTTTAATGGCATTGCGCATGGCTCCCTGAGTGTAGTCGCAGGGGCCTGCCACCAGACGGGTGAAAGGAATAGTGACATCGTAGGTTACCTGGTCGTATTCAGGTCCCATCCATTTAAGCTGTTCCAGGCCGTTGACACCCTCAAAGTTAAGGACATTGGGCCATGTGCGAGTCAGCCCGGCCGGCTTGAAAGCGCCGTGGAAATCTACAAACTGGTGATACTTTGCAGCAGTGCGGGCAGCCTGCTCGTAGAAGGCCACCATAGGCTGGTCGTCACGGTTCATAAAGTCTATCTTCCAGCCCGCTATGCCCATCTCGCTATAATGTTTGCATACACCTTCCATATCGCGGTTAAAGGCCCAGTATCCTGCCCAAAGCACCAGAGCGACCCCTTTGCTGAGGGCGTACTGGCTCAACATGGGGAGGTCAATCTCGGGCACTACCTGCATCAGGTCGGCCTGCAGGTTCACAGCCCATCCCTCGTCCAAAATTACATACTCGATGCCATGGTCGGCAGCAAAATCGATATAATATTTGTAGGTGTCGTTGTTGACGCCCGATTTGAAATCTACCCCTTTGAGGTTCCAGTCGTTCCACCAGTCCCACGCGACCTTGCCGGGCTTAACCCACGAGAAGTCGCCCTCGGCAGGTTTCGCCAGACGCCAGACAAGGTCGTTGTCGGCCAGTTGCTTGTCTGAGTCTGCTATAACCACGACTCTCCAAGGGAGTTTCTCCCCCTTTTCTCCCTTGTAGATATAAGGTTCACGGGAGGTTATGACCCCCTGCAGCATATTGTGGCCGCCCTGTTCGATAGTCTTGGGATACCCGGCAAACATAGCCTTGAGGCTGGCTGAGTCGCCGTCGCCGTTAAGGTACATACCGGGATAGTTAAGCAAGTCGGATTCTGTGATGCTGATACGTGGACCGGCGGTGGACTCGACCGTAACGGGCAGGAAAGCCATCTTTTCCGGATTCCACTGAGAGAGGGTAGTGTGTGTGTAGATATTTTCGAATGAGTTGAAGAACTGATTCTCAAAAGAACCTCCGTCCCTGACGTAGGGAATCCAGGCTGAAGGGTTGTCGGGGAAGTTGAACTCAGCAGTCTCGTCTGTTATCACTACCCCTTTCTTTGTCACGAAGCGGTATGCTACGCCGTCGTTGCAGGAGCGGAATATTACGTCGAAATCTTTTGCCACCAGAGTCAGCTGGTTATATTCGTCGTGAACTTTGCTGCGTTTGTAATATGGTGCATCATAATCACCGTTGCCACTGCTTTTTATGCTTTTACGGAAAGATGCCTTACCTCCATATACGGTACCGTCTGCAAGCGTAAGGGCGATTCGCGACGGGACAATCAGCTGTTTCCCGTCTTTGGATACACTCCAGGAGAGCTCAGGTGAAGTGCGGACGTCCAGCGAGATGCGTCCGTCAGGAGAAACAACGTTGTAATCTTTTGCCTGAGAGGATAGTGCGGTGACAATTGCCGCGAGAGTAATCAGTATTCTTTTCATATTCTTTCTGTAATGATCATCGGGATTATAAAGATAGTAAAAATAAATAAACCAGCCGCCATCCGGTGCGGAGGCGGCTGGAATTTGAAAAAGGTTATTCTGAATACTTGGATTATTCGAATTCGAAGATGCTGGTCAGCCCGGTCATATCAAGCACATCGCGGATAACATCGTTAGTGTTTTTCATCACCACGCGGTTCCCCACGGTCTTGGCTTTCTTGAGGATGCCGAGGAGGATGCGAAGGCCGCTGGAGGCAATGTACTCCAGATCGGTACAATCTATGACGATATCTTTCCCCTCGCTTTCAAGCAAGGGCTGCAGGGCCTGTTCCGTCTCTTGTGCGGCGGCCGTGTCAAGTTCGCCTGCGAGGGTGGCTATGATTTTGTCGTCAAGGACCTGAATGCTTGTTTTCATAATATATTTTTTGACAAAGTTAATACATTTCTGCTTCCGTTGCGCTGATACTCAATCGAGTCCATGATTTTTCTGGCAAGTAAGAGGCCAAGCCCTCCTATGGGCCGATTCTCAATATCGACTGAAATGTCGGCGGATTCGACTTTTGTGGGGTCAAAGGGCTGCCCGTTGTCGGTTACCGTGAAGACCGCCTTGCTGCAGTCAGAGGAGGCTTCGACCGTAATTTCGCCTTCAGTGCCTTCAGGATAGGCATAACTTACGGCATTGACCACTATCTCCTCTAAGGCAAGCCGGATGTTGGCGGCAGTTTTGGGCTCTAGATGAAGCCTTGAAAGGAAACTCTTGATAAAGTCACCCAGGCGTGCAATCTCTTTGACATCGTTCTTCAAGGTGAGATTCATTCTCCGGCTGTACCGGATAGCTATCATTGCGAGGTCATCGCTCTGGGGGGCGCCATCCACAAAAGCATTCACCTCACGCCGCATCGTCTCTACTAATTGATTCTGTGAGAGGTCGTTCTGGCGGCATCTTTCAAGGACCTCCATTACCCGCTTCTTGCCAAACTGCTCTCGCCTGATATTCCTGGCCTCGGTAAGACCGTCGGTGTAGAGGAAAATGTCGGTGCCGGGAGCGAGGTTGCAGGTCTGGTCTTCATAAACAGTATCCGGGAAGATGCCGAGGGGAAGGTTGGGCTTGACATTAAGCGGTGCGACATCGCAGGTGATTATCATCGGTTTGTCGTGCCCGGCATTGCAATAAAGCATCTGTCCGGTGGCAAGGTCGATTATCCCCAGAAAGAAAGTGACAAACATATTGGAGTCGTTAGCCCGGCATCCCTCCTTGTTCAAGGCGTCCAGGATAAAAGAGGGGCTTTCAGAATGATCTGCGATCATTCTGAAAAGGCCGTGTATTACTGACATTACCATAGCGGACGGAACGCCCTTGCCGCTCACGTCACCTATGCAGAAGAAAAGTTTGCCGTCCCTCTCGAAACTGTCAATTATATCTCCCCCGACCTCGCGGGCAGGCTCCAGAGTGCCAAATACTCCGGGCGGAAATGACTTGGGGAGCATAGACGTCTGGATATTGCTTGCGATGGACAGTTCGCTGCTTATCCTGGCTTGTGCCATATTGGCGTCTTGAAGCTTTTTCTCACCCCGGGCGTATCGGTTTATCATAAATGCCAATATGAGCACGCCTGCCAGGATCATAAGCACGTGCCAGAGCCGGATTTTTAGCAGCGGTTTGTACAGGTCTTCTTTATAATAAACCTGCGCGATGCGCCAGTAGGGGGGCTCTTTCATCTGTGAAACGGGTACGATAACGGTTCTCCCGTTGATCTTTATGGATTTGTCGCCCAGGCAAGCCATAGTCTTTTTCACTGTCTTTAAAGGGACGCGCCCTTCCGGGGGAGTAGCCACAAGTTTGCCCTCCTGTGTCATCAGGACGCAGAAAGAGGAGGGGTAGTGCTGATGGTCGTTGATTATTTCTCCAAGGCGGGACAGGTCTATGTCCAGACCGCATACTGCAACGATATTCCCGTCGTGGTCGGTGACGGGACAGGAATATGTAGTAAGCCGCAGCACGGAGCTGTTTTCATAAGAATAGGGGTCGGACCATACCGCAGTCTTTGTCTCGAGCACCTTATTGAATGCGTCATTGTTTGTGTAATCGTGTTCGATATCGGCTATCTGCTCAATTACATAACCGTCACCTTTCTTATATACGTATGGCTCGAAAAGCCTCCCTTTGGATGGATAGTAGTCCGGGATGAATGCCATACATCCCCCGACCACATTGGGGTTGTCATCTATAAGGCGCACTATTGCGTTAAATGTGCAATCAGGGTTGTTGAGGTTGCGGCGGATATCCCACATATTCTCCCGCATAGTGGCTTCTGTGAGCTCCAGTGTATGGCGGGCACTCCTTGAGATGGAGTTTGTGACCAACCGGGCACGAACCGTAAGTTCATTGTCAACCAAGTTGCGCATCTGCTGGTATTGGGCCACGGAAATCGCCTCCACCATAAGGGCGGCGATGACAATTATGAGTAAGCGCGCGGTGCGGCTGCTGATCTTCGTCATAATATGTGATAATGGTTACCAGCTGTGGTTAAGAATCCTTGGTGTCAGCGCCAGTGACAGCCAGGACCAGAACAGGCGACCGTCTTGCGATGCGCGCTTGAGCCGTTGCATATTCTCTGTGCCGAACATATAGGATACTCCGCAGGACACAGACGCATATTTTGTAAATTGCCAGGATGCCTCCATCTCAAACTCGTGCCCGAGTGTAGGGCCGATATTCTGAAGCTTTGCGGCGATTGCAAGGTAGTGGTAAGAGAAATCTGCGGAAAGATTGGGTATCGGTTTGATGGTGGTGCCAGCAAACGCATTCTGCAGGCCCGGAGTGAAACCGTTCACGTATGTACTTACATAGAAGAAGTCCATCGCTCCGTAAAACTTGTGGTGCGAACCGTAAATTGGATTGAAACCACGCAGTACTTCGTGGTGGGTGAGGCCTATGCTTCCGGGCTTGGGTACGGCAAACGTTTCGTCGCCGCTGAGGAAGTCGTAACCCGCGTAGAAGGTCCATACTGGAGCCGGGGTGAATTTAGCCTTGAAGCTGGCCATCCAGGCATCCAGGCGAACATTATTTTCGTTGATGCCCATTTGTTTGTAGTAAGACCCTTCCACAGACCATCTGTCTGGATGGAACTTGAAATATCCCCCCACAACCTGCTGCCAGGCGACATGTTCGTCTTCTCCCGGGAAGCCGGCCTGCATTCCGATATTGAGCCCCAGCAGTGATACGCCAAGCGGTGCGACCGGCAGGTCATAATGATACCAGAGCATTTGCATTGTCTTATACGGAAGGGCGCCGTCTGCATAGTATGTGCTGCCGGTAATAGTGTTTTCTGCATTCTGATTGTATGCCCATATCGTATGGACCTTGTGGCCGTGGCCCTCGTATCCACCCTTGAGTACATCGTGGGTGATGCCGGCCATAGACCAGTCGTTGGGCCCCAGGATACGCTCGTCATCGTAGGCCAGCACCATTCGCCCTACCTGTAAGAACAATCCGCTGCGGGTGTTGAGTTTTGCCCAGGCTTCGTGTATGCTGAAGGAGCCCTTGCCGGCCTGGCCCCATATCCCCTGATGCTGGAAGGATGTACGCACCTCCAGTCCGGGTCTCTGGTAGGCAATGGACATCCTAGCGCGGCCAAAGATAAAGGCGGCCCTGTCTGAATTAACGTCCTCCGCATCAGGCAGTCCGCCGTCGCGGTTCTCTCCGCGGTTGAACATCTGAATGTCGGCAATCAGATGGTTTTCAGGGGCTTTCTCCTGAGCTATAATAGCAGGAGAGATGGTGAGAGCAGCCAACCCGACTGAGGCTAGCGCTACGGCATACATAGTATGTCTTAGTTTCATAATGCTCAGTAGTCTAAAGCGATATAATGGAGTCGGCAAATCTGACGGCAGCCTCACGGTGGGAGATAAAGATAATTGTCTTCTCCCCGTGGTAGCGTTCGTGGAGGTTTTTAAGCAGGGCCGATTCTGTGGCGGCGTCCAGCGCAGAGGTCGATTCGTCCAGAATCAGGACTCCGCCGGGGTGGAGCAGGGCGCGGGCAACGGCGAGACGCTGCGCCTGACCTTCGCTCAGACCGCTTCCGATCTCTCCGCATCTGGTCTCCAGACCGTCGTGGAGGTCGTTGACAAAATTACACATGGCCAGAGAGAGAACCTCCTGAATCTGGTCTTCTGTAGCTTCCGGCGCCGCCATCAGCAGATTGCTGCGGATAGTGCCGCTGAGCAGCGAATTTCCCTGTGGCACATACATAAAGTTGCAGCGGATGGCGCTGCCTGCCGGTCGCCCGGCAACTGTTACGCTCCCCTTGGTGGGCTCTAATAGGCCTAATATCAGATTGATGAGAGTGCTCTTGCCGATGCCTGTAGGGCCGCAGATGACTGAGAACGTACCCCCTTCAAACCTGCATGAGAAATCCTTCAGCACAGGTCTGGCTGCGCCGGGATAGGCGTAAGTAAGGTTGGTAACCACGACCTCAGGTGCGCCGGGAAGGTGAATGTTTTCCCCCCGGGGCTCTTCTTCCAGTTCTGCCAGATCCATCAGCCGCTCGATAGAGGTCAGGGCGCGGATGAATGCAGGAACCTGGCCGCTGAGGGAGGCAATCGGGCCCTGGACGCGGCCAACAAGCTGCAGGAATGCGGTCATCATACCGTATGTAACAGTGCCGGCAGAGATGCCGAAGATTCCCCATAGGAAGGCTACAGCGTGGCCCGCCTGGAATCCGAACAGCATAAAACCGCGGGCTATAGCATTGTAATTGAGTCTCTTACGGGTCTCGCTCTCCACGTCGGCCTGAATCCAGCCGAATTTTTCAAGCACCCGTTCTACCTTTGTCAGGGTCAGGACTAATACGCGATGCTGCAGGCTCTCCTGCATAAGCTGCTGGAGTTCACTGTCGCGGTTTCGGATGCGGGCCATTATCTCGCGCAACTGGCGGAAGAACATCTTGGAGCCTATAACTGCCGCGGCCATGAGAATAAGCAGAACCCAGAGCAGATTGGGGGCCAGCGTGAGCATATAAGCCGATGAGGCAATCAGCTGAAGTGAGGTTATGAGCAGATTTGGAATATTATCTGTCAGCAGGTCGGAGGTGACCCTGATATCCTCTTCCAGACGGTTGACGGTGTCGCCGGAGAGGAAGCGTTCACGGCCGGACCACCGGCTGCTGAGAACGTGACCGAAGAGTTCTTTTCTGAGAATGTTCTGCGATTTGACCTTGCACCAGGCATCCCACCAGTTGTTGAAAATTGTGAGGGCCAGTTGCAATACGAGTATTCCGATGAATATGGCTATGCCATGATTCAAAGAGGCGCCGCTCACTTTGGTGGCGATGTCCACAAGGTGTTTGCTGGCAGCTATGAAGCCCAGAGATGCCGCAATGCGGATAATGCCTGCCGCCACTTTGATCCACAAACGCCAGCGGACAGGTTTAGACATGGCCCAGAGGGTCTTCATGCATGAGGCAAAACTTCTCATTTATGGAATATTTCTTTAATTACCTGTACTGCTCCTGCACAGTAAAATTTCCGGATTTTTTTTCTGAGGAAACGTTTCTTGCCCGGATACAGGCTAAGGAGCAGACGATATCGTTCCAATTTGATTTTGATGGAGTACGTCTTGCTTGCAAAATAATTATCGGGGCGATCGGTTTCCGATAAAGACCGGAAATGACCAAAATTGCCCTCCATTAAGATAGTGCCCAGCACATCTGAGGCATCTTCTTTCAAGCCTGGCTGATAAAGAGGCATCTCATTTGCGGGCAGTCCCAGATAGTCAACGGCAATCGAGGCGAACATCTTCCATACGTTACGCAGTTGCAATGTATCCAATGCTCTCTCAAGATAGGCGTCATCAATCTTGCCGGCGCGGGTGTGAAGAAAACGTATCCAGTCGCACATCTGCCGCAATCCAATGCCTCCAAGCAGGAAGTGGCGCTGCATGTGGCAAAAGATATAGAATGCATTGAAGTTGTCGGAGGGGGTGTTTACCGTTACTCCATCGATATCAACCGGTGCAAGGTTGTTGCTGAGACCATCGTCTGCAAGGGCCTGATAGAACTCGTCTGCTTTTTTGCCGTTCATCTTGTCGCTCACCCGATGGAGCTCGATAAGCATCTTGCCCAGAAAGATTTCATAGTGGAGGGTTGAGCTTCGGGCTTGCGCAATCTCATCTCCGGTGGCCATCCCGTTTATTATCCCGCAGGCTCTTTCGTACTGATCGGGGCCTACGTACAGGTCAATGTCGCCGCACTCCCTGAGAAGAGGCTGAAGGTAGTTCCGGGCTACGCCTTGCCCCTTGAGCAATACAGGCTCCACGCCGCCGTCGCGAAGTGCTGATACCACTTTGGCTATGCAGCGGTTAAGCTGGATGTGGGTGGCGGCAGTCTTGTGCACCAGCTCCATCGGCTGCGGGCTGTCGCACTGCCACCCGGCACTGAACAGGGCAGAAATAATCATCGGCCGGGTCCGCTGCGTTCTGGCTGTCTTCCGTACACCGTCAAGGTCCATGGGGAGGATGGCCGGCGTGCCCCAGAGGGCAGAACGCAACAGACTCAGGTACTCCTCCTGGGCGGAGGTTATTCGAGCATGCCGTTCTCCTGCCATATATCTACCATTTTCCGGACATCCTCGCGGGCCTGCTCTTCACTGACCTCATACCTTTCGGTTAAAAGATTGGTGAGATCATCTTCCGTGAAATCCCGTCCGATAACCTGCTCCCAAAGGTAGGCGGCAGATTCGTTGAGAGAGAGCATTTTGTCAAAGTTGACCAGGGTGAGGCCTTCGCCTACTACTATGTGGTTTCCGCAGAGGGTGCGAAGAGTGAATCCTTCTTTAATTCTCATATAATAATCGTTTTAATCGTCTGAAGTGTCTGTAAAATACAAGTAAGTATCTTCTGGCGGGTTTGAGTCTGCCCCAGATAACCCCCTTTGCGGGCTTGTGGCCGTTTATGGTGATTATCGTGCCAAGTATGTCGCTCTTTTTGCACGGTTCTGTGCCTACCAGGTTGCCGTCCCCCATCAGGGTGAGTCTGTCGCCGTCTATCGCGACCACCCGGTGCAACACGTAGCGCGTGTCGGCCAGGTGCGCCAGCACAATGTCTCCAATCTTTATTTCCGGCAGTTTGCGAAGTGTTACGCTGTCTTTGCCTCCGACAATGAATGGCAGCATACTGTTCCCCAGCGGTGTAAGCTTCACGTCACGCCCTTCTTCCAGCAGGGTTCCTACCTCTGCCAGCATTATATCGTTGGGGATGACCTTTTTATCCATGGATTGTCTTGAATGAAAGTTGGGCGGCAGCCTCATCTGGCAGGCACTCAAGATGATAGAACGGAGTGCCGGAGGCGAGGGTCTCCATGGTGCTGTGCCAGCCGTCGGCAAGTTTCCTGAGCGGGCGGAATGACGATGAGGACCCCATGAGCGTTGCGTAGGCCTGGATAGGGTTAAGCTTGCTGATGCTGTTATGCGGCGCCTGGCTCAGCTGTACTATTGCACCGACGGGGGCGTCCATAGCCTTATAGCAAGGGGCCTTGCCGCTCCAGGGGCTGCCGTACACACGGGCTGTGCCATCATCTCCGATGCGGACAACAGGGTTATCGTCGTTGAGCAGGACGCTGCCGGGTATATGGTTAAGCCACAAGCGGGTGTGTGTGCTCTTGCCGGTGCCGCTCTTGCCCAGGAACATGTAGCCTTTGCCGTCATTCACGATTACGGAGGAGTGCATCTCCAGCGTATTCTTGCAGGCTGAGGAGAAAGCGAAAAGGAACATCAGGGAGTTGTCAATCGCAAAGCGGTCCTGCGAGGACTTGAGTTCCAGCCTGGCGCGGGTAAAATCGGGATCTACCTGCATTTCGCCTGCAACAGGCCGGCCTGGAAGGGGTTGTGTCTCTATGCGGTAATCTCCGTCTTCTGTGGTGAAAATGGCGATTACCGGAAAACCCGGTTCATCAGGGGTTTTGTAAAGCAGAGTGCGCGCAGCCTGTGGCAATTTTGAAACCACTTCAAGAGAGAATAATATGTCGCCGGCTGCCTCCTGCACCCTGAAAGGTTGCAGGTTAGCCGGCTCGTTTGTGATGCCTTCTGTGGTAAAAAAGAAGTCCGCTACGCGATATGTTCTGAGGTCAGCCATACAATGAAACGCAAATGTACAAAATATTCTATTTGAATCTTATACCCATGTTGTATAATATGAAGCCATAGATGTCGGCCTGCTCCTCCAGAACCTTGGCAAGGGGTTTGCCCCCTCCATGGCCCGCCTTGGTATCGATGCGTATCAGCACCGGGGCATCGCCGCGCTGGCACTCCTGCAGGGTCGCTGCAAACTTGAAAGAGTGGGCAGGTACCACACGGTCATCATGGTCGGCGGTGGTTACGAGGGTGGCGGGGTAGGCGGTGCCGGGTTTGAGGTTGTGCAGCGGAGAGTAGCCGCGCAGGTATTCAAACATCTCTTTAGAATCCTCGCTGGTGCCATAGTCGCTGGCCCAGTTCCAGCCGATGGTGAATTTATGATAGCGGAGCATATCCATCACGCCCACCTGGGGGATGGCTACTCCAAATAAATCCGGCCGCTGAGTCATACATGCCCCCACCAGCAGGCCGCCGTTGGAACCGCCCACGATTGCCAGCCTCTCTTTGCATGTATATCCCTCGCGGATAAGCCATTCGGCCGCCCCTATGAAATCGTCGAAAACATTCTGCTTTTGCATCTTTGTGCCGGCCAGATGCCACTCCTCACCATATTCGCTGCCGCCACGCAGGGTTACCTGGGCATATATTCCGCCATTTTCCAGAAATGGAATCCGGGAGGCGGAGAAGCCGGGCCTGAGGGATATGTTGAATCCGCCATACCCATAAAGGTAAACCGGATTCTTGCCACTCTTCTTAAGCCCCTTTTTGTATGTCAGGAACATGGGGATCCGGGTGCCGTCCTTGCTCAGGAAGAACACCTGCTCAGAAGTGTAGTCATCCTGGCGGAATTTAACCTTGGGGGTGGCGTAGAGGGTGCTCTGGCCTTTATCCAAATCGTAGCTGAATATGGTGCCGGGGACAGTGAATGAGGTGAAGGTGTAGAAACACTCTGGCTCCTTCTCGTTCCCGGAGAAGTTCACGCTGCCAACGGTGGGCAGCTGTATTTCATGTCTCAGCCCGCCATCCAGAGTATAGAGGTATGCGTGGTCGGAGGCATCCTTCTGATAGGTGAGGATAAGATTTTGGTTGATGACCTCTGCCGAGGATAGTACATTCTCCTGCTCAGGAATCAGTTCCTGCCAGTTGTCTATCCCTGGCCGGCGGATATCGGCGGTGACAATACGCCCCTTGGGTGCTTTATGGTTGGTGAAAATCCAGATCCGGTTGCCGTCGTCATATATGGGGCTATACTGGAAATCCATGTCCGTAGTCAACTGGATGAACTGCGAGTCGGGATTGCTAAGGTCGCGGACATACAGGTTGTTGCCGGCTCCGGCACCCTCTTCAAACAGGTACATCAAGGTCTCGGCCTCGTTCACGCCGCAGATGTAGAAACGCATGGGGTATGCGGCGTTTTGATAGAAGAGCCGGTCTTCGCTCTGCGGGGTGCCTATCTGGTGATAGTATATCTTGTGCCCGGAGTTCACGTTGGAGAATTCATGTCCCCCCTCAGGAGCGTCGTAGGCGCTGTAGTAGAAACCGTCGCCCCGCCAGGCGGCCCCTGTGAACTTTGCCCATTCTATATGGTCATCTGTGAGCCGGCCTGTGGCCAGGTCAATCACAAACAGCTCTTCCCAGTCGCTTCCGCTGCGCGATATGCTGTATGCGGCCCATTTGCCGTTGTTTGAGAAATAGACCCCTTTCAAGGCAACTGTGCCGTCATCGCTCAGTTTATTGGGGTCGAGGAATACGTGCGGCTCGCCGCCAAGAGTGTCCATTACATAAAGCACGCTCTGGTTCTGGAGGCCGTCGTTCTTATAGAAATACCACTTTCCGTTGTGTTTGGCAGGTGCCGACATCTTTTCGTAATTAGCCACCTCCGTGAGGCGCTTGAGAAGCTTTGCGCGGAAGGGGATCTTTTTCAGGTAAGCGTCCGTTACCTCGTTCTCTGCCTGTACCCAGGCGGCAGTCTGCTCGCTCCGGTCATCTTCCATCCAGCGGTAGGGGTCAGCTACCTTTTCTCCAAAATAATCATCTACAGTGCCGTCTTTGGCGGCTTTGGGGTATTGAAGTCCCTGTGCGGACATAGCAGTGGTGGCTATTGCTGCCATTGTAGAAAGTATCAGTCGTTTCATAAAAACCAACATTGATGCGCAAGATAGCGCAATCCCGCCAAAGGTAATAAAAAGAAGATTTATTTTTAAATTTGTGTGAAACTGGTGTATAATATGAAAAGAATAACGACTTTTTTGCTGGCAGCTGCCGTGGTTGGGATTATTGGCGGATGTAATAAAAACGATGAGACCGTTATGAATAATATTGACAAGCAGTGCGTTGACAAAACGGTGAAGGAGTTATGTGACAAGTATGCAGGCATCAGCGGCGTTGCAGACCGCGCCGGGCGTGGAGTGGAGCAGGCGGCGGCCCTTTGGACCGAGGCAGACGGAACCCCGGCTGAATTTGAAGCCTTCTGCGCGGAGAACTTTGTTGCCGACCCCGGCGAGCGGGCACGCATGGCTGCGCAATTGGAGCAGGACTTTGAGAGCCTGTGGGGCTGTTTCAACAAGATGACGGTGGATTTGAACCTGCCTATCCATGTGGACGGGCCCGAACCTACCTCCCTGGACGAACTGTTTGGCGCTTACAGCCCTTCCGCCCACTTTAACGACGATATGTTTGACCAGAAAATCGCCTTCATCGTGGTGCTGAACTTCCCTTTCTACACGCTGGAAGAGAAGAATACCCTCGGTAAGGATTGGAGCCGTCAGGAGTGGGCTTATGCCCGTTTGGGCGACGTTTTCACGGCCCGTGTCCCTGCAGATTGCCTTCAGGCGTTATCGGCGCAACTTTCTGCCGCCGACAACTACATCGCCAACTACAACATTCAGATGGGGCATCTGCTGGACGATAATGGCGTGCACATCTTCCCTGGCATCTCCCTTATCAGCCACTGGGGCCTGCGCGATGAGCTCAAGACCCACTACAATGATGGGGAAGAGGGTCTGACAAAACAACGGATGATTTATCAGGTGATGCGCCGCATCATAGACCAAAGTATTCCCCAGTGTGTTATCAATAATCCGGAATATGACTGGAACCCGTATTCCAACGCTGTTGCCAAAGACGGTAAGGAGGTCAATGCAGAGCCTGAGCCGGATACACGGTACCAGTATTTCCTGGATAATTTCCACGCCATGCGGCAGCTGGACCGCTATAATCCGCGTTATCCCACCGCCATCGCCCGCGCTTTTGAATCGGATATGGAGGTCAGCTTTGACGAGATTGAGAAACTGTTCGATTCCTTCTGCAGTTCACCTCAAGCGGGAGAGGTGGCCAAGCTCATCGAGCAGCGCATGGGGCGCAAACTGGAGCCGTTCGATATCTGGTACGATGGTTTCAAGAGCCGCAGCACGCTTAATGAAGACGACCTCTCTGCGCAGACGCGCCGGCTCTATCCAGACCCTGAGGCGTTTGCGACCAAAGGCATGCCGCTGATCCTGAATCAGCTGGGTTTCAGCCAGGCGAAAAATGATTTTATATGTTCCCACATTACAGTAGATCCGTCCCGGGGCGCAGGTCACGCCTGGGAATCGGCCATGAAATGCGACAACGCGCGCCTGCGGACCCGTATCGGCAAGGACGGAATGGACTATAAGGGTTACAATATCGCGGTGCACGAGTTTGGCCACAATGTAGAGCAGACCATCACCCTTCACGATGTTGATCATTACATTATGAAGGGTGTGCCCAATACCGCCTTCACCGAGGCGCTCGCGTTTGTGTTCCAGGTGCGCGACCTCGACTTCCTCGGCTATAAAAACGATGACCCCGCGGGCGACGCGATGTTTACGCTTGATATCTTCTGGAGCTGCTACGAAATAATGGGTGTGGCCCTTGTGGATATGTACAGCTGGCGTTGGCTCTACGACCATCCGGAAGCTACTGCTGCGCAACTTAAAGAGCAGGTTATCAAGACTTCACAAGAAGTATGGAATAAGTATTACGCACAGTATCTCGGGGAGGAGGATTCCCCCATCCTGGCCATATACAGCCACATGATTGACGTTCCGCTGTATCTGGCAAACTACCCGTACGGGCACATAATTGAGTTCCAGCTGGAACAACAGCTCAAGGGGAAATCTGTGGCGGCAGAGATTGAGCGCATTTACCCCGCCGGCCGCCTTACCCCGCAAAACTGGATGCGGAACGCCGTTGGCAGCGAAGTATCAACGCAGCCCCTGTTAGATGCTGCAACAGCGGCCCTCAATATCGCACATGCCGATAATTAGCCACAAAATCATTCTAAACCGAATCGATATTGAGATGATATTCGGTCAGAGCCCGCCCTGAGACCAACTTCCGGGTCGGAAGCATATATGAGAAGGGCCGGAGCGTCTATCTCAAGCCATAGTCAGTCTGCTAAACTCTGCTCAGCGCGCCATGTTTTGGCACGAAGGGCCATGTTTTCCTGCAGGTATTCGCTGTAGAGCCATGGCTCGCAGCTGTGGATGTCGCCTACGTTGATGAAATCGGCGAAGGGGGGATATTCGGCTCCGTCATAGCCTTCTACCACCAGGACGTGGTATTCGGGTGAGAGGGTAACGGTTATGGTGTCGTGAAGTACTGCGGGGGTTGCATCTGTGACCCAGTTCACGGGGTTTATTGCGATGCTGGTGGACGCAACGACAGGATTGACGTATTTCACATCCTTAACGGTGTTGTAGCAGATGGTTACGCCGATATCATCTGCCCCTTGGGCCGGCTTTATATGGCTGCAGGTGGCAAGGTCTTCGTCTGTGACTTTGTATCCGAGTACATACGCGGCCGCCAGCTGGCTGTAGGTGGTGTCGTCCATGTGCTTGAGCAGTTCCACCACCGCCATACCGCCCTGGCTGAATCCGGCGATTATCAGTGGCCGCCCGGGTTCGTGCTGCTTCAAGAAAAAGTCAAAGGCATCACAGACATCCTTCATTGCCAATCTCGTGCGTTCCTGGATTATTTCCTCGTCCCGGGTCAGGAATGTCTCAATGGTTGCGTGGCGATAGTAGGGTGCCCAATAGCGGTTGCCTGGAGCCATGTATGCTGCGGCTTTGTTCATTTCTATCGCCATGCGCCCGCAATGTCCTGGATTCCAAACATCGGCATAATGGATGGTGTTTCCCTTGCCGTCGGCCCAGTCTTTCTCCCAGGTAGAAACCACGTAGAATATGTCGGCCCCTGTTCCAGCAGTATCCATGTCCTCTGTTATCCACATGGCCTCCCTGGCGTAGTCCGGGGGCTCTGGTATAACCTCTTTATTACATGCAATCAGGATGCATAGCATTAACAGTGCATACGGGGCCCTATCCATATATTATGCTTATAGGATTATTGGACTGGGAAGGTGAAGTAGGTATCGGGGTAGGGCTCGTCTTTCAGGGTGAAGTGCCACCATTCGCTGTCCAGCGTCTTGAAGCCGTGACGGACCATTGCGTCGCGCAGAATCATGCGGTTGGCAAACTGCTCATCCGTGATGCCACGGTAATCCGGATGGCTCTCTTCCCCGAACCAGTCGAATGTACCGCCCATGTCGACCTCTTTCTCCGTATTCATGTCAAAGAGGGTCAGATCTACTGTTGACCCGCGTGTATGGCCAGATTTCTCCATTATGTACTCCAACTCAAACAGGCGGCTCTTGTCCACGTCAGGGTAGAAATAGCGCTTCATCAGAGTGTCCGGTACGTTCGCGGCCCAGCGTACAAAATGGTCCACTGCGCACTGGGGCCTGTAGGCATCGTAAATCTTGAGCCTGTAGCCAAGCTTCATCACGTCATCGCTGACCGCCTTGAGGCTGTCTGCCGCCGGCCTGGTAAGCCATGCGGTTGGTGCCAGATATCCGTCAATGCGCTCGCCTACAAAGTTATATGTGCTGTAATAACGTATCTCCAGGAGGGCATCCGGAACTACATCGGTGATGGGGACAAAGCCGCTTGAGTCCTCCACGGGATTGACGGGCTTCTTGCAGGAACCTGTGCTTAACATGCATAGCATCAAGGCGATGATGCTGATAGAAACGTTTCTGGTAGCTTTCATACATTCATTATTATGAATCAAATATACTTAAAAACGTCATATTTTGTATTATTTTTGCATATGTAAACCTAATCAGTATACGGATAACACGGCCATTATTATCGGTTTATTATAATTAATCAAACAACTCACTTCCATGAAAAAGTATCTCTTAATTCTTGTATGCCTTGTTTGTTCATATTTTGCTGTTGCACAAGAATCCAAGTTTCAGCAGAGACTTGAAGTGGTAACGGTTTCCATTCAGGAAGGAGATGACGACAGCATGATGAGTGCCCGGGAGGACATGGGGGTTTTCAATATTCCGATAGACGGTGAGAACCATTACTACCTCTCGGTAGGGCATCTGGGGATTGGTGATGACATCATCCAATTCAATGTCGATCCACTCTTTGAGCTTTTCATTCCCATTGGCGATACCCTTGCAGAGTCTATGGATTCCCTGAAAGAACTGCAGTCTTTGTTCAAAGGGCCCAAGGGCGGGAGCATCGAGACAGAAGGCTGCCTTGCTTTTGCTTTCCCTAACGAAAATCTTGAGAAAGTTACTGTGACCTACCAGAAAGTGCTGCTGACCAAAATGCTTGCCTTCAGCGTGGAGCGTGAGGGTTATGTCAGGTCGACGCACATCCCCAGGAGTCAGATCAACTCCCTGATAAGCAGCCTGAAATTATATCGTAAACTCCACCCGAAAGAGATTTGATCCTTTGGGGGTATCAGTTGGCGGCAATATACATTGAAGGTTTGAGCAGGGAAGGGAAGTCGCGGCCGATCAGGTGAGCCGCGTAAATGTAGCCATCCTTAAAACAAGTGATTAAATAAAATGAAGACCGATTCTAACCGTTTGCTTCTGGCTTTTCTGTTGCTATGCTTACCGTTCAGCGCGTTTGCGCAGGAACCACAGGTGCCGTATATATCTCAGGAGTGCATGCCGGACGTAGTTAAGTGCGTCCCCGCTCCGCCCGCAGATCCCAGCACCGACTTCGATCACGATATCCTCCGCTATATGTGGGGCAAACAGCAGCGCAAGGACACTGCCCGCCTGGAGATGGCCGTCAGGGATGCGGTCTGGGACATGGATACTACTCTGGCCATTCTTGGAGAGCACTTTGGTATTACGATATCTAAAGAAGGTACCCCGGCCATATATGAAGTGCTTACCAGAGGGACTAGAACCATCGAGGATATACGTTTCAGGCCCAAGGCGCACTATTTCCGCATCCGCCCTTTCGCATACTTCAATGAGCCCTCCATCTTCCCGCAGGACGATGAGTGGCTGGCCACAGAAGGGTCATATCCGTCCGGGCACACCATCCGCGCATGGGCTTGCGCCCTGCTTATGGCGCAGATAAATCCGGCTTGTGCCGAGTCGGTGTTCCGCCGCGCATGGCTTTCTGGCGAGAGTCGCGTCATCTCCGGATGCCACTGGCAGAGCGACGTGGATGCCAGCCGCCCCGTGGCCAGTATAGGTTATGCTTATCTGCAGTCATCAGAAGAGTTCCAGCGTCAAATGGCTGCAGCGCGGGAAGAATTCCGCCGGATCAGCAATCACTGACGGAGACACTCCCTGAAAGCTTTCCGATAGGATTCACCTACAGAAAGTACCGTGCCGTCAATCAATGTGACAGAAGAGCGGCCACTCTGGCGTATCTGTTCCAAATTGATGACATAAGACTTGTGGATGCGGAAAAACCGCTCGGGATCGGCATCCAGAATGCTTTTGAAATTACCCAGGACAATCAGGGGGTCCTCTCCGGCAATATGTACCATTAAGTATGCCCCCATGCTCTCTACGTACATAATATCAGCCGTGCAGACCCTTCTTCTCTGGTGTCCCACCTGGAAAAAGATGACTTTCTCCTGCTCAGGGATGCCTTCCGGTCTGGCTTTAAGCTCCAGCATATGTCGCACCCGGTCCACGGCTTCCTTGAAATCTTCAAAGGCAAAGGGTTTTACCAGATAATCTACGGCATTCACCCGGAACCCCTCCACGGCGTGCTCTGCGTAGGCCGTGGTGAACACTATCAGCGGCGGGTCCTCCAGACTCCGTACAAACTCCATCCCGTTCATGTCCGGCATGTTGATATCAACAAAAATGACATCGGCATCCCTGACAAAAGGCCTCGCAGCATCGACGCCGGGGCAGGAGGCAACCAGATGCAAGTCGTCAATCCTGCTGATATACACCTCCAGCAGCTTGAGAGCCAGGGGCTCGTCGTCTATGGTGATGGCGCGGATCATGCTTCACAAATGTCTATCTGGTCCGGAATGGTCAATTCCACTCTGAAGAGTTCTCCGGAGGATCTGGCGCTGAGCTGGTACCGCTCCCCGTAAAGCATCGCGAGCCGTTTGCGGGCGTTCTCAAGGCCAATCCCGAATCCCTGCGTGAGCGACTCTGCCTGGAGCGTGTTTTCGCAAAGGAAATGTATCTTCCCGTCTGCAAGTTCTATCTGGACGCGGACAGACGAGGGGTGCTTATAGCTGATTCCGTGCTTAAAGGCATTCTCAACAAAGGTAGTCAGAATCATGGGCTGGACGACGGCATTGCCGGTCTGCCCGGGCAGTCGGGTCTCCAGTGTGACATTGTCTGTATAGCGCAGACGCATCAGCGCCACCAGGTAGTCAATGAAACATACCTCGTCGGAGAGCGGGATCAGGGGGGCGTTCCCGTTGCGCAGTATCATCTGCATCATTTTTGAGAATATTCCGATACTCTCCGCCGCCTTGTCCGGGTCAATCAGGATCAGGGCCTGGATGTTGTTGAGCGTATTGAGGAAGAAGTGCGGGTTGATCTGATACCTGAGCGCTTCCAGTTGCAACCTGAGGTTGTCGATCTCCAGAAGTCTGCGTTCCTGCTCCTTCCGCTCGTTCTCTACGATGGCGTCGGCGCCATAATTGGCGATTAAGGCCAGCACTCCGAATCCCAGCATCAGCGCTGCCGGACGGGCCGGCCGGTGGCTTGGCGGGTCAAATGCCGTCGGCGGCATCTTGTCGTGCATCCCCGGCGGCTTGTCTGCCAGCGTAAAGCAGTAAATGCCGAATAACGCGATAAGGGCCATCACTGCAATGAAATACAAGGTCTTGTTCCGCTTGATGAGAGGCAGCATCAGGAAATTGTGAACCAGAAACAGAATCAGGATGGGGAGGATGGAAAGCCAGAGCGAAGCAATCTCCTCAAACGAGGAGAAATGGCCTGTAATCCCCAATGAACCCCATAGCAGGGGGAGGGAGGGGACAACCATTACGGCCCCCCAGAAGAGGCCGTACAGTTTCAGCTTTTTTCTTAAAAAATGGTCCATCGCCCAGGCAGTTTATGCAAAAATATGCTTTTTCGTCAGAAACTGAACTGATACCCTATGCAAAATGCAGTTTTGAAAGCCTGGTCGTATGTCAGGGATTTAAGGGCGGTTCCGTCAGAGTTGGTGTCTATCTCCTTGTCGTAACAATAATCGGTGAGCAGATAGAAGTCAAGGGCATGATGCTTGCTCAGTTTCCACTCTGCGCCCAGCGAGCCGCGGACGCGGTTTACGTATGTATCCGTGTAGCCCCGGAACGAATAATCGGCGTATGCCAGGCTCGCCGTGCTCCAGGTGGCAGAGCAGGAGGGGTCGTTAAACACGTTCCTGACCTCCACATATCCATAGGGAGTTACTCTGGAAAAGCCTTTGTATGATACCTTGACGCGGCTTTTAAGCATCAGGGAATTGGGATTGTTCTGGTAAACGTTGTTCACGTTGCGGTGGGTTAGCTGGAGCCGCTCCTTAAGGGAGAACCTCCAGTCGCCGGCCTTCAGGGTAGCACTGGCATCTGCATAAAAGCGGTGGCGCGGCTTCCACTCGGAAGAGGAATTCAACTTTTCTATGAACTGATAACCGGCACCCACTTTGATGATCGGGCTCACCTTGTAGGTGATGCCAAGGCCTGCCTGGTAGCGTCCCAGGGAGGAGAAATTATCGCTGAGGCGGATTTCGCCGTCGGCCACGATATGGAGCCCCTTGACGATTTTCTTGTTCACGGATACGCCCACGCGGCCGCCCAAGTCTGTTTCCAGGTCATTGACTGTGCCCTGGGCAAAGCCAATGACGGGGATGAGGGCTATGATAAGTGTGATTAATTTTTTCATAAGGCTACTGTTCTACGAAGTTCTTAGCTTTTGTCAGGGTATCGATGGAGCCGCTCTGCCCCTTGTCCAGATTATAGTAAACCTTGATAAAGGCAGCGTCTTTGAGGAAGTCCACATGTCCCACTTCCAGATTGATTACCTTTATGCCTATGCGTTTCTCAAGGTCGGCGATGAGTTCTTCCCGCTTCTCGGGAACGATTAGGTCGATGCGGTCGTAGAGCACCAGTTTTGTAGATGTGTGCTTAAGCAGCCGGCCGTTCTCCAGCACCCAGATCAGGCAGACGACAAGGGCGTTGGACAAAACCATTATGCCAACCGTACCCAAGGAGAGGTCATAGTGAGGATTGGAAGATGTGGCCCCCACCAGCCGGTAAACTGGCGCCAGGCCGTTCATGGCCGCCAGGGCGATTATGACGAACAGATATGTCATCTCCCGTATGGGCACCGTCTCCGTACGATAGCGGATGACCCCGAAGATGGCGAAGAGTCCAAGGGTAAGGCCCACGCCGACCTCCACGTTCCCCATTATGTAGAGGAGCATGAGCATTGCGGAAGAGAAGACCATGAAGGTGAAGTAATAGTCGCGCCGGTGGCTCTTGCGGTAATAGAAGAACTGTACCAGAATCCAGCATACCGCGAGGTTGAGGAAGAAACGGATGGCCAGTTCCGTGATGGACTGTGTGGTGGTCATCATCGCGTCTGTTATTGTCTGGACGTCCATGATGGCGTCATCGGCAAGCGTATAGTCGCCGAAATCTTGGGCTGTAATCATATTGTGGTGATTTTTTTATTAATTGTCTTTTCAATCGTGCGTACTTTCAGTTTGAAGCGTCCGCTCTTTACATCAGGGTCAGTAAGGGTGACAGCAATGCAGTATTTGCTCACACGCACCGGCTTTACCCGGCGGTTCAGCAGGATTCCCTTCATCTGGCTGGCTGCATGGCCGTCTTGTTTGAGTTCAATGATAACCGCATCCTCAAGCGAAGCCTTCTTCCCGGTCCGGTAGTTTGTGAACATCAGTGAGGTATCTATCGTCAGGCGTTCGGTCTTGGCAGGATTCACCAGCGTGATGCGTCTGAATGAGGTGGACAGCACCGGCTGGATATCCTCTATGGTAAACCAGGAATGTCCCGCCAGATATTCACAGGCAGCGGCGTTCGAGGAAAAATCCATCAACTCGCCGGAGGCGATGCCCATGCGTTTTTTCTTGGTGCGGCCGTGGTTGTTCTTGCGCTTTATCTCCAGGAATGACTCTCCCGAATTCACATACATTCTGGTACGTACCTTCTGCCTGACCAGCCTGCGGTTGTGATGGGCAAGGAACATGCCCAGCTCCGGCGTATCATAATATATGGAATTGTACGGACTGACCTTCGCCCCATCTGCCTCCAGGGCGCGGTAGCCCGCAGCCCTGGCGTCTGCAAGAACCTCAAGCAGGGTGGCTTCGTTGGTCAGATACTTGGAGTCGATGCGGTTGAGCAGTTTGACCCCGTCCATCTCTTCCAGGGTGATGGCCGGAATGCCGGCCGCCGCTGCCTCAATGGCTGTATGAAGGGTGTCATTCATCGGCCGTGATGTATTCGAATATCTTAGATGAGAGCAGTTTCCCTTTGGCGTCGTAGGTATATTGCACCTTCTTCTTGCCGAATTCGTTGTATTCGAACTTCTTGTAGTTCACCAGCCGGTTACGTTCGTCGTACACCAGCTCGCGGGCCATTTTGCCGTTCCCGCCCCATTCGTAGCGCTTGCGCCACTTCTGCTTTCCGGCGCTGTCGTATTCAATCTCTTCAACTTTCTTGCCGTCGGAAGAGTAGGTGGTCATGTGGTCCAGCGTCTTTGCGGCGCCTTTCGCGTTGGTATTCCACTCCTTCACCACCAGATTCTTCTTGTTGATTTTGGCGCTCGCTTCCTCGCTCTGGGCGAATACGCTCACGGCCGGAACCATCATAAGGAGAGATATTAGTATTGCAATTCTTTTCATGGCTTTCTGTTATTTGCAGATTAGTTTCCTCAATGTCTTCCTCCACCACCTCCGGGGTTCCAGCCACCGCCGCCGCCGGGAGTTCCGCCATTTCCGGAATAGGTGCTTAGGGATACCGCCGTCCCGCCGGAGATGGATGAGGTCGCCCATGTGCCGTTAGCATAGGTTGTGCTGCCCACGCTCACTCCGGTATAGCCTTTGCTAAGCGAAGGGGCGCAAACCGCGACGCTGGATATGCCGCTGGGCGCCTTGAAGGCTGCTATGTAGGAGCTGCCGTTATGCAGGGCGTTCCAGCTGCCTGCCGTGCAGCTCATGCTGTAAACGGTGTTTGAGGAGGAATAACCGCTTTCAAGGCCGCCGTAAGCTACCACTGTGCCGCCCGTGATGTAGAGTTTGTAGCTCTCTTCCGTGTTGGCGTCCAGTGCCACTTCGGGGCTGCCCTTGGTGGTGATGGCGAATACGTAGCCTCCGGAAATCTTCATGTCGTGGTTGGCGTCCATGGCGTCGTTGGCGCTGGAATAGGCATATACATATCCGCCGGTTACGTCAAACTCTGCCTGGCTGTTGATGGCATCGTCGCCGCTGGAGGTCACATATACCTGTGCGCTACCGCTGATGACGATGTTGCCCTTGGCCTCAATGCCCTCGCTCTTGGACGAGTTTACTATGACGCTACCGCCGCTGATATTCAGGTTGCCGGCGTAGGCCGTCACCCTGTTGCCGCTCTTGGTGGCCCAGCCGATCTTGATGCCCTTGCAGGATACGTCGTTGGACTCGCTTCCGGTGGTGGTGATGGAGAGCGTGCCGCCGCTGATGTAACTGTCAGAAATTTTTCCTGTATCGTCATAGTCATCACTGCCGGCGCGGATGCCCTTTCCGCCGGCGCCGGAATTTGTGATGGTGACGGTGCCTCCCGTCATGCCAAAGTAGTTGTCCGCCTTGATGCCCGCGGTGCCCTTATACTCGCTGTCTTCAGAATCGTAGGCCACCTTTCCGGTCACCTTGATGGTGTGCGAGCCGCCTTCCACAAGCACGTAGTCTTCTGATGTGATGCCTTTTTTCTTGGCTGCAGCCGAGGTGATGGAGGTGGTGCCGCTGGAAAGCTGTACGTACTCCTTGCCGCGGATGCCGTGGCCGGCGCTGCTGCCGGTGGAAACCGTGATGGAGGGACTGTCCATGATGCGGACATAGTCGTCGGAGGCGATGCAGGACTTCTCCTGGCTGTTGTTGGCCGTTACCTTGAGCGAGCCGCTGCCGGAGAAGATGAGTTGCCCTTCAGAGAAGAATACGGCTTTCATATCCTCGCTGCTGCTGGTGGAGTAAGCTGCGGAGCTGCCATCGGCCAGGGTGTTGGAGCCTTCTACATATACAAAGGTGCGCTTGCCGCTCTGGTTATTGATGGCGGCGCCGCTGGTATTGGTAAGGCTCAGGTTATTCAGGTGCAGGGCCTGCTTCTTGGAACTGTAGAGTTTGAAGAAGCCGTTGGAAGCGCTGCCGGTGAGGTAGTAAACCACGTTCTCCGTACCGTTGTTGGTGATGGTCACCTGGTTGGAGCTCACCGTGACGTCAAAGTCGGAGGTGTAGCCCGTTACGGTGGCGCCGCTGCTGGAGTAGGTCACCGTAATCATGCGGCCGAAGGTGGTGTTGGAGATGTCGTCATCAGAAGAGGTATCGCCGCTGGAGTCGTATGTATAGGTCCCGGCTCCGGTGTCGGCATTGGACTTCACGTTCAGGGTGTATGTCGCCGAGGCCGCCTTATAATAATCGTTCCCTTCGAACACGGCCGATATGGTAGTGGAACCGGTCCCGGCCAGAGTTATGCTCCCGCTCTGGGAGATGGTGGCCACTGACGTGCTGGAGCTCTCGTAGCTCACGCTGCCGCTGATGGCAGAAGGCTCCACCGTGAGGGTGGGGTAAGTGCCGGTATCTTCCTCTTCCAGTATCTGGGAGCAGGAGGCGGCGCTCCAGCTGATTGTGACGTCGTGCTTGACCACCTTCAATGTATAGGAAGCGCTGCCGGCGGCGTACTGCTCGTCAGCTTCGGTGGTGGCAATGATGGAGACGGTGCCCGCCGCCACAGGTGTCACTTCGCCGCTGTCGTTCACGGTGGCTACATCGGTATTGGATGAGCTGTAGTTAACTGTCAGGCCGTTGGGGTTGGCGAGGGTGGGGAACTCATTGTTCTCGGAGGCCAGGGTGGCAGTGTAGCTGTCGGCGCTCCAACTGATGCCCGCCTTCTCCAGGGTGCCCTCCACGGTGAGCGTATATGACACGCTGGCGCTTTCGTAGGCGTCGTTCTCCGTGGCGGTCGCCGTAATGGTGGCGTCGCCCTCCCCGACTATGGTGACGGTTCCGTCATTGGAGATGGTGGCCACGCTCTCATTGCTGGAGGAGTATTTGATATCCTGGGCGCCCGGGTTGTTGAGGCTGGGGAAGGAATAGGTGCTTTCTTCGCCATAGGTGACGGTGCAGTTGGTCGCACTCCAGGATATTCCGTCGCCTTTGTAAACCGTTAGTGCGTAGGAGGCGCTTGAGGCGGAATATTTGTCCGTTGCGGCAGAAGAGGCCATGATGGATGTGGTTCCGGCAGAGACGAGAGTGATGCTCCCGTCTTCGTCTATGGTCGCAACCGCCGTGTCGGAAGAGGTGTAAGTGACGCTCACCCCTTTGGAATTCACGAGCGTCGGGAAGTCGTTTGAGTCGCTGCCGATGGTCGCCTCGCAGGAGGATGCGCTCCAGCTCAATTCCGGGTCGGAGAGAGAAGTGTCACCACTGTCAAATGCTTCGTCCGTGATGAGGATGTCATCATGGATGCAACTGCCAAACATCAGAATGGCCAGGGGTAGGAGGATGAGTGTTACTTTTCGCATAAGACGGACTATTTATTTGATTATTATTTCATTCATAGCAGTATCGCTTATTACAAAGATAAGCAAACTCCGTCCCAAGCCTTGCTCCGGGCTCCAGGTATTTAACAATCCGGCAGTTTACCCGAATGAAACGGCAATACTAAAGAGTGTCCACCCCGGCAGGGCTTCGCCCCGCCGGACTGATGGTTGACGAAATTGCGACCAACGGCGGGGACGCCACCGTCATGATGGGCCTTATTCATTTACAGCCTGCGTATCGCAGTCCGTAAATAAACAAGGTCTGATAACTGGTCTACGCATCAGCGTTGTCATGTCTTCGACCCTCCGTCACCCGCGCGAGCCGGGGACCTGCAGCAAAAACTCAGAAGCAGTGAGAGGCGGCTACCGCCGCCCCTCATCTTATTCCCTTCATTTACTCTTTGAGGTACCTTTGAGCTACCTCTCAACCCAAAACTTCCTTTCCCGGATATGACAGTACATGCCCCCGATGGTAAATGATTAATCTTTCAAGCAGCCAATCGGGACCACGTACACGCCATCGTCCCGACGGTAGGCAATCTCACCGATTCCAATGAGTACCATCAGGAAAGAGGGTTTCTTCATCTTGGTGGTGTCGATTTTATTGCGAAGCTTGATCAAGGCATCGGCACCTTCGTTAATCAGGCTCTCGCCGCCAATCTTAATCTCCACTAGTCCATAACTGCCGTCACGCAAGTGCACGATGGCGTCGCATTCGAGGCCTTCTGAATCACGATAGTGGTAGACCTCGCCGAGCTGCGCAGAGGCATAGGTTCTGAGGTCGCGGACGGCCATCCCTTCGAAGTGGAGTCCGAACGTGTTGAAGTCGGACAGGAGGTCTCCGGGGCCAATTCCCAGACAGGCGGTGCCAATGGAAGGGTCGGAATAGTACCTGGTATTGGTGGTCCTGATGGCGGTCTTGGAACGGAGATTGGGGTTCCAGGCCTTGGCCTCTTCAATGACGAAGAGCCTGCGGAGGGCTTCAATGTAGGCTGACACGGTCTCGGCGTCCATTCCCTTGGGTTCGTTTGCCTGCATATCGGCAGCAATGGTCTCGTATGGGGCCTGGGAAGCCACGTTGCGGGCGTAGGACCGCATGAGCTGGCGGACGCGCTCCGGGCTGCGGCGGACCTTGTCCACGACGCGGTTCATGTCTTTCTTTGCAACGGATTCAACGTAGTCGAACGCCTGATCCAGGGCGATTTCTTTCTCCAGGTCGAGCGCTCCGGGCCATCCGCCACGGCAGAGGACATAAGCAAGATCTTCACGGGATAGCGTGCTCTTGGCGTAAATCTTCTCTGGGGCGCTGAATAGTTCCTTCATGGAAATGGCACCGTTTGATTCACCGGATTCATAGAGGGCCATGGGGCGCATCTTTACCCAGCCGAACCGGCCGGTTCCGGAATGGCGCATTATCTTGCTTTCTTCCTGCTGCTGTTCGTCTTCCTGCTCTTCATCTACCGGAACTGAGGAGCCGGTAAGAATGAAGTGGCCGTTTCCTTTGCGGTGGTCTGCCTCGAAACGGATGGTGTCCCATAGTTGAGGGGCGATTTGCCATTCGTCAAGTAGGCGCGGGGTTTCTCCCTGTAGGAGTTCCTGTGGGGCCAGTTCGGCCTTGAGAAGGTTTTCTTTGACGTTAGCAGGGTCGTCCATATAGACGACACTTTTGGCCTGCTGTTCTGCTGTTGTTGTCTTGCCGCACCACTTGGGGCCTTCAATGAGAACAGCTCCTTTACTTGCAAGTTTGCGGGCAAGGACGGTGTCGGCGATTCTTGGTTTGTATGTTTTTATCTCACTCATTTCGATACAAATATAAAAAACCGATGAATGTCGAAAAAATTTTCGGCAATTTATTGGAAGAAAAACCCGACGAATGTGGAAGAAATATCAGGACAACCTCCACGCTTAAAACTTCTGTTTTGGTGAGTACTCTGGGTGTATCACCCCGCCCAGAGTTTGGTATAACTCAGCCCCCCTCGGTAGCGTACAATAAAAAAAACGCACAAACTTCGCTTTCTTGTGCGTAAGTTTGTGCGTAAACCCTGTAACCCCTTGATATACAATCGTTGCTGCGGTGAGTGAGGGAACGCGGAGGGATCGAAGAGGAAAAGCACGATTTGTCGAGATAAGTTGCTAAAAATCAGAGAGTTTACTATTTTTCAATTTGGGTTCAAATTGCCATCCCATACGATTTGCATACTCTGATATGTATACGCATACCCCGTTTGGCGTGGACGCTTTGTTGACATCACAAAAAAATGTCTCACTTGGAAACTTGCACACCCACAAAAAGTATAGAGCCACGATTCGCCCTGGACTCTTTCGATGATGACGTCATCGGCGGCGTCAACCTCTCAGGCAACAAATTCCCCCGAGGACATAAAACTCAGTTTAAGGCTGATAGATGTAAGGGGCGCCGGCGACGCCGCCAGATTTGCCGCCGATGTTCACAGTGCCACAGGAGCCGTTAATGCCTGGCCCTATGGCGTAGTTGGCACCGGAGTAAACTGTGACTTTGGTCACG
>JAFSUF010000050.1 GCA_017445425.1 Bacteroidales bacterium | reverse complement strand
CGGCCACGGCTGGGCGCTGGTGTCTGCGGCCAAGTATTCCGCTTACTACCCCTTCAGTGCCGGCAACTACGGCGATGCCGACGCCCTCAAGGGCATAGAAGTATCTTACCTCGGGCAGAGTCAGGCAGCAAAGAACACCTTTGGCGTGGGCGCCTTTGATTATATGGCCTGCACCAAGGCTCTCCCCTCTTTTACCGACTCCAACAGTCCCGGCGGGACATGCACATTCAATTTCAAGCATCTCGGCGCCCTGCTGGTACTTGACATCACCTTCCCGAAGGCGGCGGATCTTTCCTCCCTGGAGCTGGTTTGCAACAATGACCTCTTCCCTGAAACCGGAACAGTCAACCTCTCTCAGGAAACGGCAGAAATCACCCCTGCTGCAATAGGCGGCACCCTGGCGCTTGGCCTGGGCGGCATGCATGTAGCGGCGGGAGAAACGGCCCGTTTCTTCATGATGTGCGCCCCTGCAGACCTGACTTCGGAGTTGCCGACAGTCAAAGTCACCACGACGACCGGTGCGGTAATGTCCAAAAAGCTTGGATCTTCATACAGGCTCAAGGCGGGGAAGGCTTACTCTTTCTCCGCTGCTTTGGAGAGTACCGTTCAACCTACCGAGGAGGTGATTTCGCTGGCACAGGAGAGTCTCTCAATCAATTATCCTTTCAACACCGTTCAGTTGCAGGTTACATCCAACATAAGCTATACGCTGAGCATCGTAGAAGGCGGCGACTGGATAAGCGTCACCAGCTATAACCGTATAACGCCCACTTTGGATGTCAAGATAAACAACTCTTCAAGCGACCGTACCGCCATCCTCCGCCTCAAATCCAATTCTTCCGCTCTCACAAAGTATGTAACCATAACCCAGAGCTGCCCACCGGCGGGTTCCCCGATTCCGGTAAGCCATATTATGCCTTGTTGCCGATGGAATAACTATGGCACGACATTCCTTGTGAACAACACCTGGATTTCGTACCACGATTATAACGACATTTCCCAGTGCCGTTCCATTCTCAAGACAATTGCGAAAGCCGGAATCAGGGTGGTATGCGTAGATTTTACAAACCAGGCGCAGTGGGATTCCCAGTGGGAAAGCGACAATTTCAAGGGGAGGCTTGAGAATATAGCGCAGGTATGCGGCGAGATAGGTATGGAGTGGTTCCTGTTTATAGGTAATCTAAGCACTCCCAATATAGGCTACTGGAACGGCATAGCAGAGAAAATCTGGAACAGTTATGCCCGCCTAAACCATTACCACTACAAGGACGGCAGGCCGATGCTGCTGGTCTTTATGCCCGGAAGCCAATACACGTCTGCCATAAACAAAGCTTCTGCAGCTGACAAGACATATCTCGGCAACGGTGATAAATTCACCATCGGAACCTGCCAGGTAAACAGCGCCATAACTCCCAGAACGACCGATGGCTGGGGATACCGCAACTATTCCCAGAGCAGCGACGGCGCCGTGCGCTTCGTATGCCCCAACAGCGGAGTCGCGCCGGAGACCTGGGCAAGGATAGACGCCGACACATGGAGTTCCCGTATGGACTGGGGCCTGCAGGCCACCAGGTATATTGTGATAGGCTCTTACGACGACACCTGCGACTCCATTTTCTGGGGAATCGCCGACGTGAGCGCCAGCACAACCGACTGCCACAAGAACTCAGCTACCATAAACGACCCCTACGTTTATTACAATATCGTCAAAGAGAAGCTGCTGGGAGAGTAGTTGCCCTGCGTTGGTGAAAATTGACAGATTCTTTTGTTTCTGTCAATTTTTCTTTAATTTTGACAGTTGGTAAGAAAACTGTCAAAATGGAAGCATTCGATAGAAATATACCCTACAATCAATTGCCACCTCTTCCTCCAGCAATAGAGCTGTATCATGACGACGAAGTACTAAACAAGCTGATGCTTGCCAGTCGACGTCTTGCAGAACTGAAGGGGCTGGCATCTACGCTTCCCAACCAGTCGATTTTCGTGAACACTATCGCACTGCGAGAGGCAAAGGCAAGTAGCGCCATTGAAAACATTTTCACTACAGATGATGAACTTTATAGGTCGCTGTCTTATCAGGAAGATGATTACATGGAGGGCGCAGCTAAAGAGATTTTACACTATAGGGAAGCACTCTGGAAAGGTTATCAAAGAATTACAAGTGAAAAGACGCTTTCAATAGATACGATAATCGATGTATATCGGGAAGTCAAAAGGAGTAATGACGGCATTCGCCCCTACCAGGCAGAAGTGGTGATTAAAAAGAGAGGATGGGGCTCTTTGGTTGCTGAAACAGTTTATACTCCACCCCGTGGCAAAGGAGTCGTTGAAAAAAAGATGGCAGAGTTACTGGAGTTTTTAAATGATGATACAAAGTTCCCGATAGACTCAATCTTAAAAATGGCTATGGCCCATTATCAGTTCGAGGCTATCCATCCGTTCCGTGACGGCAACGGAAGAACTGGCAGAATCCTTTGCATATTATACCTAATCCAGAAACATCTTCTGGATTTACCTATTCTATATCTTAGTGCATACATTCTCCAGAATAAAGATGATTATTATTGGAGATTGAATGGAGTAACGGGTACGCATATTTGGAAATCCTGGATATTGTATATGCTGGAAGCAGTCTCCCAAACAGCAGAATACACCATAGACAAAATCATCAGGATCAAGCATTTAATGGAGAAGACCCAGACTCTGATATTGAAGAACCGTTTACCTGTAAATAAAATGGACGTTCCCAGACTCTTTGAGCAGCCATATATCCGGCCTAAGAACCTGCTTTCGGAAAAGCTAAAGAGTATTAATACGGCCAAAAAGTATTTAACTCAACTTGAGTCATTGGGTATGCTAACTAAAGAGAGAGTGGGAAAAGAGTTTGTCTGGTTTAATACAGATTTAATGACCATTCTGTCGGATTGATAATACCCGCCTTTGCTTTAAATGGTACAAAAAAGAAAGGGTGGCATGAGCCACCCTTAACTTTATATAGATATATACCTGATATTACTGCTTCATGCAGCGAACGGGCATACCGCGGGAGATGATATGAGAGTGGTCCTCGCCGCTGCCTGCGCGGTCGGTATCCTTCTTGTAAATCATATAGCTCCAAGCCATGTTGGCGTTGTTGTGAGCGGATGTCCAGAGGTAGCAATAAGTCTCGGGAGCCATCCAGGTGTAACCGCCTTGATGTACATTGCCGGCATAAGGGATATAGAGAGAGCCGTTTGAGCCAGCGATATAGATACCTGTCTCATCTGCAGTGAAGTTGTCAAAGTCGGTTGTACTGTTGTAGCCTAAGAGCACATCGTAAGCCATCACCTTGTATCCTACAGGGCAAGGGTCATAGAGGGTCTTGAACGATGCGGTACCGGGCTGACGGGTGAATGTTGCATCCCAGGTATCGCCTGCACCGGAACCGTAAGCACCCCAGAGGAATGCATAAACCTGACGGGGATTGTTAGTGGCAGCCCACATGTTGAACCAGGTCCAATCGCCTGCACTGCCACGGTCGCAATAAGGAACAGAAGGAGAATAAGCCAACTCATCTACCATACGATAACCATCTCTGCTAGCATTGCCCCATTCAGATACTGTATAACCGATAGGATCACCGAACATATAGTACAGGCCATAGTTAGCTTCTGTGCTACCAGCCTCTGCTGTTGTTGCACCGATGTTGCGGTCAAGGAGAGTGTAACTCTTTGTACCGTCAGAAGTGGGGATGGTAACGTCTGCGGGCTGGTCTGTGCACCAGATTGTCCAAACCCATACGCCGTCGTCGTTGGCATCTCTCATCTGGATCTTGGCATTACCCTCATTACCGGTAGCGGTAAAGTAAATCTTGCCGTTAGCGATAGTAACATCGGAGATACAGTTGTTCTGGTTCAGGGGAACGCGTACATAATAGCCCTCTGCAAGGGCAGCAGAATTGTTGGCAGGATAAGAAGCAGCAAGACCTACTGCACCCAGGATACCTGCCGGCTGAGCTATCACACCGTTACCTGCAGCGGTGCAGTTGAAGTAGTAGTTACCTGCCTCACTTACGATGTAGGTGTTGGCCATGCCCTTTGCGCTGAGGTTAGTCATAGGGGTAGTGCCAAACTCAACAGCCTTGCCAGCCTCGAAGTTGAGACCTGCGCCGTCCTTGGACAGTACAATGTTGCCGTCAGCATCGTAAAGCCTAAGGGTCAGGCTTGCGTTGCTCAGGTCAACGGGGGGAACCATCATGTAGAAGGTAACTACGTCGCCAGCGGCAACTGCCAGACCGTCTTCGCCACCGAGGTTGAGGGTGATCCTGTCAGAAGTGGTAGTAGCGGTAATGGCTACCTCGTCTGCTGTCAGGTCAACGGTACCTGCAACGGGGATAATACTTTCCGAAGCCTTGAGGACGAGTTTTGAATAAGTGTCTGCGGTCTGGAAAGTAACGTTCATGATGAGCAGTGCACCAAGGTGGTTCATCGTAAAGCTGCAAGCGCCGCTCTCGGGCTCGATGCCGGTAGCATAGAGGAAGTCAACGTCGCTCAGGTTCCACTCGCTTGCTGCGGGCTGGCTCTGTGCGCTGAAGTCAACGGGAACTGCAGTCACTTCGGGAACTTCTTCAGAATTTCCGGGATAATATGCAGCATAAGCCTTTCCGGCCTCAAGACCGAAACCGGCACCTTCGAATACACAAGCAGTACCGCTGGTATTCTTAACGGTGAAACGGAGACCGTCACCATCAGGGAGGGGATATGCACGCAGTACGTCGCTTGCTGCAAATGCAAACGATGCTACGTTGTTCTCAAAGTTGGCGGTTGTCTTGGTTGCAGGACCGTCATAAACAAAGCTGGCAATTGTTGCCGCGGGGTTCATAGCGACAGAGTTGTCCTTTGCAGGCTCCTCCATCGTACAGGAGAAAGCGATGGCTGCGGTAGCCAGAATCGCTGCTAAGAGAGATTTTCTCATAATCTTTTTTGATTACCAGTTGTTGATGTTGTTAACATTCATGTCGTCGATGCTCACTTCAGGGTCGATAGTAGAGCCCTGCAGGATTGCGTTCTCAAGGGAGATTCCATACTCCTTGATTGCGGGGGATACGTAAAGTTCCTTTTTCATTTTTAATTGATTAGTATTAGGTGTATACAATTAACTTCCGAAGGTAGGAAGAAATAATCATATAATCAAATAAATAGACAAAAGATTAAGGGTGGCATTGAGCCACCCTTAATTTATAGAATACAGAATAAGGATTATTCTGCTACGCAGCGGATACCCATACCGCGGCTAAGAATATGATCGGAAACTGTTCCGCCACCTGCACGGTTTACGTCTTTGCTGTAAATGTTGAAGAAGTAAGCCATGTTAGTGTTGTTGTGGCCGGAAGTCCAGAGAGCAGTGTAATGGGCGGTGTCACCATCGGGAACATAACCACGCCCCATCCAGAAGTCACCGCCTTCCCAAGCGGCACCGTTGTAAGGGAAGTAAACAGCTCCGTCCTCACCGTTCTTGTACCAGCCGAACTGGTCGGCGGAGTCAGAAGCACTAATTGAGAAGTCGATAGGGGTAACCTTGTAGCCTACAGGGCAAGGGTCGTACATAGTCTTGGTTGCAGCAGGACCGCGGTTCAGGGAGCCGTCGCCAGCTGAGCCACCGCCCCAGAGGATTCCGAAGAGCTGTCTCGGAGCAGAAGAAGCATAAGGATTGAACCAATACCAGTCGCTGCTGATGTCAAGGTAAGGCTTGCCGTACTGAGGAGCTCCAGCGATACCGTCAACCATGCGCCAACCCTTGTTAGAAGAGCTTGCAGCAGAGTACTCTGCCCAGGTGAAGCCTGAAGGGTTGCCAAACTGGTAGTACAGACCGCAAACTTCGTCGGGATCGTTGTTTGCATTGGTAGGGTCAGCGAAGGTAGCCTTGATTGCACCAAGGTTACGGTCCATTACCTGATAGGTGAAGCCCCAGGAAGAAGCGTCGGTGAGGGTGATGACGCTGGGAGCGTCGGTGCACCAGATGTGCCATACCCATGCGGGGTCGTCACCGGCAGCGTCACGAAGCTGAATCTGGGCGTTACCCTTGGCACCGGTAGCGGTGAAGTGGATGTAACCGTCTGCATAATAAACATCCTTGATACAGCTGTTCTGGTTCAGGACAATGCGGGTGTTGCCGCCTGTGGGCAGAGCGCTTGTGTAAGCGCCGTTAACCTGAGGCCATACATTTGCTGCAGTTGAGAAGCCCTTGGCAGCCATGTTTACAGTCTGGCCGTTACCTGCAACGGTTGCGTCGAAGTAGTAGTCACCAGCCTCGCTTACGATGTAGCTGTTTGCAGTTCCATCTGCGCTAAGGTTGATCTCTTCAGCTACGGGAGCCTCGGGAGTGCCGGCAATCTTAACAGCGTGGCCAGCCTGGAAGTTTGCACCTGTGCCTTCCTTGACGATTGTGTTGCCCTGGACATCGGTGAGGGTCAGGGTGATTGCTTCGTTGCTCAAATCAACGGGAGCAACCATCATAAAGAAGCGGACAGTCTGGCCGGCGGTAACTGCCATACCATTGTCACCGCCGAGTGCGAGGGTGATGGTGTCGGAAGTGCCTTCGGGCTCCAGAACGGGCTCATCTGCAGTCAGGTCAACAATACCGTCGGTGATGAAAGAACCTGTAGTGGAGAGTGCGAGCTCACTGTAGTTGCCTGCCTCGGTGAAGGTGACGTCCATAATCAGCAGGGCGCCGAGGTGATGCATGGAGAAGCTGCAAGCGCCGTTTACAGGCTCGATGCCGGTAGCATAGAGGAAGTCAGCTTCGCTGAGGTTCCACTCGTTTGCTGCGGGCTGGCTCTGGCCGGCGAAGTCAACGGGAACTTCTGTTACGTCAGGAACATCGTCGCTGCCGCCGGGATAGTAAGCTGCATAAGCCTGACCCTCGAGAAGGCCGAAGCCTGCACCGGTAAATACGCAGGATGTACCGTTGACCTGGCTTACGGTGAAACGGAGACCGTCACCAACCTCGGGAGAAACGGGATAAGCACGCAGGACGTCACTTGCTGTAAATGCGAAAGATGCAACGTTCCCGTTCAGAGAGTAGGTAGTCTTGGTGGATGCACCGTCGAAAACAAAGTTGTCGATGGTTGCAACGGGGCTCATTACTGCAGAGCTGGTTTCCTTCTCAGTCTCCTTGACGCAAGAAGATGCTATGGCTGCAACAGCCAGGATAGCTACTAAAAGTGTTCTTTTCATAATCGCTGACTGTTTACCACTGGTTAATGTTGTTTACATTCATGTCGTCGATGCTTACCTCAGGGTTGATTTCAGATGAACCTTGAAGGATAGCGTTCTCAAGGGAGATTCCATACTCCTTGATTGCGGGAGATACGTAAAGATTCCTTTTCATCTTTGGTTTTAATTAGGTTAATATGAAGTGTTAATAAGTGAGTGTACTCCAATAGGTGCTCCAGGCTCCGTGCGAGCGGTCTGTCGCGTCGGCGGGGCTGAAACCATACGATACGTACTGCGTCCTGCCCAGGTTCACGTGACCCAGGCCGTCACCGCTCACGCCCATGTTGTGGGCGTACCTTATCACGTTGCCGGTCACGTCGCCGAGGTAGGTAAAGGTGAGGCCGTCGGTAGAGGTCCATACCGAGAGGCGGCTGTTGTAGGTGATGCGCCACGAGGTGTGGAATGCGTAGAAAAGGTCGTAGTCCTCCACGTACTTCACGTCACAGCTGTCATAGGAATGGGCCAGGCCGGCCGATGATGCGCCTTCGCTCTCTGCAAGGGCAGCCTTGTCAACAGCGGTACCGTGGAGGGTGAGGCTGCCCGGCCAGTTGGCGTTGTTGCGCGGCGCTGTAGCCACCTTGGTCACAGCCGTGCCGCCTGCATCATATGTATAATATAAATATATGGTGTTGTCCTTGACCACTATGCTCGGTTCGCCGACGCCCCATGCTCCGGAAACGGCATTGTCATACTCGATTACGGGCTGGGGGTTGCTGCCCCATCCGCTGCCGCTCCACTTCTGCCAAGGTCCGCTGGGCGAAGTGCTGCGGGCTATGAACAGGTCGTTCTCGAGACCCTGCAGGCCGCTGGATGACGATGTATTGGTTGTAGAGGTGTATCCCATATAGTAATAGCCGTCGAAGTAGGCTGCGCCGGGGTCGCAGACGCTCCATTCGTCCAGCTTTCCCTTGGTGCCTTCGAGGACCACCTGCTCGGCAGTCCAGCTCTGGCCGCCGTCGGAGGTCCGCTGCCATGTGAAAACGTCTGCCATGCCGCTGCGGCTGCCAAGGGTTCCGGGTGCAGAGAACCATGCGTCGATGGTGCCGTTGTCGTTCATAATGATGGACGGTCCGTAGCGATATTTGTAGTTGCCTGTGGTGGTGTATATCGTGCGGCCGTCACCGGCTACGGGCGGCGTAAGTGTGAGCCCGTCCTGCTCGACCTTGACGACAGCGCTCTTTGTGGCGCCTGTGATCGTGATGTTGCCTTTGCGGAGGGAACTTGTGTTGTTTATGGTTGTACGGTATGTATATTCGGTTGTGTTGGCATCTATTGAATTGGAGCTTACCAAGGTGAGCCAGTCCACGCTGGTGGTCATGGTGTACTGCTCAGTGGCTTTGACCCTGAATGTAATATCGTTGGCAGCATATCCGGGATAGAATGCTGCAGGGGTTGCCTTGAGTGTGGCAACCGGCGTCGTTGATGCAACCAGCGTGGTGGAAATGGACCACGTTTTGCCTGCTTTGAGATTCTTTGAACCGGAAAGCTGTTTGGACATCACAGTGCCTGTGGATGTTGTGGCCTTTACAGTAGCCTTCTCCGAAAGCATATTGGCAGGTGCACACATCATATAGAAGCGGACTGTCTCATTTGCCGATACAGACATTTCACCAAGGTCAAGCGTGAGGGAGTTGCCCATAGCTGTAGCCGTGAACACCGGCGTGTCCTGTGAAAGGTCAACATAACCCGCCTGCGGGAAGAGCGCCTCCTCGTATTCCAACTCCAGAGTGCTCACGTAAGCTGCCTGCGGGAAAGTCACATCCAGGATGATGAGGCCGCCGAGATGGCTGAAATTGAATGTGCAAAGTCCGCCGGGTCTTGCAGGGTTGTCGAAAACGGGCTCGGCACCGGTGCAGGCCAGGAAATCGAACCCTCCCACACTGAAGACGCCCTTCTCTGTCTGGGCCTGCCCCAGATAGGAGACCTTGACATTCTTGTATGCGTTTGCATCGCCATAATTCTCTTTGCTGAAAGGATAGTATGCAGAATACTTTGCCGCAGATACCAGCGCCCAGCCGTGGCCGTCGAAAGAACAGGTGCCTGTACCGGCACCGGCAGAAACCGTGAATGAAACCTGGTCGCCGCCCATATCGGGGAAGACGCCGATCTTGTCGCCGGCATCCCAGGTGGAGGAGATACTCGACCCAGAAACTGCCGTAGTCACCTTGGTGGCGGCATCATCAGGTTCAAATTCTGGGATAACGAACTCGATTCTACTGTCAGAGCCTGCCTGGGGTTCATCCAGTGAGCAGGAATTTGCCCCTGCCAGAACTGCCAGCAGTGCAAACGATGCTAAAACGATTTTTTTCATATTTTATTGAATAGATTTCCTTAGGCGCAAGTTACAAACAATTAAAAGAATTACAAACAAATCATGAAAAATTCTGGACTTTGTGCCTGAGTTTATCATACTCGCTGTCTGCCTTGACTTTATCTATCGTTGCCTTTACGATTTCAAATATTTCGCTCCCGTCGGTGAAAACTGCCGGGGCTATGAAGGTCACCCTGTCCTCGTCAAGCAACTGCCTGGCCCTGGCCATCTTGGCATCGGAGTCATAAACGGCGATGGCGTTGCCGCCGAACATGGTCACTATCTTCATGCACGGGATGTCGGTGGTCCCGTCACCAAAATAAATCATATTGCTGAAAGGGACAGGCTTGTCCTCGTCCGGGATACTCTCGTTTACCAGACGGTTGTCTGCGATATCCATTATCCCCTTGGTAATCTTGAACAGGAACTGGGTCTTTGCAGTGAAGTCAACAGCCACCGCGGGCCACTCGGCATTCCCTTTGTCGTTGTAGAGAAATGCGCTGGCGAACACTTTTTTGAATTCGGCGCCGATCGGCGACCCCTCAATCATCTCAGTGAGGCCGGAAGATATTATGTAGTGCTCTACCGCCACCCCTGAGCTGGCACCGTAGCCGTTGACCAGTGAAAACCACTCTTTCACACCGGGATACAGCTCGATATTGCGGCCAAACTCCACGAAAGATTCCCGCTTGAGGGAGATGGAGGCCTTGCGCGCCTCGTCTATCATGATTTTCATGTAGGCGAGGATGCCGTTCATCTCCTGCTCTTCGCTTATGGAGTTGCTCCGCCCCCAGAACTCTTCCGGCGACTTGCCCAGGGCCTGGATAAAGCCGTACTCCTGCATATTGCCCGGAGAGAGGGTCCCGTCAAAGTCATATACCAGCGCTACTTTAGTACGCTTATTATACATATAATATGTTATAGGTTATGCGAACTGCTCCTTCAGGCGCTCCAGCTTGGCGTCGGCATCGGCGCCGGTGACGCCAAAGTAGAACTTGATCTTGGGCTCGGTGCCGGAGGGACGTACGGAGACAATGGTGCCGTCCTCTGCGAGGAACTGGAGCACATTGCTCTTCTGCAGGCCGGTCTTTGCCGTATCAAGATAGTCGATGACCTCGACCACCTTGCTGCCCAGCAGCTCTTTGGGGGGATTGGCGCGGTAATCTTTCATAATCCTTTGGATCTCTGCGGCGCCCTCCTTGCCGGTACGGTAGATGCTGGTGAGGCCCTCCTTGTAGTAGCCGAACTCCTCATATATCTCCTGCAGGTAGCCGTAAACGGTCTGGCCGCGGTCCATGAGCCAGGCAGCGCACTCTGCCAGCAGGCCGCAGCTTGCAGCAGAGTCCTTGTCGCGGACAAAGTCGCCGGGGTTGAAGCCGTTGCTCTCCTCCCCTCCTCCTATATATATGCGCCGGCCCTCGTTCTCGCGGACGATGGTGGCGATGTTCTTGAAGCCGGTGAGCACGCTATAGAGCTGCACCCCGTATTTTGCGCAGATGGCGTCTGCAAGGCGGGTGGAGACGATGGTCTTTACCATGTAGGGGTCGCCGGTTTTAAGTTTGCCAAGCTGGCTCCAGCGCTCCAGCATATAGGCGAACAGGATGCTCAGTATCTGGTTGCCGTTGAGCAGGGTGATCTTACCCTCTCCGTCGCGCACAGCCACGCCGATGCGGTCGGCGTCGGGGTCGGAGGCCAGCACCAGGTCTGCACCCACCTCGTCTGCCTTCTCCATCGCCATCTTCATAGCGCCGGGTTCCTCCGGGTTGGGAGAGACCACGGTGGGGAAATCTCCGCTGTTGACATCCTGTTCCGGCACGTGAATCACATTCTTGAATCCCATCTTGGCCAGGAAAGGATATACGGTGCGGCTGCCGGTACCGTGCAGCGGGGTGTAAACAATCTTCATATCGCTGTGGCGCTTCACGCTCTCCGGCGAGAGCATAAGCGTATAGATTGAGTCCAGGAAGGCTTTGTCAACCTCCTCCCCTATCATTACCGGCTTCAGGGCGGGGTCGTCGTTGAAAGCGACCTGCGAGGGGTCGGTTATCTTCTCTACCTCGGCGATTATGTTCTTGTCGTGCGGCTCCACAATCTGCGCCCCGTCCTCCCAGAACACCTTGTAGCCGTTATACTGCTTGGGATTGTGCGATGCGGTTATCATTATGCCGGCGTTGCACCCCAGATGACGGATAGAGAAACTCAGCTCCGGCGTGGGGCGGATATCCTCAAAGAGATAGACCTTGATGCCGTTTTTGAGCAGCACGCCCGCGGTGATATCGGCAAAGAAGCGGGAGTTGTTGCGGCAGTCATAAGAGACCACGACCGATGTTGGCTTGCCGCCGAAAAGTTGCTTAAGATAGTTAGCAAGTCCCTGGGTAGCCATGCCCACGGTATACTTGTTCATCCTGTTGGTGCCGACACCCATAACGCCGCGAAGGCCACCGGTACCGAACTCCAGAGTGCGGTAAAAACGGTCTTCGAGCTCCTTGGGGTCGCCCTTTATGAGTTCTGCGACCTCGGCGCGGGTAGCAGCGTCAAAACTTTGGCCAAGCCAGCTTTTGGCAACGTCCAGGTAAGTCTTTTCCATATTATCAATTTATTTAAGTTTATTTTATTCTTAACACATCTGGGAAATCCTGCTCCAGCAGGTAGTTGTACCAGAAGCGCATATTCTGCATCTCAAAGTGGCGCTGCTGGCTGCCGCGGTAGCCGTGCATGCCGCCGGGGTAGAGCATCAGCTCAAAGTCCTTCCCGTCGCGCTGCAGACGGTCCACCACCTGCAGTGTGTTCTGCATGTGGACATTGTCGTCTCCGGTGCCGTGGGTTATGCGCACCATATTGGTCTTGTCGCCGCGGTAGTTGCCCATCCTGCCAACCACGGCAGAGGCCTCATACCCGGCAGGGTTATCCTCCGGGCGCTCCATATAGCGCTCCGTATAGAAACTGTCGTAGAGCTGCCAGTCGTATACGCCGCCGCTGGCAATCGCGTACTGGAAATAATCGTTGGCCTCGGTGGCCGCCAGCAGCGCCATGGTGCCGCCGTAGGAGTAGCCCTCGATGCCCACCTTCTTGGGGTCTATATAGGAGAGGTTTGTGAAATACTTGATGCCGTCTATCAAATCCTCTACCTCCGGCACGCCAAGCTTGAGGTATGCGGTATTCTCCCCGAAGCGTCCCAGATGACCGGCAGAACGGGTATCGAGCCTTACCTGCACGACCCCGTGATTTGCCCACCACTGCGATTCGAAATTGACCGGAGCGTAACGGTCATATACCTGCTGGCTGCCGGGGCCGCCGTAGATATCCACTTTTACGGGGTAGCGGGTTTTGCCGGAACGGTCCATGTCCACCGGCCAGATTACAGAGGCGGGGAGCTTGCTGCCGTCGCGCATGGTCACATAGACTATCTCCCGCTCGGCAATCTTGAAATGGTCGTAAAGGTTCCCCTTGCTGTCAAAGGTCACCGCCACGTTGCGGTCCTTTACCGGACGGAGCTTGTGGAGCTCGATCTCCACATCCTTGTGCGGGGTGTGGCAGTTGGAGAGGGTCGCATATACATAGCGGCCGTCCTCCTCTACCCTCACGTTGGTGAAATCGTAGTCGCCAAAGGATATCCGCTCCACGGCGTTATTGGAGAGGTTGATGCGGTAGATATCGTTGCGCAGGGTAGATTCTGCGCCGCGGGCGGTGAAAAAGAGGTATTTCTCGTTGAGGAAGATGAGCCTGATGTCCCAGTAATCCTTGCGGTCGTCTGCGTAACGGACAATCTTGCCGTCGTAAGGGAGAAAATAGATGTGCTGCCATTGTTCTCTCTCTCGCACCATGTAGATACCCTTGGAGTTGCAAAGGAGCCCGTCGGGCCAATCTACCCATGTGGCCGAATGCTCGCTGTACAGCTGCACCTTCTGCCCGTAGAGCGGGTCCACACTGTATAGTATCATGTCGTCCTGGGAGCGGTCCATCCAGGGGACCAGGAGCCGTTTCCCCTTAAGGTCCCAGACTGGGGTACCCAGATACTGGTCGCGCTCCGGGTTAAAATCTGCCCAGACAACGGTGTCGCCGCTGACGCTCACAAAGCCCAGCTTGACCTCCGGGTTGGGGTCTCCCGCCATAGGGTAGCGGGTCCGGCGGAGGCTGCCATGCTTGCCGGCGGCATCAAAGATGGGAAACTCCGGGACGTTGGAGTCGTCAAAGCGGTAAAATGCCAGCACCTTGCTGTCCGGACTCCACCAAAAGGCGCGGTAGCGGCTCCTGCGGCCCAGGATCTCCTCATAATAGAGCCAGGAAGCACGGCCGTTGCCCACCAGTTGGCTGCCGTCGCCGGTGTGACGGCGTATCTTCTTGGTAGCAACTTCTATAGTATATAGGTCACCCTCCAGGGTATAGGCAATGTGGCGACGGTCGGGGGAATAAGTGGGATTCTCCCACCCCTGAACCAGCTCCGGGATCTGCGCCTCGGCGGATTTGGCCTGCGAGCCGGTGCGGACATTGATAATCCCTTGCGGGAGCTTGCCGGTAACCAGCTGCTCTTCTGTAAGGGGAATCTTGTCCTGTGCATAAACTGCAACTGCGGCCGGGGCCAGAAGCATGGCCAAAACCACGGTTAAAACATTAAGCCTTTTCATAGGGTAACTATCTCTTAAAACAATCATCGGGGAAATTTACTAAAAAAACTTGTTCACTGGAACGGGTAATCGCAGTATACAGCCATTTTATGTCATCTAAAGTGACTTCGTCGCCCCAGAAAGGGTTGTCTATATAGACGCAGGGCCATCCCCCGCCCTGCGATTTGTGGCAGGTGATGGCGGTGGCATATTTTATCTGCAGAGCGTTGAAGTACTTGTCTTCACGCACCGCCTCGTAGCGTTTTTTCTTGGTGGGGATATCCTCATAATCGGCCCAGACCCCGTCAAAGAGGGCCTGCTGCTGCGCCGCGGTGAGTGCCGCCGCCTCGCTGGTGAGGGTATCCAGGATTATCTTGGCGGTTATCTCCAGGTTGTCGTAATCGGGGAAAGAGAGCGTCGCCTGGGCAAAGTGCAGCCCGTAGCGCTCTTCATATTTGCTGACCTTGACCAGGCGGGCCATATCGCCGTTGGCAATAAAGAAATCTTCGTCGTCCAGCTTCTCCAGGAACTGGTAGCAGTTCTTGACCACCATCAGCTTGTCGCTGCGGGTCAGCTGCTCTTCCCGGTAGAGCACCTGGGAGCGGATCCCCATGTTGTAGCGGTTGGCCCGCTTGTTGCTGCGGGTGAGCACCACCACCCCGTCGAGGCCGTATCGCCCTATGGCATCGCCCATGCTCTCTACCAGCTCCGCGCCGCTGAGGCGGGAGATATCATCGTATCCCTCCAGCTCAAGCTGGGGAAAGGTTGTATTCCCGGCGGATTCCATCTGGCGCAGCAGCGTGGCGTTGTGAAGGATGCCCGACTGACGCGCCTGCCGCAGCACCTCTCCCAGGTCGGCACTGTGCACCGGCCCGAAAGCGCTCTGCATAAAGTCGATGTCCAGCGCCGGGCTGGCATCCATCCCCACCGGCGGGAGCTGGCCGCGGTCCCCCACAAAAATCATCTTGTTGCCGGGGGCGCTGCGGACAAAATCCACAAGGTCCTGCAGCAAGTCGCCGCTGCCAAACACGTTCCCGCCGCCGTCGCCGCCAATGGTTATCAGCGAGGCCTCGTCAATTATGAAAAAGGTGTTGCGGCTGCGGTTCACATCCAGCGTAAACTTGCCAAACCCGCCGCTCATCGACTTCTGGCGGTAGATATGCTTGTGTATGGTGAAAGCCGGCAGCCCGGTGAATCCGGATAGCACCTTTGCGGCGCGTCCCGTGGGGGCCAGCAACACATATTTATATTTATATTGGTCGAGGGTCTTTACAAAGGCGGCTACGGCGCTGGTCTTACCTGTTCCGGCATATCCCGCAACTACCATTATATCAGAGGTTTGGTCCCCACCAAAGGCCTCCAGCGCCTCAAACAGGCGGGACTGGTCGCCGGTCGGCCGGAAAGGCAGGTTGCGAAGCACCGCCTGCGTGAAACTCCCCCCTGCCATAACCCTACACCTTCTTCATTGCAAACATGCTGAAAGCGGCATAGAGACCAAGACGGCCGATAATCATCTCCATGCCCATGATTATCTTGGCCAGGACCGGGACAGCGCCGTAGTTGCTCATTGAGCCAATGCTGCCAAACGCCGGGCCAACATTGCCCACCATGGCAAAGGAGCCGGTGAAGGCATCGGTAAGGTCCATGCCGCATGCGGCATACGCCACTGCACATATAAACAGGATCGCCAGGTAGAGAAAGGCATACATCGCTATGGAGCTGACCTGCTCGGAATCTATCACATTGCTGCCGGAGCGCACCTTTATAACGGCGTTCGGATGGATAGTGCGCACTACCTGAGCCTTTATGGCGCGGGTCAGCACCCAGATGCGGTCGGCCTTCATGCCTCCGGTGGTGGAACCGGAACAGCCGCACTGCAGCGAGAAATAGAGCAGGATGAGTATGCAGAATGACGGCCAGAGAGACGTATCGACTGTGGCCAGGCCGGTGGAGGTGCCTATGGAAACTACATTGAAGAGGGCCTGCCAGGCCGCCTCAAAAGGATTGGTATATGTGCCGGTAAGCATCAGCGAGGCGAATACCAGCAGGGAGCCTGCGGCGATGGTGGCAAAGAAAAACTTTGTGACGGGGTTGCGGAACACATTAAAGTTGCGCCCCGCGATGGATGAGTAAAGGAGCCCGTAATGGAGGGAGCTGAGCAGCATGAAAACCACGGCGATAAGCTCTATCCAGCGGGAGCCGAACGCCCCGATGGAGGCATTGCGAGGGCTGAAGCCTCCGGTGGCCACCACGCTGAAGGCGTGGGTGACGGCGTCGAATACGGACATCCCGGCGAGGATAAAGAGCAGCGTGCAGAGCACCATCATGGAGAGATATACGGTGAGCACGATGCTTACAATCTTATTGGAGTGGAAGTTATAGTCGCCCGCAGAGATGTCGGCCACCTCTATGCGGCGCATCTTGAGCTTGACTGTGCCGGACGACGGGAGAATCATCATCATGAATACGACCACTCCCAAGCCGCCGATGAAATGGGTCGCGGAGCGCCAGAAAAGCAGGCCGTGCGGCAGCGACTCTATCTCGCCCAGGATGGTGGCGCCGCTGGCCGTGAATCCCGAAACGCTCTCGAACCATGCGTTCTCCAAGGAGAACGGTCCCCCCCAGAGGGCGTACGGCAACAGGCCAAAAAGGCAGGAGAGCAGCCAGGCGAAGAAGAGGATGAAGAACCCTTCCCGGGTGGTGATGCGGTCCTGCCCCTTGACAAACAGGATGGGCAGGATGCCCACCAGAAGGGTGAGCATGCCGCTGATAAGCAGGGGCGAAAATGCAGAATCAAAGCCGTAGAGGGCCGATATTATAACGGACAGGAACATGAACCCGGCATCGACCAGCAACGCCAGACCAATATTCTTTGTGATGGCCCTGTAATTCATTATCTGCCTTAGGACTGCTTATGGACCGACTTGTGGTCTTCTATTATATCGCGCACACTGCTGTTGAGCTGGTCCAGCTCGTCGCCGTTATTATCTACGGAAACCGTGTAATCCTTGCGGAAACTGCGGTAGCCCTGGATCCCTTTGTTTATCTTGATGAGCGGGTTTATCAGGTAGAAGTTGATGAAGTAGTTGAAGAGAATCACCACCAGCAGCCCGACCACCACAGAGGCAATCGCGGGGGTGATGCTGCGGTAAAAGGTCTCGTCCACCCGCTGGGAGTTCTCCAGAAGGGCCTGCTGGCTGGCATTGGTGAGGCTGCGGATATAGTTCCTCAACTTCATGTAAAAGGGTTGCAGCCGGTCAAAATACCACTTCTGGCGGGTCTGGAAATCGGCATTCTCCGCATCCAGGTCGCGGGATTCGCGGAGCACGTGCATATAGGCGGTGTAGGCCAGCAGCACGCTGTCGGCATAATTCTTCTCCTTGAAGGTGGTCATCTGGGTAAACGAGCGGCGCATATCCTCCATGGTCTTCCCAAACTCCTTGATAAAAACTGCATTGGAGGCGTTGGCAGGGCCGCCGGTGACAAACGCGCCGTCAAAGTCGGGCTCGCTCATGGCGTCCAGCACACCCATGTTGTAATCTTCTGTGAGGATGATGAGTTCGCGGGCAATGTTCACGCTGTTCACGTTCTCCTCTATCTGCTGGGTGAGGACGCGGTTCATCCTGGTATATTCAAAAAGCGACACAATGCTGGAGAAGAAAAGGATAAAGGCGAGCACGGTGAACCCCGCACCTACCTTGCGCTTGATGCTCCTTACGTTCCGCTTATCTGGTTTTTTCATGTTCATAAATGCAAATTTACACAAAAAATGTAAGATTTTGTCCACATTTGCATTTAGTAGTAGGAATTGTTATGGACGGTATAGAAGCTCTGGAAAAGGCCTATATGCAAGACGGGGCATATCTGCTTTCTGTATGCAGGCGTTACGTATGTGACCCTGCCACAGCCCAGGATATGTTCCAGGACGGCTTTGTGAGCGCTTACCTCAACTGGAGCAAGTTCCGCAACCGGGGTCCGGGGAGCCTGAAGGCGTGGCTGAGCCGCATCATGGCCAATACCTGCCTGATGTATCTGCGCAAGAAGGATCCGATGCACCAGGCGGGCGATCTGGCTTCTGTGCCGATGGCGGCGGCGAGCGACAGCGAGCTTGCCGACGGGATTGCCGGGGTGCGGGACGAGGACCTCTATAACATGATTCTGGAGTTGCCCGACATGGAACGTACCGTGTTGAATATGTTTGTGTTTGAGGGCTTCTCCCACCGTGAAATCGCCAGGACGCTGGGCATCCGGGAGAGTACCTCCGCAATGAGGCTCTACCGGGCAAAGGTCCATCTGGCAGAGATGATTAAGGATTATGAAAAGTAAAGACGATATACAGAAAGACTGGCAGGAGATACTGCGCGAGAAGGCCGGCAACGTGGCCGGGGTGCAGCCTCAGGTGAGCTTCGCAGAGTTGAAAGAGAAGATGGTGGCGGCGGGGGCCGGGGTTTTCGCCGGGGCCGGAAGAGGTGCCTCGGCGGGGGCCGCTGGGGCTTCGGCTGGGACCGGGGCTGCGGCTGGGACCGGGGCTGGCACAGGTGCTGCAGCAGGCAGCGGACGCCGTGGCCTGTCGTGGCTCAAATATGCCGCAGCGGTTGCCGTGATAGGCGCCTCGGGCGTAATGCTGTTCATGGGTCCCGATAAGGGCGGTGCCCCCTCCTCCTCCACCGCAGAGAATCGCAAAGCTGACGAGGTAACGGTTGTATCTGAACCCGTTTTAGAGACCGAGCCCGCCGCTGCGGCAGCACTCCTTATTGAGGCTGTGGACCCCGTAGACAACGGTCAGGACGAGACCATACCCGTTGATCTCACAAAGCTTACGGCTAACGATGCCGCCTCTTCCAACGCACCCTCCGGCAGTTCTATGCAGCGTCCAGGTAATGTCTCCGACAACCTGTCGCATCGCTCCGGCGAGTCCGCTGGCAGCCAGACTTATAGCTCCGGCCTCACCGCAGAACAGAAGGCCTCAGCAGTCGCACCGTCCAAATCCACAAAAGGAGAGCCTGCTTCTACGGGGGGCGATCCAGCTGCCTCTGTAAAGAACCTGCAGACAGCAGAAGCATCGGAACCTAACGGCCAAATCAATACTGACTATATATCTGAGAACGCAGAGAGCAGCTCCCCGGCAACCAATGCCAGTAATTCCGCTGCGGGCAGCAATGACACACAGTCTGGCGTCACCCCCGTCGAGGCTGCGTCTGGCAATGCCACAGAGTCCGGAGACAGCCCCGCTGATGCTGCTCCCGCAGCCGGCGGCATCAAACAAGACCCGTTTGCAGAACCTGTCAAGCCGATTAAGAAACAGCTGCGCCGCTTCTCCGTGGGTGCTTCCGGCTTCCTTGCCAGCAACGGCATCGGCAACGGCAATTCCAATTCCAGGAACATGCCTGCCGACATGGTGACCTACACCGACAGGAACGGCAAAGTTTTCTACTCATACAGCGCTCCGTCGGTACGCTACAACCATTCAGCCCCCATATCGGGCGGCATCTCGCTCCGGTATAACTTCACTCCGGTATTCTATGCAGAAAGCGGCCTGCGCCTGACCTATCTGCACACCTGGATATCCCCCTCCGGAGCTGCCCAGGACCTGCTCTATGCCGGCATCCCCATAGGTGTGGGCGGCAACTTTGTCCGCCTTGGCAACGCCTCTTTCTACGCCTCTGCATACGGTATGCTCTCCAAATGTGTGATGGGACACAACAGCGCCGGCTTCCCTTCCAACTACTCGCAGCTCTCCGACATCCCCCTTATGTGGAGCGCCGGGGCCTCGATAGGTGCAGCGTACAACATCACCCGCACCTTCGGCCTCTTTGCAGAACCGACCGTATCCTACTACTTCCCCACCAGCAACGCTCCCCAGACCATCTACAAGGAGAACCCCTGGTATTTCACCCTCAACCTGGGCGTCCGCTTCAACCTCAACTAGTCCGTCCCCTGCCATAACTTATGCCACAAGATGAACCAGGGCGCCTTCTCGTTCATCTTGTGTCCAGTAATACCGGGATGCATTCCCGTGGAAGTTTTTCCTTGTCATCCGTGGCACCTACATACCTATCTATCAGCCTTTTAAGCAATCTCCCTTGCGTAAAAATGCGCAAGGGAGATGTTGTAATGCGCTGATTTTGAGGGGTGTTGCTGCCACGCAGCTATCCTAACCAGGGAGGCGCGCAGCTGTCCTGCAATGCCGGTTGCTGTGGTGAAGGTTGTTCCGGCGGCACTAACTGCTGGCGGAGCCGTCAACTAGATACTACTTTTTATTGCATCTGCTATGCGTGTAGCGGAACCGCTGGCGCCTATCCTCTGGCGGAGCGAGGCGTATTGTTGCAGCATCCCGTCGCGGTAGTCGGCGTCGGAGGCCAGTCGGAGGAGTTCGTCGGCGACGGCCGCCGGGGTGCAGGCATCCTGAAGGAGCTCCTTGAAGATGAGCCGCCCCATTATGAGGTTTGCCAGGCTCACATACGGTACTTTAAGTATGGAGATTGCGATGCGCCAGGTGAGAGGGTTCATGCCGTAGCAGACCACCTGGGGGGTGCCGATTACGGCCGCCTCGAAACTGGCGGTGCCGGAGGCGACGGCAGCAGCCGCGCTGTGCTTCAGCAGCTGGTAGGTCTGGCCGTAAATTACGGGAATGGAGAGCCCCGGTCGGATAGCCCCGCTTGCATTACACCCTTCGCCGCTACATCCGGCCCCGTTGGGATTGTCGGCTTCACAATTACTTCCGGCCACGGATGTACCATCTCCATTGCCGAAAAACTGCTGATAGACTGCCGCATCCACTCCCGGAGCGCCTGCTATCACAAACTGGCAGCCGGCGAATCTTGCATCCGAGGCGAGGGCCTTGAACCGCGGCGCCAGGAACTTTATCTCCTGCATGCGGCTGCCGGGCAGCAGCGCTATGACCGGCCGGGAATCGAGGCCGTTGCCCAGCAGGAACGCTTCCCGGGAAGGGGCCGCCGCCAGCACCTCGTCTATATAATCCACAAGCGGATTGCCCTCATAAACGGGTTCGAGGCCGCGGCTGCAGAACCAATCCACCTCAAACGGGAAGATTACGAACAGCCGGTCCACATATTGCCGCAACTGCTTCAGGCGCCCCTCGCGGGAGGCCCACACTTTTGGGGCGATGTAGTAGAACACCTTGAAGCCCCGCCCGTGGGCGAAACGGGCAATCTTCAGGTTGAAGCCGGGATAATCTATCAGGATTACGACGTCGGGCCGCCAGCGCTCTATGTCTGCCTTGCAGGCGGCCAGATTGCGCCGCACCTCGCCCGCCTTTGCGAGAACCTCCACAATGCCCATCACCGCCGTGTCGCGGTAGTCGTGCGCCATCTCTCCGCCCACAGCAGCCATCTTCTCCCCGCCGCGGAAGCGGAACTGCGCCTGGGGGTCGCGCGCGGCGAGCGCGCGCATCAGCAGCGAGCCGTGCAGGTCGCCGGAGGCCTCGCCGGCAATGAGGTAATACTTCATGCTGCGCCGTTAGAATTCCCAGAGCTGGGAGAGGCGCTCCAGCTCCGCATAGTCGGTGGTGTCGATGGTGTGGGGCACAATTGTGATGTAGCCGTCGCGCAGGAGCACATGGTCGTCCATATCGTCGTCGCCGGAGGCCAGGTTGAGGAATTCCCCCACCATCCAGAAAATTTCCGCGCCGCGCGGGTTTATCTGCCGCACGAACTCTTTGTGCCAGCGGCCGCGCCCCTGCTTGGCCATACGGATGCCGCGCACCTTATCCGGCGGGATATCGGGGAAGTTGACGTTAATATAGGTCTCTTTTGCCGGAGGATTTGCAAAGAAGGGCTCCAGGATATCGTCCAGATACCTGTCCACCACAGAGAAGTCGGGGTGCGCGTCGTGGGAATCCACGGAGAGGCCTATCGCGGGGATGCCGTAGAGTGCGGCCTCCATGGCTGCGCCGAGGGTGCCGGAGTAAAGAGCCGCCGCCGAGGCGTTGCTGCCGTGATTGATGCCCGATATCACCAGGTCGGGCATCCGCCCCTCCTCTATGAACATGTTGATCCCCATCTTGGCGCAGTCGCAGGGGGTTCCGTCCAGGCTGTAGCAGCGCACACCTCCCAGTTCCTTGTCGGGCCCCAGCTCCTGGAGTTTGTTAAGATGGAGCGGAACGTCCATGGTAAGTGAAGAGGATTTGGCACTCTGGGGCTGCCTGGGGGCCACTACTGTGATGTCTCCGTATTTGCGGAAAAGGGTCACAAGGTGAGTGAGGCCGGCGGCCAGTATGGAGTCGTCGTTTATTGCAAGTATCTCCCGCGTCATAAAATAGCAAATAATATTCAATTCTTAACGCAAAGATAATTTTTTATTATATTTGCACCGCCTTGAAAAGGATTAATATTTTAAGTTCAATTAATTATAAATTAGTAAAATGACAAACGTAGCTATTAACGGCTTTGGCCGTATCGGTCGTCTCGCATTCCGCCAAATGTTCGAGGCAGAAGGTTATGAAGTGGTCGCTATCAACGACCTTACCAGTCCCAAGATGCTTGCCCACCTGCTGAAATATGACACAGCCCAGGGCGGCTTTGCAGGCAAGTTTGGTGAAGGCAAACACACCGTTTCATATAAGGACGCCGTACTCGCTGAAGACGGTAAGACTGTTGTGACCCCCGGTTCCATCATCGTGGACGGCCAGGAGATCACTATCTATGCAAAACCCAACGCAGCTGAACTCCCTTGGGGCGAGCTCAATGTAGATGTAGTTCTCGAATGCACCGGTTTCTATACTTCTAAGGCTAAGGCTGCCGCCCACATCCAGGCAGGCGCAAAGAAAGTCGTTATCTCCGCTCCCGCAGGCAACGACCTCCCCACCATCGTTTACAACACCAACCATAAGACCCTCAAGCCCGAGGATACCATCATCTCTGCAGCATCCTGCACCACCAACTGCCTGGCTCCCATGGCAGCTGCCCTCAACAACTACGCTCCCGTAGTGAGCGGTATCATGAGCACCATCCACGCTTACACCGGCGACCAGATGATCCTGGACGGCCCTCAGCGCAAGGGTGACCTCCGCCGCAGCCGCGCAGGCGCGATGAACATCGTTCCCAACAGCACAGGTGCAGCAAAGGCTATCGGTCTCGTAATCCCCGAGCTCAACGGTAAGCTCATCGGCAGCGCACAGCGCGTTCCTACCATGACCGGTTCCACTACAATCCTGGTTGCTGTAGTCAAGGGTAAAGACGTTACCAAAGAGGGTATCAACGCCGCCATGAAGGCTGCTGCAAACGAGAGCTTCGGCTACAACGAGGACGAAATCGTTTCCAGCGACGTTATCGGCATGAAGTTCGGTTCCCTGTTCGATGCAACCCAGACCATGGTCAGCAAGATCGACGACGACACCTATCAGGTACAGGTCGTTTCCTGGTACGACAACGAGAACTCTTACACCTCCCAGATGGTCCGCACCATCAAGTATCTCGCAGAGCTCAAATAAGCTTAAATACGATATCCAATAAATAACGGCTCCCGCAAAGGAGCCGTTATTGTTACATATACAACGAAAAAATGCCTCCGGCTTGGGGGGCATTTTTCAGTTGTATCTTGTTTGCCGAGAAATTCCAGTGAAGATTATTTCTTCTGGTCTTTCTTGCCGTAACGGCTGTAGAATTTATCAACGCGGCCGGCGGTGTCGACGAGCTTCATCTTACCTGTGTAGAACGGGTGGGATGTGTTCGAAATCTCGACCTTTACTACCGGGTACTCAACGCCCTCGACCTCGATGGTCTCTTTGGTGTTGGCACAAGAACGTGTGATGAACACGTGGTCGTTTGACATATCCTTGAAAGCAACAAGACGGTAACTTTCGGGATGGATTCCTTTTTTCATCTTCTTAAACTTTTGATTTTGGGTCGGCAAATGTAAAAAATTTTCATATATTCGCAAAACATATATAGAAATATCGCCATGACATTAATCAAATCAATCTCCGGAATCAGGGGGACAATCGGAGGCGAGGTCGGGAACGCCCTCACCCCAGTTGATATTGTTAAGTTCACTGCAGCATTTGCCAAGGGGCGCAAAAAGATTGTCGTGGGGCGCGACGCCCGTATCTCAGGTCCTATGGTTGAGGGGCTGATATGCAACACCCTGGTAGGGTGCGGCGTAGAGGTCATCAACATCGGGATG
>JAFSUF010000049.1 GCA_017445425.1 Bacteroidales bacterium | reverse complement strand
CGTTTCTTCCAGGATTCCGGCTGTCTTCCCTTTGTATTGAATCAATGCTTTACTCATTTCACCTTCCTTTGAGGAACCAGTTCGTATCCGAACAAATCGAACACCTGGGCGACCTTATCGAGGCGGACCGTGGCCTTGCCCTGCTCCAGCTCGCGGACAAAATTCAGACCTACGCCGGACTTCATCGCAAGATCAACCTGCGTCAGAGTGTGCTCTTTCCGCAGGGATTTCAATGTCGAAGATATGACGTTACTATTCATAATTACATTCGTTCGGATGCAAATATACGAAATAATCCTCAAATTACATCATATCGAATGTAATTTTTAGAAAAAGGTGCAAATTACATCCGAAAGGATATAATTCTCTATCTAAAAACCAGCTGGAATACCGTCTGGTTCTCATTGCTGCGGAGCAGGTCGATGGAGGCGTTATGCTGACGCATATCCTGGCGGGCGAGCGCCAGCCCGATGCCGGAACCATCCTTCTTGGTCGTGTAGAACGGCACGAAGATTTGTTCCTGGGCAGAAACCGGGATGGGCGCGCCGTCGTTGGCGACCTGAATGATGACATCATCCTCCTTGTCCATCAGGGCCGATATGTCGATGTGCTTAGCTCCAGCCTGCAGGGCATTCTTGATGAGGTTGATAAGAATCTGCGAAATCTGGCCTTCATCGGCATAAATCATCAGGTCCTGCTCTTCTGGCCGATAGCTGCATAGCGCACCGCAGGAGGCGACATACTCGCTGTTCAGCGAAATCACCTTATCCATCAACTCCTGAAGGTCTATGGCCCGTCGCACTGGTTTGGCCACCCCGGAGAGCTGGCGGTATGTCTCCACGAATTTGATGAGATTCTTGGAGGAGTCGCTGATGGTTTCAAGGCCAGCCCTTACATCCAACTCACTGTTCCCATCCTCATCCATCGACTTGGAAAGGGCATCGGACAAAGAGGCGATAGGCGAAACCGTATTCATAATCTCATGCGTAAGCACGCGGATGAGTTTTGTCCAGGAATCCTGCTCGTGGGCCTGGCGCTGCTTTTCAAAGATGGTGCGGATGCGGTTCAGGGTGCGGTTGAACTTGTTTTTGTCCTGGAAGCGGAAATTGAGTTCACCGTCCTCGAGGGCATCCATCATATAGGCCACTTTCTTGATATCTTTCCGGCGGGTACTTACTTCATATATTAGCGCCGCGACGATGGCGACGATTATGACAAGCAGTATGACCTGATATAACGGCATAATATGGGATTTCTCGACTTTGCTCGAAATGACAAGGGGTTGGCCACTAAATGATGATAATTACAAACCGTACTTCTTCATCTTTGCATACAATGTAGGACGGCTTACGCCCAGCATCTTGGCGGCAACAGAGATATTCCCGTTGCTCCTCAGAACAGCCTCACGGACAAGTCTTTCTTCCTCCGCATCGCTGACATGCTTCAGCGCACCGGCTGCAGGAACCCCGGTTTTGGTCTGCTCCAGCTGGATGTCATTCGCTGTGAGCGTGGTCCCTTCAGAAAGGATGACCGCCTTCTCGATGCAGTTCTGCAGCTCCCGGATGTTGCCACTCCAGCGGGCATTTTCCAGCATCGCTTTGGCAGAATCATCCAGAGCGGCCAGCGGCCGGTGATACTTCTTGGCAAAACGCTCCAGGAACAGCTTAGACAACGACACAATATCCTCCCGGCGCTCGCGCAACGCAGGCAACGCAATGTGGATAGTATTGATGCGATAGTATAAATCCTCTCGGAACCTTCCTTGCCTTACCAGCTGCTCCAGATCCATATTGGTGGCGCAGATCAGCCTGATGTTTACCGGAATGGCCTGGGAACCGCCCACACGCACAACGCAACGGTTCTGGATCACCCGCAGCAACTTGGCCTGCAGATGAAGGGGGATATTGCCGATTTCATCCAAAAACAGCGTGCCGCCATCGGCCTGCTCGAACTTGCCGACGTGGTCCGTATGGGCATCTGTAAAAGCACCTTTCACGTGCCCAAACAACTCACTCTCAAACAAGGTTTCCGTAATGGCACCTGCATCGACGGCTACCATCGGTCTCCTGTTCCGTAAGCTGCGGGCATGAATCTCCCGCGCCAGCACATCCTTGCCGGTGCCGTTCTCGCCGGTAATCAACACCGTTGCATCCGTGGGGGCAATCTTATCGACTGTCTTCTGGATTACGGCCATTGCGTGGGAAGTGCCCCAATACATCCGAATTCCGGCCGCATCATCAGTCACCGACGTCCGAGGATCCCTTCCCATCGCTTTTCTAGCCTTATCACGCGCAGCCGTGAGCGTGGCCACCAGCTTCTCATTATCCCAGGGTTTCACAATGAAGTCGAATGCGCCCCGCTTCATCCCTTCTACGGCAAGGGAGATATCGGCATAAGCGGTAAAGAGAACCACCTCCACCTCCGGCATCATCTGTTTGATCTCGCCGGCCCAATAAAGCCCCTCGTTGCCGGTATTGATGTCCGTGTTGAAGTTCATATCCAGCAGCACCACGTCCGGGTGGAAACGCTCCAGAGCCGACACCAGCGCTACCGGCGACTGCAATGTTTCCACCTGTGCGAAATGCATGGGCAAGATAATCTTCAGCGCCTGGCGGATCCCGGCGTTGTCATCCACAATCAGTATCTTACCTTTCTTGGCGGCCATTAATAAGTTACACGCTCAAAATCTTGGTAATCTCATACCAGCTGCGGTCGATGGCGTTGTGCTTGCTGATGGCGTCATCGAACGGTGTGTATACGGTTTTGCCGTTGACGCGACCAATCATAACGCCGCTCTGACCGTCAAGAAGCGCGCATACCGACTCGTAGCCATAGATGCTGGCCAGTACGCGGTCCGCGCACGACGGGGAACCTCCGCGCTGGATATGGCCCAATGTTGTAACACGAACCTCATAACTGGGGATACGCTCCTTGACCTGTTTGGCGACCTCGGCCGCACTCCCAAGATGTCCGCCCTCTGCAACGACCACGATGCCGGAAGTTTTGTTTTTTCGGCGGCCAATCTTCAGATAATCTACAAGAGAATCGATATCCTTCTGTATTTCAGGAATCAAGGTAACCTCACTTCCGGTGGCGATACCGGTATGCAGGGCGATGAAGCCTGCGTCACGCCCCATCACCTCAACAAAGAAGACCATGTCGTGGCTGTGGGCGGTATCGCGGATCTTGTCGATTGCATCCATCGCGGTGTTGATGGCGGTATCGAAACCGATGGTGAAGTCAGTGCCGAAAATATCATTGTCTATGGTTGCGGGAATACCCACAACCGGGAAGCCGAAGTCCTTGAAGATGTCATTTGCACCACGGAAACTGCCGTCGCCACCTATCACCACAAGCGCGTCGATGCCAGCCTCTTTCAACCCGTCGATTGCCTTGCGGCGCACCTCGATATCCTTGAACTCAGGACAGCGGGAGGTGTGGAGAATAGTTCCGCCAAGATTGATAATCTTTGAAACCGACTTGGACTCCATCGGTACAAAATCACCCTCTATCAACCCCTGATAGCCGCGCATTATCCCAACGACCTCAAGTTTATAAAAAATGGCTGTACGTACCACGGCGCGCAGTGCGGCATTCATACCCGGCGCATCCCCGCCGGAGGTCAAGACACCGATCTTCTTTATTACCTTTTTCATATCCAGATTATTACCTATAGTGTAAATTCAAAATCAAGTAATTTGCGCGGGCAGGCCACGTTGAGACGCATATATCCCAGCCCTTCGCGTCCAAACATCACTCCGCTGTTGAGGCCCAGCCTGAGTTTATTCACAAAATAATCCACCAGCAGATTCTGGTCTTCCAGGCGCAACTCTTCCACCCTCTTGCCTGCGAGGCGGGCGAGCAGACGGCGGCAGTCGAGCCATACCAGGTATGAAGCCTCTGGACGGACCGGAACAATGAGCTCCCTACCCTGCTCGTCTGTAAAGCCGGCGCACTTGCGCTCTATGTAGAGTATGTTCTGCTCTATATACGATACCGCAGCATCGCGCCACGGGCGGCCATGCCGGAAAGCGGCAATGGCACCAATGGAGGACATTATTCCGGGGTCATTGAACTCGTTGGCGCCGAGCCATCGGTAAAACGGTTCGCGAAGTATTGCATTGGGAATCAGGCAGTAAGAACTTGCAAGCCCGGGGATGTTGAAGGTCTTGCTGGGAGCGCCAAAGGTGATGCTGCACCGGGCAGCCTCGTCGCTCACAGTGGCAAACGGGATATGCTTCCCGCCCCAGAGATAGAGGTCGCAATGTATCTCGTCAGAAATAACAATCACGTTACGCTCTGCGCAAAGAGCAGCCAAACGCTGCAGCGTCTCGCGGCTCCATGCATATCCGCCCGGATTGTGAGGATTGCAAAGAATCATCATCTTTACACCGTCCTCGGCGAGCAGCCTCTCCAGGTTTTCAAAATCCATATCGCGACCCCTGAGAGGGTTACGCAGCACGGTCCGTCCGTTCCCCTCCGGAACCAGCGTAAACGGATGATATACCGGAGATTGCACTATTATCTTATCGCCCGGATTTGTAAAGAACTGCACCGCATAGGCGATTCCACGCACAATACCACCGACATACGTGTACCACTCCTTTTTCACATCCCAGCCGTGCTCCGCCAGAATCCAGTCGTGGATTGAATCGAACAGCTCTGCCGGCTCGCTGCTGTAGCCATATACACCCTGTTCCAGAACACCCTGCAGCGCGTTGGTGATACACTGGGGAGAACGGAACTCCATATCGGCCACCCAAAGCGGGGTTATGTCGTCACGGCCAAAAACCTTGAACAAAGCGTCATACTTGTACGCGGAGGTACCGCGACGGTCAATTATCTCATCAAAATTGAATTCCATAAGAGTGTTTATTTAAGGAACGGCTGGTACGCAGCCACTGCAAGCGCATCGCACCGTTCGTTCTCCGGATGACCTGCGTGGCCCTTGATCCAGTTGAAGGAGACGTGATGCTTATTGTAAATATCTATGAACCTCTGCCAGAGGTCGGGATTGGCCTTCTTGGCGAACCCCTTTCTGACCCATTCCCAAAGCCATCCCTTGGTTACTGCGTTCACCACATAAGAAGAATCGCTGAACACCTGGACATCTGCATTGTCCCATTTTATAGACTCCAGGCCGACGATGACGGCAAGGAGTTCCATCCGGTTGTTGGTTGTCAGTTCAAAACCCTCCGACATCTCCTTCTCATAATCACCGCAGCGCAACACCACCCCATATCCACCGGGGCCGGGATTGCCGGAGCAGGCTCCGTCGGTATAGAGGTATATGGTGGGTCTGTTCATTCCACTATTCCGGAAGATAGGTGCGGTCGGGGGCGTTCTTGGTTTCGAAAACCTTTATCTCCAGAGGGTTAGCAGTAATCTCTGCGTACGTCTGGCGGTTTTTGCACACATCGATAGCCATACATATTGCAAACAGCATGGAGCGTGCGCTGGCCTGGTTCTTACCGGCGATGTCATAGCCTGTGCCGTGATCGGGAGAGGTACGCACCACAGGCAAACCGGCGGTGAAGTTTACCCCGCAGTCAAAAGCCAGGGTCTTGAACGGAATCAGCCCCTGGTCGTG
>JAFSUF010000048.1 GCA_017445425.1 Bacteroidales bacterium | reverse complement strand
CGTGGTGACAGTTACGATGTTATCCGTAATATCCGAATTGTTCCTGATTTCCGGTTCCTCCATTTCACTCTTGGAGCAGCCCGAAAGGATAGCGCCCGTTGCAACGAGGGCGGCCATGCTGAAAAATCGCACTATGTTATTCATTGCTTCCTTCGTTTTAAATTGGGCGTTACTCTTCTTCGTACTGGTTCCAGTTGTAGTCTTGAAGGCTGCCGCTATTACAGATGACGCCTTCGGTTTTCACCTCGAAAACCATTACTTCAGGTGAGAGATATTGAGCTTTTTTAGTTTGATTCATAGCTATATGGCTGAACTATATTTAGTTACATTTATTGACGCAAGCCGCTAATTTACTCTTTTTCCGGAACATTTGCAAAGACCACTCTTTTTATGTTTTCAGGAGTAGAGACCACTCCATACGATTTGCATAAGTTTACAGTGGTGTGGCTGGGCTCGCTAAGGCCTTGGGGTGCGGTAAGACTAAGGCTAATGAGATTATTCAGAGCAACATTCTGAAGGACCTGGGGATACAGTACGCTGTCGGAAGAACCTGGAAGTTTTTACATAGAGCCCCAAGAAGCTGTCAGACTACCTACGTGAACACCCGGATTTCTTGAGGTAGTGCACGATAAACGCTGCAAGTTTGTGATTATCACTTACTTACAGCGTTTAATTTGCGGTGAGTGAGGGATTCGAACCCCCGGTACGTTGCCGTACACCTGTTTTCGAGGCAGGCTCCTTCAACCACTCGGACAACTCACCATTAGTATAAAAAGGGTATGTCGGCAAACGCTTTCATACCCTTTTGGTCTGGATGACTGGACTTGAACCAGCGACCTCCTGGTCCCTAACCAGGTGCGCTACCAACTGCGCCACATCCAGGGATTTGCGGAGAGAGCGAGATTCGAACTCGCGATACCCTTTGGGGGTACACACGCTTTCCAGGCGTGCCTCTTCAGCCACTCGAGCATCTCTCCCCCCGAAAAGGACTGCAAATATAAACAATTAATTGGAAAGTGAAACTTTTTTATGCCAAATGCTGCAAAACATCTATCAAAAGGTCCCAGAATTTGCCTACGGTGGCCAGTTCGAGCCGCTCGTCGGGTGAATGGACGCCCAGGATGGTGGGGCCGAAGGAGATCATGTCCAGGCCGGGATATTTGCCCTGGAACAGGCCGCATTCTAGTCCGGCGTGGATTGCGCGCACTATGGGGTCTTCTCCAAAAAGGCGCTTGTAGCTATCTACTGTGACCTTTAGTACGGGCGATTTCATGTTGGGCTTCCAGCCGGGGTATTCGCCTTCATGGGTGACATCTGCGCCGGCCAGGGCAAAGCATGCCTCAAAACGGTCTGCAGCCCATTTGCGGGCAGAGTTGATGGCGCTGCGCTGGCTGCTTCCAACGCGGATAATGTTCCCGGGCAGCATCTTGACGGATGCCAGGTTGGAGGATGTTTCCACCAGGCCCGGAACCTCGGCGCTCATGGCAAGTACGCCGTGGGGGGCGCTGTTGAGCGCGGCAATCAGGCAGTGGGCCGTTTTAGTATCGATTGTTTCACCTTTCCATGTCACTGGTTCGGCAGTGAATGTAAGGCCGGGGTCGGTATTTGCGAATTCAATGGCTATTGCCTCGCCCATGCGGTTGAAAATGCCGATTATATCGTCTTCGCAGTCGGGATCAAAAGCAATTGTGGCGCTGGCTTCGCGGGCGATGGCGTTGCGTTTGTTGCCGCCGTCTATGGTGCACAGCTCAATTTCGTAATCGAGGGCGACATAGAGGAAACGGGCGAGCAGCTGTATTGCGTTTGCGCGCCCCTTGTTGATATCGTCGCCACTATGGCCGCCTATGCCGCCGGAAATTGTGAACCTGGTGGCGATGTACCCCTCTGGAACGGGGGAGGGTGTATAAGTGAAATTAGCGGTGGTGTCGAGGCCGCCGGCGCAGCCGATGAACAGCTGCCCCCAGTCTTCTGAGTCGAGATTGATGAGGATCTTGCCGGTGAAGAAATCGTTGCTCATGGCAAATGCCCCATCCAGGCCGGTCTCTTCAGAAATTGTGAACAGGCACTCAATCTTGCCCAGTTTGAGGTCGGGGTCGTCGAGGATGGCCAACTCGGAAGCAATGCCTATTCCGTCATCCGCACCCAGGGTGGTGCCCCGGGCCTTCATCCATCCATCCTCTATATAGGCATCGATGGCATCCTTGGCAAAGTCGTGCTTCACTCCTGAGTTCTTCTCACACACCATGTCCTGATGGCTCTGCAGTACAACCGTGGGCCAATCTTCGCAACCATCGGAGGCGGGCCGGGTGATGAGCACGTTGCCGATGGCATCACGCTTTGTTTCAAGCCCCCGGCTGCGGCCAAATTCCAGCAGGAATTCAATTATATGTTCTTCGTGTCCGGATTCACGCGGAATACGCAGTATATCCCGGAAAAAAGGCATTATTTTTTCCTCGTTCATAGGTCGTATAAGTATTTGTTTATTGGCAAAGGATGCGCTTGAGGTCGCTTATGTACTTCTTGAAAGTACGCTCTGTGTCAATCAGGTCGCTGACTGTGTTGTATGAGTGGAGCACCGTTGCATGGTCGCGACCGCCAATCTGGCTGCCGATATATGAGAGCGACGTGTTGGTGAGGGTGCGGCTCAGATACATTGCAATCTGTCGCGCCTGTGCCACCTCGCGCTTGCGGCTCTTGCTGGCAATCTGTTCCGGAGCAATCTTGAAGTAGTCGCATACGACCCTGGATATCTTGGCCACCGTAATCTCGTTCTGGGGAGTCTGCACGATTTTCTCAATGAGGTCGTGGGCAAGTTCCATGGTAATCTCTTTCTTTGTGAAAGTAGCCTGTGCAATAAGGGTTACGATGGTTCCTTCCAGTTCGCGGATGTTCCCCTTTACGTTCTCGGCGATATACTCCAGAATCTCTTCCGGAACCTCTACTCCGCCGCGGAGGCATTTAGACTTCAGTATGGCCAGTTTAGTAGCATAGTCCGGCATGGTAAGCTCTACCGAGAGACCCCATTTGAACCGGGAGAGGAGGCGCTGGTCTAAGCCCGACAGCTCCACCGGCGGCTTGTCTGAGGTGAGGATGAGTTGCTTCTGCAACTGGTGCAGATAGTTGAAAATCTGGAACAGCGCATTCTGCGAGCCCTTCTTGTCTGCAAACTCGTGGACGTCATCTACGATGAGCAGGTCAACTGCCTGGTAGAAGCGAAGGAAATCGGTGATCTGATGGTTTACGCCAACGGTGTCCATATACTGCGCAACAAAGGTGTTGGCATTTACGTACAGGACAATCTTGTCGGGGAACATATCCTTTGTGGCGATGCCGATAGCCTGAGCCAGATGGGTCTTGCCCAGGCCGGGACCTCCGTAAATAAAAAGAGGATTGAAGGCATTCTTGCCCGGATTGTTGGAAATGCTCATGCCGGCAGAATATCCAAGGCGGTTGCACTCTCCCACGACAAAGTTTTCAAAGTCGTAGTTGGAGTTCAGATGAGAATCTATCTTGACCTTCTGTATGCCCGGAATCGCATATGCGCTGCCATTGTAGCGCTGTGCATCGCCATTGAGCACCACCGCCCGGTTTTCAGGGGTTTCGCGGCTGCTCTCCAGGGTGCGTACATAGCTGTTGCCAACCACGCGGACACTGTAAATAAGGCGGAATCCGTTGCCGATGACACGGGTAAGGACCTTGAGCAATAAATCGTTGTAATGACTCTCTATATGCTCCCGGACATAGTGTGAGGGGACCTCCAGGGTGAGGGTACGGCCAACCAGGCTCTTGGCCCTTATGGGGGCGAACCAAGTCTTGAATCCCTCCTCAGTGGTGTTGTCTTTAATTATGGCAAGACACTCTTCCCACACCATTATGTAATCCGGTTTTGTCATCAGAATTTTTGCTACAACAAAACTGGTTGAAAAAAAGATAAATAAAAAATGAAAATTTGCTTGCAAAATTCAAATTCTTTATAAGTGCCTGATATCCAAATTGAAAATTTTCGGCGCCCGTAATCGATTGTGGGGCAGTGTCTTATAAAAAACTCATTTGTCTATCGGTTTGATTCTGCGAGCCTTATCTTTTTGTAAAGAAAAATTATTTTTTTCTGATTTCAGAATTATCTACCTTGACCACAAAACACCCCGGAAAATCTGCAGAAAGTTTTAGCGCCGCAGCGGCGGCTTCCTCTTCCGTCTTGAAGGTCCCGGCGGTATATTTGAACACCTTCCCGGCGTTGAACTTGCGGATATCTTTCGCCCCCTTGAAAGCAGGGTCGTCTGACTTCAGGCTCTTTGATATGGCAAAGACCTGGACGGCGAAATAAGCACCTTGCCCGGCAGACGCGGGGGCGGGGGACTCCGGAGCCGGTGCTGGCTCATCTGAGGGACGTTCAGTCTCTTCCGGGATGATTTCAGGAGTCTCCTCATCACCTGCGCCACCGCTTACCTCATACTGCTCCTTGAACTTTTTGAAAGCATTGAAAAGCTCCCCGGCAATCTGTTGCCGCTTCTCTTTCGACGCCAGCGCCGCCTTGTCCTGGGGGTTGGAAATGAACCCCACCTCCACCAGTACGGAAGGCATGGTGCTACGCCATAGCACCACCAGGGCGCCTTGCTTGATGCCCCTGTCCTTAATCACTGGGCCGCCTTTCATCGAGTTCTGGCAGAGCTCGGCAAAAATCAGGCTCTGCTCAAAATGGGCGTTCTGCATCAGGTTGAACATTATGTAGCTCTCGCTGTCGTTAGGGTCAAAGCCCTGGTATCTCGCGGTATAGTCGTCCTCCAGCAAAATCACGGAATTCTCACGCTTGCAGACCTCCATATTGGCGGCGTTGTGGTCCATCCCCATCACATAAGTCTCGAAGCCGGAGGGTTTTGTGTTATCGACGGAGTTGCAGTGGATTGATATAAACAGGTCCGCATGGTTCTTGTTCGCGATGTCGGCCCGCTTGTATAGCGGGATAAAGACATCCTTGTCGCGGGTGTATATCACCTTCACGTCGGGGTAAGCCCCCTTTATCCTGTCGCCAAGCATCAGTGCCAAATCCAGCACCACGTTCTTTTCGTAGAGTTTGCGGTCTTTGGATATCGCGCCCGGGTCGTGCCCGCCGTGCCCCGCGTCAATCACTACCTTTCTCAACTTCAGGCCCTCTTCCGGGGTGGCAGCGTAGGAGCAAAATACAGCGCAAACGGCAATTAAAACCGCTGCAAGAAACCTTCTGGAGAACGAAATCGGCATATAAGTTGTAAAACGTTCCTAAAATCTGTATTTTTGCACTTTTGCAAAGATAGATAAAATAATCGAGTTTTAAGGCCTGGCGTGCGTCGGATCAAATACATATTGGTGCTATTGATAATATTGTGCCGGAGCGTGTTCTCCGTCGCCCAGGTTGTTGATAAGCGCAGCCTTGTGCCGGTCAGGGAGGTATCCCAAGGAGCCACCGTGCAAAATGACGCGGCAGCCGGCGAGCCGGTGCTGCAGGATAATGTCCCTCCTATGCCGGTGGCTGACTCGCTGGAGCTTTCATCCCCCGATTCTACCCTTGCGGCTGCGGACTCAGCCGCCAAACTCACCGTGCGTCCCAAAAGTGCCCTTCAGAGGCCCGCTTTCTCTGCTGCCAAAGACTCTGTCATAGAGGATTTCACGGGCGGCCGGCGGGTTATATATTATTATGGTGATGTCTCTGTTAAATATGGCAAGACCGAGATTACGGCCAACTACATGGCCTACGATCTTGACAATAATATAGTGTACGCACGCGGGACAAAGGACTACGAAAACAACTGGGTAGGGCAGCCGGTGCTCAAAGACGGCAAGACGGAGTACAAGATGGAGGAGATCTACTACAGTTTTGACACCCGCAAGGCCCGCATCAAGAATATGGTGACAAACCAGCAGGACGGGGAGCTGCGCGGAGAGAAGCTCAAGATGCTGGAAGACCAGTCTGTGAACATAGCCGGCGGTAAATATACAGTATGCAACGCGGAACATCCCCACTATTATCTGCAGATGACGGCGGCAAAGATAATTACCAAGCCCAGTCAGCACACCGTGTTCGGCCCTGCATATCTTGTGGTGGAGGACGTCCCCCTGCCGCTTGCCCTGCCTTTTGGCTTTGTGCCTAATATGCCCGACCGAGCCAGCGGTATCATGATCCCCACCTTCGGTGAGGAGAATGCCCGCGGCCTGTATCTGCGCGACCTCGGTTATTACATAGTGGTTAACGACCATGTGGACATATCTCTCACCGGCGACATTTACAGCTACGGCTCATGGGCGCTGGAGTTGACCTCCCGCTACAAGAAACGCTATGCCTTTTCCGGCGACCTTAACGTGACCTATTCCGTGGACAAGACCGGCGAGAAGGGTACCAGCAGCTACAACGAATCCAAGAACTTTGGCGTAAAATGGTCGCATGCCCAGGATGCCAAGGCTCGTCCCGGAACCACATTCCGGGCATCGGTTAACTTCTCAAGCCCGTCTAACAGCCGCTACAACTCTACCAGCGTATCGGAGGCTATACAGAGCCAGACCTCTTCTTCCATATCATATTCCAAGAGTTTCTCTTTCGGAAGCCTCTCTGTGAATATGCTTCACAGCCAGAATACAAAAGACTCTTCTTACGTTTTCACGCTTCCTAACCTTACCTTCAACGTGAACCGCTTTTTTCCGTTCAAGCGTAAAGTAAGGGTGGGGAAGGAGCGTTTTTATGAGCAGATTTCCCTGAGTTACAGCACCTCGCTGCAGAACAAGATAAACTTCAAGGCGAGCGAGTTTATGCAGGAGGGGTTCGCAGACAAGTTCAACAATGGCATGACACACAAGGTTACCATCGGCCTGCCTTCATTCACCCTCCTGAAATACTTTAACTTCTCTCCCGGTATAAGCTATGGTGCAAACATGTACTTCCGCAAGACCACCCAGTTCTACAACGCGGAGACAGGTCAGGTGGAATCGGTCATGTCCGGTCAGTTCTCTACTCTGGGTTTCACGCAGAACTATTCTGCGTCAATCTCTATGAGTACCCGCATATACGGTTTGTTCCAGTTCAACCCAAAGGGGACATTGCAGGCAATCCGCCACATGATAACCCCCTCGTTCAGTCTCTCATATCATCCCGAACTGGGAACCGCGGCCAACGGATGGCGTACGCTCACCTATGTGAACAGCAAGGGTGAGGAGGTGACCAAGGATTACAACATTTACGCAGGCCAGATCAACAGCCCGCCCGGCAAGGGCAAGAGCGGCTCATTGAGCTTTTCATTCGGAAACAACCTGGAGGCCAAGGTGAAAGACCTTAAAGACACTACGGGTGTGGGCACCAAGAAGATCAAACTGATAGACCAGTTGAGCATCGGCGGTTCCTACAACTTCATGGCCGACTCGCTGCGCCTTTCTACCATCTCCATATCCGGCAGTACCACCGTGTTTGGCAAGGTCGGCATCAACGGTAATCTTACGCTTGACCCTTATGACGTTAACGAGCGGGGTGTGAGGTGCAACAAGTTCCTCATAGCCACCCGTCACCGCCTGGCGCGCATCACCAACGCCTCGGCTTCCCTCTCATATTCGCTGAACGGCAAAGGGAGCATAGACGGTAACGACGGGCGGCGCGACCCCTCCGGGATCAAGCCGAGTCACGACGATTACTACCGCGTATATTATCACCCGGTCACGGGCGAGTATATCCCGGGCGGATGGGTATATTATATGAACCCTGAGGTGCCGTGGAGCCTGAGCTTCAGCATGAACTTCGCATATACCGGCTCCTACAGCTATACCAATAACCAGCTCCAGAAGGTGGATAAGTTTACCCGTACCGCCACCGTAAGTGGCCAGATACGCATAACCAAAGCGCTGAATGTATCTCTGAACACAGGGTTTGACCTGAGCTCGATGACCATGACTACATCGCAGCTGAGTGCCACATACGACCTGCATTGCTTCAATATGAGCGTATCATGGGTCCCTTCCGGAAAGTGGCAGAGTTGGAGTTTCCGCATTGCAGCCAATGCATCCACCCTGAGCAGCCTGCTCAAGTACGACAAGTCCAGCAGCTTCTGGGATAAATAATCTGAAACACTAATAGAGATGAAAAATATAATCGCCCCCTCTGTGCTTTCTGCCGACTTTGGCAACCTTGCACGTGATATCGAGATGTTGAATGAATCGGAGTGCTCATGGATCCATCTGGATGTGATGGACGGAGTGTTTGTTCCAAATATCTCTTTCGGGATGCCGGTGGTAAAGCACATTGCGGCGCACAGCAAGAAGCCGCTGGATGCCCATCTGATGATTGTGAATCCCGATAATTATATCTCCAGCTTTGCAAGCCTGGGGGTGACCTACCTTACTGTGCATCTGGAGGCCTGTACCCACCTGGAGCGGACCATCTCTGCAATCCATGCAGCCGGGATGAAGGCCGGGGTAGCCATAAATCCGCATACCAACGTCTGCCTGCTTGAAGATGTGCTGGGTGAACTCGATCTCGCCCTGGTGATGTCGGTGAATCCCGGATTCGGGGGGCAGAAGTTCATCCCCCGTTCGGTGGATAAGGTGCGTAAGCTGCGGCAGATGATAGATGCGTCTGCAAGCAAGTGTCTGATAGAGATTGACGGGGGCGTCAACGAGGAGAACGTGGCTGGGCTTGCCGCAGCTGGCGTAGATGCTTTTGTGGCTGGCAGTTCTGTGTTTGGTTCACCCGATCCGCTCAAGACGATTTCCTTTATGGCAAACGCCTGATATACTGGGGCGCTGCCCCAAACCCCGCCGCTACGGGCTGGCAATTCTTAATGCCACCCGCGCGCCTTCCGCTATCGGCTGCAGCCGATTATTAGTATATCACTTCTTTAAAAGCGAATAAGCGATGGGTGCATTCTTTGTCAATGATTGATAGCCTGCCATCGGTAGCCACTCCATTGATTGATCCTTCAAACTGCTCGCGACTGGCGGCATCGGTAAAGATGTGAGGGGTGTCCTTCAGGTACAATCGGCGCAAATAATCTGGGGCGGTGCTGTCGCCTATCGCATCATATTCTGCAAAAATCTCATTCAGCGCAAGCGGCAGTTCATCCTCAATGACATAATCGTTTCCTGTTATGAGTTTGAGCGAGACAGGGTTTGGTACCCAGTCCGGGAATCCAATCTGGTTGAGGTTTATCCCGATGCCGGCCACAGAATCTTTCAAAAGGGCGCCGGAGACGGTGTTGGAGATCAGGATTCCGCATATTTTGCGGTCACCCACGTAGATGTCATTGGGCCACTTTATGGAGGCGTCCACCCCTTTTGTGACGAGATAACGGCACACTCCGAGCGACACTGCCTGGCAGACGGCAAACTGGTTGCGGGCCTCGAGGCCGCGGTGTCTAAGATAAATCGAGAACGTGAGATTCTCCCCGTTGGCGCTGCACCACGTATTCCCTTTCTGTCCGCGTCCGGCGGTCTGGAAACGGGCTGCCCAAACCTCCTTGTCGGCCAGTTGGTTTTTTGCAATTTCCATCCCCGAAAATGTGGATTCGATTGTGTTATGCCATTTAATTTTCATAAATTCGCAGATTAATCGCCATCGGCGAAATTAGTGCATATTTTATGATTGACGAAACCCAGAAAAAAGAAATCGGAGTTATTGCCGCGGCTATGCTGGACAAGAAGGCCAAAGGCGTAGTCTCCATGGACCTTACTAATATAGGGACAGCCATTACAGACAGTTTTGTGATCTGCAATGCAGACAGCACCACCCAGGTTGTAGCCATAAGCGACAATGTGGTGGAGCAGATGTGGCTGCAGTGCCATCGCGACCCCATCCGGTCACAGGGCCGGGAGAATGCCTTCTGGATAATCCTCGACTACGGTGATACTGTGGTGCATATCTTCCAGAGTGAATACCGCGATTTCTATCGCCTGGAAGATCTTTGGGCAGATGCAGAAAAGACTAACTACGGAGAAGAAGATGAGTAACGACAACAGTAACAATAACGGGAAGAATAACAACCCCCTGGGCAATATGTTCGGTATGGGCAAGGACACCCCTGACGGAAAGGGAGGCGGTCAGTTGCGCCGTCCCCGCTGGCCGGTTTTTTTGATTTACGCAATGATAATCGGCGGCCTGGTTGCGCTATGGAGCACCAGCGGCGGTACAAACCCCGTGAAAAAGGAGTGGTTTGAGGTCCGTGACGAAATCCTCCCCACCGGCTGCGTGCAGAAGGTGGTTTATATCCGCAATGCCAACCGCGGCGAGGTATATATCAAGGGCAGTGGCGCAGAGCGCTATAAAAACTATTTCCCCGAGGGGACACAACCCAAGAAAGGCCCTTATTTCTACTTCCTGGTTTCTGATTCTTTCAATGCGGAGAGCGAGTTTGACGCCGTCCTGCAGCAGATGCCGGAGCTGGACCGCTTTGATGTGGTCATAGAGGAGCGCACCAGTGCCTGGGCCAACATAATGGACTGGATCTGGATTATCCTGATGATTTTCTTCTTTGTGTTGCTGTTTATCCTCCCCATGCGCAATATGGGCGGGGGCGGCATAGGCGGAGGCATCTTTAATGTCGGAAAATCGCAGGCAAAGCTCTTTGAGAATGACAAGAAAGACCAGGACAAAGTCACATTCAAGGATGTGGCAGGGCTGGAGGAGGCCAAGGTGGAGGTGATGGAGATTGTGGACTTTTTGAAGAACCCCAAGAAATACACCACCCTGGGCGGTAAGATTCCCAAAGGCGCCCTCCTGGTAGGCCCTCCTGGCACCGGCAAGACCTTGCTGGCAAAGGCTGTGGCGGGAGAGGCAAACGTGCCGTTCTTCTCTATCTCGGGCTCCGATTTTGTGGAGATGTTTGTGGGTGTGGGCGCATCGCGTGTCCGCGACCTGTTCCGTCAGGCAAAGGAGAAGGCTCCCTGCATAGTTTTCATAGATGAGATTGACGCTGTGGGGCGTTCCCGCAGCAAGAATATCGGCTTCTCCTCTAACGATGAACGGGAGAACACCCTTAACCAGCTCCTCACGGAGATGGACGGATTCGGCAGCAACTCCGGCGTGATTGTGCTGGCGGCGACCAATCGTGCCGACGTATTGGACAGCGCCCTTATGCGCGCCGGCCGCTTTGACCGTCAGATCCATGTGGACCTGCCGGAACTCAAGGAGCGTCTGGAGATATTCAAGGTGCATCTTCGCAAGATCAAGCTCACCCCGGGCTTTGACATAAACTTCCTGGCGAAGCAGACCCCTGGCTTCTCAGGGGCCGATATTGCAAATGTCTGCAATGAGGCGGCTCTTATCGCAGCACGCCATAACAAGGCGTTTGTGGACAAGCAGGATTTCTTAGCTGCGATTGACCGCATTGTGGGCGGACTGGAGCGCAAGAGCAAGATAATTTCTGCAGAGGAGAAGCGGACGATAGCCCACCACGAGGCGGGCCACGCCACTGTCAGCTGGATTTTGCCGCACGCTAATCCTCTGCTCAAGGTTACCATCATCCCTCGCGGACAGGCGCTGGGCGCGGCATGGTACCTGCCGGAGGAGCGCCAGCTCACTACGCGCGGGCAGTTGCTGGATGAGATGGCGGCCACCATCGCGGGCCGCGTCGCGGAGCAGATGGTCAACGGTGATATCTCAACCGGCGCCCTCAACGATCTGGAGAAACTCACCCGTCAGGCAAACGCAATGGTGACCTACTTTGGCATGAGTGACAGCATCGGTAACGTGTCCTACTTTGACTCCACCGGCCGCAGCGATATGGGGCTCACAAAACCCTACAGCGATAAGACCGCAGAAGAGATTGACAAAGAGGTCAAGCGGTTGATAGACCAGGCTTACAATACTGCAACCCGTGTACTTGAAGAGCATAGGGAAGGGTTTGAACAGCTGGCCGCACTCCTTCTGGAACGTGAGGTTATCTTCTCTGAAGATGTCGAGCGGATCCTTGGCCCCCGCCCGGGCGGCGTCAATCCCAATGCGATGTTGGAAGAGCCGCAAGCTTCTGCCGTGGAAGATTCCCCCGTGACCCCCGAGCCCTCTGCTCAAGGGGATTTGCCATCTGAGCCGGCCGGCGAACCTTTACCGGCTTCTCACGAGGCTCCTGCAGATAATCCTTCCGATGAATCAGATAATACTGTCCCGGATGAGGCTGGACCTAAGCCGCGTGCACGTCGCAAGGCGGCTCCAAGGAAAGAGACGGGTGAGGCAGCCTCTGACCCCGTAGCTGTTGAAGATAATTCGACGCAGCCAACGCTCTTCTAATTGTTATGGCTAAGTCATCACTGTTATACAGGACTCTCGGCGCCGTACTTCTGGTTGTGGCGGTGGTAGGCTGCGTGCTGCTGCATCCGCTGCTCTACGCTGCGCTTTTTGCCGCTGGTATGGCATTGATGATTAACGAATTCTACAGGATGTCCCTGGGCCGTGGTACCCATACCGCGATACGTTCTATGATGATAGCCCTGTGTGTGGCGTTCTTCCTGGCCTGTGTCATATTTAAGGTATATGATGTAGATAACAAATGGCTTCTGGTAGCGTTCCCTTTGCTGGCGATGCTGCTGTCGGCCATGCTTTTTGACCGTCAGGAGCGGATTGTGCATCTGACTGTCCAGGATATCTGTTTCCCGATAGTCTATCTGCTGCTCCCCTTTGTCATAACAAATATGTTGATGTTCGATTCAACGGGAGCCTATTCCCCCAGGTTGTTCGTCGCTGTCATGACTCTTGTCTGGATGAACGACGTGGGTGGCTATGCGGTAGGGATGGCTTTCGGGCAGAGGGAAAAGAGCCGCAAGATAGCCCCTGAAATCTCTCCCAAGAAGTCCTGGGCCGGGGTTGTCGGGTGCTTCATATTCACCCTCATTACCGCCGTGGCTATATATTATACCGGCATCTTTACTTTGCCGCTCTGGCAGTGGCTGGTTGCGGCATTGATCGTGGTGGTGATGGGGATATTCGGTGACCTGTTTGAATCGATGATAAAGCGGCATTACATGCAGAAAGATTCCGGGCGGATAGTTATCGGGCACGGCGGACTGCTCGACCGTTTTGACGGGGCCCTGTTTGCGATACCGGCCGTGACAGTTTTTTTTATATTAGCAGGAGTTATTTAATTACATATTGATATGGGCATTCATACCGAAGGCATACCCTTTATTATTGCAAACAGTGTTATTTGGGCAGCGGCATTTGCCTCTGTGCTAAAATGGTGTCACCATCCCTTGCTCAAGGTGGTTCTCTCTGCCGTATGCCTTTTCATGTTTGCGATCATGATTTTCTTTTTCCGCTCTCCCAAGCGTGAAGTCACCTCTGATGCAGAGCTGGTTGTAGCTCCGTCAGACGGAGAAGTGGTTGAGGTGGACAAGATATATGTAGATGAATATTTTGGGTGCGAGTGTACCCGCATATCAGTATTCCTATCGCTCTTTAACGTCCATATCACATGGTTCCCCACAGGAGGGGAGGTGGTTTATAGCAAATATTATCCCGGTGCCCATTTCATGGCATTTCTCCCCAAGGCCTCCGAGAAGAACGAGCACACCAGCATTGTGGTGCGTGATGCAGCAGGCCGGGAGGTGATGTTCAGCCAGATTGCAGGCATTGTGGCGCGCAGGATTGTATGCTATGCAGAGCAGGGGGCGCAGTGTGTCCAAGGCTCAGAAGCCGGCTTTATCAAGTTTGGCTCAAGATTGACCGTCCTGGTTCCGGGGGATGTAGAACCCTTGGTTGCGGTGGGTGACAAGGTAAAGGGGAGCGTTACTCCGCTGGCAAGGTTCAAATAAAACCTGAAAATGATCCCCGTAGAGTTAGGAACAGAAAAAATCGGCAAACTGCTCAAGCAGTATGCGACGCCCGCAATAATTGCGATGCTTGCCACCTCGCTCTACAACATGGTGGACAGCATCTTTATCGGGCACGGGGTCGGGCCCCTGGCCATCTCCGGCCTTGCGGTGACATTTCCCCTGATGAACATAGCCACCGCGTTCGGCACCCTGGTGGGGGTCGGTGCCGCCACCCTGATATCCATCCTGCTGGGTCAGAAAGATTATAAGATGGCTAACCGGGTGCTGGGCAATGTGGTGATACTCAATCTGGTAATCAGCTTTGTGGTGACGGCCCTCTCGCTTATCTTCATGGACCCGATCCTCTATTTCTTCGGGGCGAGCGAAAACACCATATCTTACGCCCGCGAGTATATGGTGGTAATCATGTGGGGTAATGTCATATCCCACCTCTATCATGGCCTCAACGGTGTTGTAAGATCTTCCGGCAGGCCGCGCCTGGCGATGATGGCCACGATACTGGCGGTGGTGCTGAACATCATCCTTGACCCGCTTTTCATCTTTGTGTTCAAGATGGGTATCAGGGGGGCTGCAATCGCTACTGTCCTGGCCCAGTTCGTTGCCCTTGTATGGATAACCAGGACCCTGTGCGACCGCGAGAATGTGCTACATTTTTCCAGGGAGGCGTTCAAGTTTGATTTCAAGATTGCCTGGCGCTCCCTTTCCATAGGAATGTCGCCTTTTTTGATGAACATCGCATCATGCTTTGTGGTGATACTTATCAACAATCAGCTCAAGCGGTACGGCGGGGATCTTGCCATAGGTGCCTACGGTATCGCAAACCGCCTGTGTTTCCTGTTCTTTACCCTCTCCATGGGGCTCAACCAGGGGATGCAGCCCATCGCCGGATACAATTATGGCGCCCGCAACTGGGGCAGGGTGAAAGAGGTGGTGAGGCTGACCATATTATGCTCCGTGGCCGCCATGACGCTGGGCTTCATCGTCGGTATGGTGATGCCAAACCTGGCAGTATCGCTCTTTACCAGCGATGCGGAGCTGCGCGCAATATCGGCCCGCGCCTTCAGGATAGATGTATTGATGTTTCCCATCGTGGGCTTCCAAGCCGTGGTAACCAACTTTTTCCAGTGTATCGGCAAGGTGGGGAAAGCCATTTTCCTGTCGCTGTCGCGCCAGCTGCTGTTTTTGATACCTTTCCTGCTGATCTTACCCTCATTCTGGGGTACCGATGGCGTATGGTTCAGCCTGCCGGCATCGGACCTGGTCTCTTCGCTGGTGGCCCTGGCGCTGTTTATCCCGATGATGCGCGAGTTTGACCGGCTCGGGAAAGAACCTGTTTCGCAACCAACCCAATAAGATATGGACGGAAAGATTCTCATAACTGTCGGCCGGCAGATTGGCAGCGGTGGGCTGCAGGTGGCAAGAATGGTTGCCGAACACTTCGGTATCGAGCTTTATGACAAGAACCTGCTGATGATTACCGCCCGGGAGAGCGGGATCGCTTCGGAGTTTTTTGCCAAGCAGGACGAGCGGCCGTCGGCATTGGGTAGATTTGTCCGTTTCCTGGGTATCGGCGGCCCGGTTTATTCCGACTCCGGCGAGTTTTCCGATGTCGGAAACCTCTCCGGTGACGGCCTTTTCGCCCTGCAGAGCACGGTGATAAACAGGATAGCAGACAATGGCTCCGGGGTGTTTGTGGGCCGTTGTGCAGATTATGTGCTCCGCGACCGTCCGGAACTCTTCTCTGTTTTCATCACGGCAGATGAGGAGTATCGTATAGGGAGAGTCATGGAGCGGGAGAACCTTACAAACGAGGAGGCTCGCAGGTTCATAGAGTCATCTGAGCGCAAGCGTGCCTCATACTACAACTATTACACCTTCAAGAAATGGGGCGACAGCTCCAGCTACGACCTCTGCTTAAACACCAGCCGCTTCGGCTTGGAGAAAACCGCAAACCTGATAGCAGGCCTGTACGAAGAGAGCAGGAGATAGTTTTGTGGATGTGAATATATTTTCTGACCTTTGCGCGGCATTTTAGGGCATTTGCCTGGGAAGTGACATCTAAACGGTGCATGTAAACGCAAAAATGACTCTACGTAAAAGCCTGCTTCTACTTTTGTCCGTCATTCTCTTAATCGCGGATTCTTCCTGTGTGAAGCGTGAAGTTGTTCCGATCTCTTCTTTCAGCCTCAATTACACCGAAACCGGGATAGAGGTCGGCTAAACCTTACAGCTGGCCACTGTCGTAACCCCGTCCGATGCAACTGTCAGAAAGGTGTCCTGGTCTTCTTCTGACTCAAAAATAGCGTGGGTCACCACAAAAGGCCTCGTTACCGGAATAAGGGTCGGTTCTGCCACCATCACGGCCTCTGTAGAGGGGTTTCAGGCCACATGCGAGCTGACAGTCAACCGTAAATCAATCCCTGCTACAGACATAACGATTGACAGGCCTTCCGTGGAGATGTATAAAAATGAAATTGAATGGCTGGCTGCTACCGTAGTTCCAGAAGGTTCTACCGACGAAATTGTCTGGAGCAGTTCCGCCCCCCAGATCGTAGAGGTTTCAGATCAGGGCAAACTCGTGGCACTCGGGCGTGGTTCTGCTACTATTACAGCCACTGCCGGCGGCGTAAGCGAGGAGTGCCAGGTCAACGTATATTCACCTGTAACTGCCATCAGCCTCAACGCCAGGGAACTTACGGTCGATAAAGGGAGCACCTTCGTGATGGTTGCAACACTGGAGCCAGAAGATGCCACTGACAAGACCGTGACATGGACAAGCCTGGACAACGATATCTTGAGTGTCAACTCCAACGGAGTAGTCTCCGCACTAAAGGGCGGCGTCACCAAAATAGTGGCAAAGGCAGAAGACAAGGTGGCAGAATGTGTCGTCACCGTGCTTGCTCCCGTTGAATCAGTTACCATCAACAAGCCTTCCTTGACACTGGAAAAAGGCCGTTCCGAGATTCTCTATGCAACAGTCGGCCCGGAAGATGCCACCGACAAAACCGTGTTCTGGAGCAGTTCCAATCCTTCCGTAGTCAGCGTCAATGACTATGGAAAAATCACTGCAGAGAGCGTCGGCACCGCAATCATTTCAGCCAAAGCCGCCGGCATCGCCGCCGAGTGCCAGGTGACAGTTGTTCTTCCGTAAGGTTCCCGGATTATAGCTCAGATAAATATTCCCGCAAGGTTGCGGGGGTGATGTCTTTGGCGATGATGGTGCCGGAGGCGTCCAGGAGATAGATGCGCGGGGCGGTGGTCAGGTCGTAGAGCTGGTAGAGGTCGCTGCCGGGCCAGTCGGTGCGCAGGTCGCGCCACCAGCAGCCGCAGGTGGAAATGCGCTTTCCGGTGGATGAGGTGACACCTTTGCGGAGACTATCTTTCCATTCATCAGAATCGGGGCCGACATAGACGGAGATAACCTTGACTCCTTTCTCGCGCAGCAGCGTCTTCATCTCCAGCAACTGCTGCTTCCATGCAGCGCATTCACTGCAGGAAATAAGGTTGAAAAACAGTACGGTATAGTTCTTTCCGCGCTTAGAAAGCATCTGTGTCTGGCCGCCGCAGCGGTTGCGAAGGCTCGCGTCTGGAGCCACCGCGCCAACGGGATTCATCCTGAAGCGGCGCACGGCATCCTCTATCTGAGCTGTCATCTCTGCGGACCACATACCGGGCCGGCCGAGGATATAGTTCTCTGCAACATACGCGGCACTCTCCAGGGCCTCGTATTCTCCCTTGCCGCGCAGGTAATTATAGATACCCAGATAGGTGTCGCGGTACATCCCGGGGTCATCTCCTATGCGGGTAGCGAAGGCGGCACAGACATCTGCCATTGTTTCGGTTCCCAGGCCAAGATTGTCCCTGACGCCATCCAGAAGGTCGTTCAGTGAAGATGTAAAAGACTCTTTCTGGCCCAGCAGCTCTGACAGCGCGGCAGCGTCCAGCTTGCGCCCGGCAATCCGGTTGTCGGCATCCAGCAGGAACAGGGCGGGGGTCGTGAGCACCGAGTACTTCTTGTGAAACTCAGATGCCCCTTCCGGATCCCAGAGGTTATAGACTTGCACCAACGGATTGTTTATGCCGCCGAAGTTGGTGAGTGCATATTTTGCCCATGCAGTGCGGTCACCCTGGGTGTAAACGGCGTAGAATCTTATGGGGGCAGCGCCGGAATACTCCTTGAGTATCGATACAATCAGGGGAGTCTGCTTCACGCAGGTGCTGCAGGCATCCTCGTAAAAAAACAATATCTTGTATCCTCCGACATCCTCCCGGATATCCACCATCCCGCCATCTAAACTCTCCAGAACCAGCTCCGGCGCAGGCATCCCAAGCAGTGACAGCCGGTTGAATTCTGCAAAGGCGTAAAGATTGGGCCAGGTGGCCTCCGACGGCCAGGTGAGCCGTTTGTTAAGAAAATAATTGTCTGCAATGTAAACAGATACTCCTTCTGCCCCCATAACGGGGCAGTCCATATAATAATCAAAGGCACGGCCCGCTATGGCAGAGCGTGTATCGTCGTCTGCGGCAGAGGCTATGAGAGCATCCAACCTGGCATTTATGGAATCGACCGGCATTATGCTGATGGCTGCAAAATAGCTCCGGAGCGAATCGTACACATTGCCGGCAGACTGCGCCCGGCAGAGCCAAGACGCGGCAGACAAAAGGATTATGAGGGCAATCCGCCTCACTTCTGAATCATTTTCAGATATTTTGCTATATCAACGTTCTTTGGGATAAAGTCGGTGGCCTTGCCGCCGTTTATAAGCACGTCACGCACCACTGTGGAGGAGATGAACGAATACTCGTGGCTGGAGGGGATGAACACCGTGAGGATTGAGGGGCGCATACGTTTGTTGGCTTGTGAGATAGCCCGCTCAAGTTCAAAGTCGGTGGTGGTGCGCATGCCGCGGATTATGAACTTTGCCCCCTTCTCCACGCAAAAGTCAACGGTAAGGCCGCTGAAAGAGCAAACCTCCACGTTTTCCAGTCCGGAAACGGCGTCGCGGGCTATCTGGACCTTGATGTCTGTGGGGAAGAATCCGCCCCCCTTGGAGGAGTTGTGGCCCACCGCCACTATTACCTTGTCAAAGATTTTCAGCGCAGATTTGAGCACCTCCAGGTGCCCGAGGGTAAATGGATCGAACGATCCGGGAAATACAGCAGCTTTCATAATACTATCTGCTCCAGTCTATCGGCTGGGAGCCGTTTTGGGTTAGGATTTCGTTAGTCTTGGAAAAGTGTCGGCAGCCAAAAAACGCCCCGCCTGCAAGGGGCGAAGGGTGCGCCGCCTCAAGTACATAATGCCGGGAGGTATCTATCAGCGCTTTCTTGCTCCGGGCAAAATTGCCCCACAGGAGAAAGACGATCCCGCTGCGGCGGTCACTGATGGTCCGGATTACCGCGTCGGTAAAGGTCTGCCACCCGAGGCGGCTGTGCGATGCGGCTGCCCCGGCGCGCACCGTAAGGATGGCGTTCAGCAGGAATACCCCCTGATCCGCCCAGCCCCACAGGGAACCGTTTTTGTGGGACATATCTATGCCGATATCATCAGAGATTTCCTTGTATATATTCTTAAGTGACGGCGGGAGCGGCACGCCGGAAGGTACCGAGAACGAGAGTCCCTCTGCCTGCCCCGGGTTGTGATATGGATCCTGCCCCAGCAGCACCACCTTGACCTTGTCAAACGGCGTCAGCGCAAAGGCGTTGAATATCTTGCCGCCGGGAGGATATATGGCCAGCCCGCGCGCTTTCTCGGCGTGTAAAGCCGCAGCGAGCCCGACAAAGTATGGCTTGTCGAACTCGCTGCTGAGAACTTCCTTCCAAGAAGGTTCTATGATAACGTTCATTTCGTTACAAAAATGCCCTACTCGAATACAAAGTTAAGAACTTCACTGACAGTAGCAACATATTTGAACTCCAGACCCTTGATGTAAATCTCCTTGATATCCTCGATGTCGCGCCGGTTCTCCTCGGAAATCACGATTGTATGGATGCCGGCCCGTTTGGCGGCCAGAATTTTCTCCTTGATCCCTCCGACGGGGAGTACTTTGCCCCTGAGGGTGGTCTCGCCGGTCATTGCGACACCTTTCTTGATGCTCTGGTTCTTAAGCGCGGAGGCAATGGCGGTAACCATTGTGATGCCGGCAGAGGGGCCGTCCTTGGGGATCGCACCCTCCGGCACGTGGATGTGGAAATCCTTTTCGTGGAACACCTTGGGGTCAACACCTATCTTCGCTGCATTTGCCTTCAGGTATTGGAAGGCGATGGTGGCAGATTCCTTCATTACGTCACCCAGATTGCCGGTAGTGGAGAGGTGTCCCTGTCCGTCACTGATGCTGCACTCGATAAAGAGTATCTCGCCGCCCATCTCGGTCCAGGCCAGGCCCGTGACCACGCCGGGCATCTCGTTGCCCTTCTGCATGTCGTGGTGGTTGGTAGGGAGGCCAAGGTATTCGCGCACCTGCTCCGGCCTGAGGGTTGCTTCGCGCTCCTCGCCCAGGGCAATCTTCTTAGCTGTGATACGGCACAGTTTGGCAATCTGCTTGTCCAGGCCGCGCACCCCGGATTCGCGGGTGTAATTGTTGATAATCTCCTCTATCGCAGCCTTGTTCAGTTTAAGGTCCTTGGATGTGAGGCCATGCATCTCCAGCTGCTTGGGGAGCAGATAATCCTTGGCTATGGAGACCTTTTCCTCTGCCAGATAGCCGGAAACGTTGATCATCTCCATGCGGTCGCGCAGGGCGGGGTGGATGGTCTCTACATTGTTGGCGGTGGTTATGAACAGTACCTTGCTCAGGTCGTAGTCCAAATCCAGGTAGTTGTCGTGGAAAGCGGTGTTCTGCTCCGGGTCGAGCACCTCTAAAAGGGCGCTGGCGGGGTCGCCGTGGAAGTCGTTGGACACCTTGTCCACCTCGTCCAATACAATCACCGGATTCACCGTGCCGGTCTTCTTGATGGTCTGGATAATCCGCCCTGCCATAGCTCCGATGTAGGTGCGGCGATGGCCGCGGATTTCGGACTCATCGTGCAGGCCGCCCAGCGAGATACGGCCGTATTTGCGCCCCAGCGCCTTGGCGATGGATTTGCCTAACGAGGTCTTACCCACGCCAGGAGGGCCGTAGAGGCACAATATGGGGGACTTCATATCTCCCTTCAGCTTGAGCACGGCCAGATACTCTATTATGCGGTCCTTGACCTTCTCCAGACCGTAATGGTCGGCGTCCAGAACCTCCTGGGCGTGCTTCAGGTCAAGGTTGTCCTCTGTGGCCTCGTTCCAGGGGAGGTCCACCATAAACTGAAGGTATGAGTAAATGACATTATAGTCGGGAGAACTCGGATTGGTCTTCTCCATCTTGTGAAGCTCCTTCTCAAAAGCCTCCGCCACGTAATCGGGCCATTTTTTACCCTCCGCGGCCTTGCGCAGGGCGTCCACGTCCTCTCCGGAGCCGGTCATGCCGAGCTCCTCCTGGATGGTCTTGAGCTGGTTGTTGAGGTAATACTCACGCTGCTGCTGATCCATCTCCACCTTTACCTTTTTCTGGATGTCCTCGCGGATCTTGAGAATCTCTATCTGTTTGTCCAGCAGGGCCAGCAGGGCTGTGGCGCGCTTCTTTATGTTGCCTTCGCCCAGCAGCGGAACCTTCTCCAGCGGATTCTCGACATCGATTGTGGTCGCCACAAAGTTCACGAGGAAAGCGTTGTCTTCAATGTCCCGGATGGCGTAGCCGGCCTCCTGGGAAACGCTGTGGGTGAGCTTGATGATGCGCAGTGCGGCGCTTTTGATGCCGTCCACAATGGTGTTCATGTCGGGGTCGGATACCTGTGACAGGTCGTCCGGCAGATAGTTCACCGTGGCCATAAGATAGGGGGAGGTGATGTCCACCGACTTTATCTCGAAGCGGCGCACCCCCTGGATGATGGCGGTTACCGGCACATTGGGCAAGTCAATAATCTTCACAATCCGCCCCATAGTCCCGATAGGGAAGAGGTCTTCTCCCAGAGGATCCTCAGTTTTAGGGTCGCGTTGCGCCACTGCACCTATAAGTTTATTGGATTTGTAGGCTTCATTGAGCAGTTGGATGGACTTTTCCCTGCGTACCGGAATAGGTATCACGGTGTCGGGGAAAAGCACTGCGTTGCGCAGCGGAAGTATTGGCAGTACCTCCGGAAGCTGTTCATCCTGAAGTTTGTAGCCCGGATCGATGTTCATTACAGGAATGATGTTCATGCCGACATCTTCACCCGAGAAAAATATGTTGTCTTTCATTTTTATGTCAAATTGTCAGTAGTGGGTATAGTGCACTATAATGGTCAATCATTGTGCCAAAGTGAAAAAATAAAAAAAATGTGATATCTGTTTGATAAATAAAAAAATAAGTCTATTTTTGCAGTCCACTTGAGTCAACGTGCTCTAACCCCGTGAATATCATATAATAAAAAAGTATATATCTCATTATGACTAAAGCAGACATCGTAAGCGAAATCGCTAAATCTACAGGCCTCGAGAAAGTATTGGTCCTGGATGTAGTTGAAGCATTTATGGACAGTGTAAAGGAGTCCCTGGCAAAGGGTAACAACGTTTATCTCCGCGGATTCGGTAGTTTTGTAGTTAAGCAGCGTGCAGAGAAGGCTGCCCGCAACATCTCCAAGAATGTTACCATCACCATACCGGCCCACAAGATCCCCTCTTTCAAGCCGGCCAAGACTTTTGTTGATCAGGTAAAGAAGCTGAAATAATTACTTTAAAATCTAATAGCTATGCCTAGCGGTAAAAAGAGAAAGAGACATAAAATGTCTACGCACAAACGTAAGAAACGTTTGCGCAAGAACAGACATAAAAAGAAATAATCTTTTTAATGTGCTATATAAGGCTGGCCAAAGGCCAGCCTTTTTACGATGGATAAAGATCTGATAATTAATGTCTCCAAGGGCTCTGCCCAGCTTGCGCTGACGCAGGGCGGGAGACTCATAGAGTACGATCGCGAGAGCGAGGCCAAGGCCAACTATTGCGTTGGCGACGTGTATCTGGGCAAGGTGAAAAAACTGCTCCCTTCGCTCAATGCCGCCTTTGTGGATATCGGTGACGACAAGGAGGCTTTTATCCACTACCTTGACCTTGGCATCAACTTCCGCTCGTTCGATTTTTTTGTAAAGCAGATCAACATTTCTAAAAATTATACGACCTTTTTTGAAAAGGTCGCAATTGCCGACCCTTTGGAGAAAGAGGGTCACATCCAGGACCACCTGCACGTAGGCCAGCCGGTGATGGTGCAGATTGTCAAGGAGCCCATCTCAACAAAGGGCTCGAGGCTGACGGCGGAGATATCCATAGCGGGGCGCAATATTGTCCTGCTACCGTTCTCCGATAAGGTCAGCATATCCCAGAAGATATCTTCCAAAGAGGAGAAGGCGCGCCTCAGTCGTCTTATTTACAGCATCCTCCCCAAGAATTACGGTGCCATCATACGCACCGCGGCAGAGGGGAAGCGGGCCGCTATCCTGGACGCCGAAGTCAAGGGCCTCATCACCAAGTGGGAGAGTTCATGGAAGAAGGTGGCCCGCAGCAAAGAGATACAGTTGCTTTTCCGCGAGACCAGCCGCGTCAACACCCTTATCCGCGACCTTCTGAACGACGATTTCTCGCACATCTATGTCAACGACAAGGCCACCTTCGACGAGGTCTGCGCCTACGTTGCCACTATATCTCCCGGACAGGAACAGATAGTCCACCACTACACTGCCCAGCAGAATATCTTTGACCATTTTGACATAACACGTCAGATCAAGGGCTCTTTCGGCAGGGTGGTGTCACTCAAGCGCGGCGCCTATCTGGTGATTGACCATACCGAGGCGATGCACGTGATTGACGTCAACAGCGGCATCCGTATCAAAGCCGATGCCCAGGAAGAGAATGCGCTTGAGGTCAATATGATTGCGGCAGAGGAGATTGCCCGCCAGCTGCGCCTGCGCGATATGGGGGGCATCGTGATTGTAGATTTTATCGATATGGACGATGTAGAGCATCGCAATCAGCTCTATAAATATATGATGCAGTTGATGGAGGGGGACCGTGCCCGCCACACTGTGCTTCCCCTGACCAAGTTCGGCCTGATGCAGATAACCCGCCAGAGAGTGCGTCCAGCCACCGAGGTCGAGACGCAGGAGGTTTGCCCCGCATGCAAGGGTACGGGTAAGATTGGCCCTACCACGCTGATTGACGATGCCCTGGAGCGCCATCTGGCGGAGATTCTGGAGAAGGAGCCTATGCGCAGCGTCCGGCTGGTGGTAAACCCGGTGGTGTACGCCTATCTTACCTCCGGCGGCCTCAGAAGTATCCGCCGCGGATGGAACCGCAAATATAAATGCAAGGTGAAAGCTGTCAAGGACGGCAGCTTTGCAATCAATCAGTCAGAGTGGTACGACCCCGTTACCAACGGGCAGCTCTGCTCATTTTTTGACTGATCTGCTCTGTACATAGATTTCCGATGCTGCCCTGGTGCGTGTGGTGCAGTCCTTCTACCGTCTTTGCACCGGTATAGGAGAATTTACCCTCCTTCACGGCGATACCGATTTCGCGGTATGCGTCCCTGAACGGTGTCCCTTCAAGCACCTTCTTGTTAACCTCTTCCACGGTGAACATATCATCGTACATATTGCTGCCGCTCACGATTGTCTCCTTGACAGAGATGTTGTCGAGCATATAGCTGCACATCGCCAGACACTCCCGGGCGGTGTCTATCGCGGGGAAAAGAATCTCCTTGAGCAGCTGGAAGTCGCGATGGTAGCCGTGGGGCAGATTTGCGGAGAGCTGGGCAATCGAGGTCTCTGCAGAGGCGATGATGTTGGTCTTTCCGCGCATTATCTCCCATACGTCGGGGTTCTTTTTGTGAGGCATTATGCTGCTGCCCGGTGTCAGGCTGTCCGGGAAAGAGATAAAGCGATAGTTGCTGCTCATATAGAGGCAGCAGTCAGCTGCAAACTTGTTCAAGGTGGATGCCAGGCAGCCAAGGGCGGCTGCCAGCGCACGCTCGCTCTTGCCACGGCTCATCTGTGCAGCTATGCTGTTGTAGTTGAGGTCTTCAAAGTCGAGAGTGCGGGTGGTCTGCGTACGGTCCAGAGGGAAGGAACTGCCGTAGCCGGCCGCGCTCCCGAGAGGATTCTGGTTCACGATTTTGTAGGCGGCGCCAAGCATATACATATCGTCACAAAGGCTTTCTGCGTATGCTCCGAACCACATCCCGAACGACGACGGCATCGCTATCTGACCGTGGGTGTAACCGGGCAGTATAACGCCCTTATGCTTCTCGGCGAGGCCCTGGAACTGCTCGAACAGCTGCAAAACCGCCTCGCGGATGGCTTCCAGCTCGGCGCGCATATAGAGTTTGAGATCGACCAGTACCTGGTCGTTGCGGCTGCGGCCGGAGTGGATCTTTTTGCCAAGGTCGCCCAGTGTGCGCGTCAGGCATATCTCTACCTGGGAATGGATGTCTTCTGCTATATCCTCAAGCACAAATTCCCCACGCTCAATCTGGCCAAGGATGTTGTCGAGCTCTTTCTGGAGCAACTGCTCCTCATCTTTAGGGAGCAGGCCGACATTGGAGAGCATGGCGATGTGTGCCTTGCTGCCCATGACATCATATTTTGCCAGTCTCATATCCATTTCGCGGTCGCGGCCGACTGTGAAATCTTCTACGGCCTGTGCCGCCTCGACGCCTTTATTCCAGAGAGTTTGCATGGTCAGAGTACTATGTTTTCTACAAAGGTAATGTATTTGTCAATGCCGTCCGCGATTTCGCTCTTATAGATGAATTCGTCGGCTTTGTGGGAGCGGGTGGAGTCCCCGGGCCCTATCTTTATAGCCGGGATGGGCATGCTAATCCAGTCGGAGCATGTGGGGGATGTAATCATCTCCATCCCGAGCTTTTCTGCCGTTTTGTATAGCGGTGAGTCCTTGGGGGTGGCGTTGGAGCGGTTGGCAAAGTTGCGGGCAGTGATAGTGCTGCTGATTTCACTCTGGAGCATGTTCACAATTTCGTGGTTGTCGTAACATTCGTTTGGACGGATGTCAACCACAAAGGTGCAATTGTCGGGAATCACGTTGTGGGCTTTGCCGGAATTGATCTGGGTCACTACCAGCTTGACCTCTCCCAGGGTGGGGGATACGCGGTCAAACTTGTACTCCCTTAACTTCTCTATATCTTCAATCGCCTTATAGAGTGCGTTTTCTCCCTCTGCTGCCCGTGCAGCGTGGGCGCTCTTTCCGGTAGCAATGCCATCCAGAACCAGCAGTCCGCTCTCTGCGATGGTCGCCCTCATCCGGGTAGGCTCGCCAATTATGGCCATATCGGCATTGGAAGCGATGAAATCGCCGAGCATCCGGGTCCCTCCGTCTCCGGAGCGTTCCTCTTCACAACTTAACAATAGCAGCAGGTTCACCGGGCAATTGCCGTGCTCCTTGAAATAGAGGAAGGTGGTGATCATGCTCACCAGACTGCCGCCGTCGTCGTTGCTTCCCAGGCCAAGGATTTTCTCCTCGTCCAGCGGTGGATGAATCGGGTCAAAGGTGTATGAGTCAACCGCCTGCACGGTATCTATGTGAGCGCACAGCATAAGGGTAGGGGCAGCCGGGTCAAAGACCTGCTTTGCCCAGATGTTGTCGCCTATGCGCTCGGCTTTTATGCCATGGCCGGCGAGCCATCCTACAAGGTATGCGGCACGTTCTGCCTCCTCATAAGAGTATGAACGTATGGGGATGATTGTCTCAAGCAACTCTATGGCCAGGTTATGATAATACTCCATATTTAAACTATGGTGGTTCCGATATCCTCTGTGAGATGATTTGAATTCTTGATGATAACCTTGCCGACGCCGGCGTCTATGGCGTCAAAGGCGTTTTTGAGTTTGGGGAGCATCCCTGCATTGACCTTTCCCTCGTTTTTGAGCTGTTCAAAGAGGGGTTTGTCAATCTGGGGGATTACGGAGGTGTCATCGTCTTTGTCGTATAGCACGCCGTTCTTCTCAAAGCACATCACCAGCTCCGTGTCGTAGAGGCTGCTCATTGCCACCGCCACGCTGGAGGCCACGGTATCTGCATTGGTGTTAAGCAGGGTGCCCTGCCCGTCGTGGTTAATCGCGCACACCACCGGGGTGATGCCGGCTGCCAGGAATATCTCAAAAGCATTCGCATTCACCTTTTCCACATCGCCCACAAAGCCATAATCGACTGGCTTGGCTGGGCGCTTGCGGGATACTATCGCGTTACAGTCGGCGCCGGAGAGGCCGGCGGCGTTGCAGCCATATTTCTGGAGGGTGGCGACTATAATCTTGTTGATTAAACCCGCGTACACGGCTGTGACAACATCCAGAGTGGCGGCGTCTGTAACGCGCCTGCCTTCAATCATCACCGGCTCGATGCCCATGGACTTTAGCATACGGCTGGCAATGGCACCGCCCCCGTGCACCAATATCTTGGCCCCGCCAATGGTGGCAAACTTCTCCAGAAACGCCTCCAGCGCCTGTGGATTGTCGATTACGTTGCCGCCAATCTTTATGACTTTTAGATGTTCCATTTAGAGAGACAGGAGGATTTCTTTAAGTACTGTCTGGGCAGAGACCACGCGGTTGGCGGCCTCCGGGATTACCAGCGACTGCGGTGACTCAATCACATCGTCGCTTACTATCATGTTGCGGCGTACCGGCAGGCAGTGCATGAAATAGGCGTTGTTTGTGAGCGCCATTTTCTCTGTGGTAACGGTCCAGCTGCGGTCGGTGTTGAGCACCTTGCCGTAGTTTGCGTCGGCGCAGACGGCCCAGTTCTTGGCATATACAAAGTCGGCACCTTCAAGCGCCTTGTCCTGGTCGTATTCCACCCGGGCGTTGCCGACAAACTGTGGCTCAAGCTCGTAACCTTCCGGCTGTGCAATCACAAAATCGCAGTCGTAGGCGTTCATCCACTCGGCAAACGAATTGGGCACCGCCTGCGGCAGGGCCTTGGGGTGGGGTGCCCACGTCATAACCACCTTGGGGCGTCTTGTTTTTTTGTACTCTTCAATAGTAATAAGGTCGGCAAACGACTGGAGAGGATGGCGTGTGGCCGCCTCCATACTGAACACCGGACGTCCGGAGTATTGTATGAACTGGTTAAGGATGACCTCGTCGTAGTCGTAGCGCTTGTTCTCGAAGCGGGCGAAACTGCGTACCCCGATCACGTCGCAATAGCTTCCCATAACCGGAATTGCCTCCAGGATATGCTCGCTCTTGTCGCCGTCCATAATTACCCCGCGCTCGGTCTCGAGCTTCCAGGCTCCCTGGTTGATGTCAAGCACGATTACATTCATACCGAGGTTCAGGCCGGCCTTCTGGGTGCTCAGGCGAGTACGCAGGCTGGAGTTGAAAAACACCATCAACAGCGTCTTGTTCTTGCCCAGGGCCTGGTCTGCAAATGGATTCTCCTTTACGAATCTGGCTTTCTCTAGAGCCTCGGAGAGAGGCCCGATATCTTTAACGGTAGTAAAGTTTCTCATTGTCAGCTATGCGGTTAATTCGTTGAATCTCTCTATAAACTGGTCAATCTCTGCCTTGGAGATGCACAGCGGCGGGAGAAGGCGGATAACATTTGCCCCGGCGCCACCGGTGAATACGTGTTTCTCAAACAGCAGGCGGTCACGCAACCCTTCGAACCCATCCTTGACCTCGATGCCGACCATCAGGCCGCGGCCGCGCAGCTGCTTCACGGCCGGGTTGCCTGCCAGACGATTCATAAGATATTCGCCCTGGACGGCGGCATTCTCAATCAGGTGTTCGCCGTTAATGATGTCCAGCACGGCGATGGCGGCTGCACAGGCGAGGTGATTGCCTCCGAAGGTGGTGCCTAACATGCCGTATGTGGCCTCTATCGCAGGATTTATGATGATTGCCCCGATGGGGAAGCCGTTGCCCATCCCCTTCGCCATCGATATGATGTCGGCTTTGATGCCGTGATGCTGGTGGGCGTAGAAGCGGCCGGTGCGTCCGTAGCCGCTCTGGACTTCGTCCATAATGAGTAATGAGCCGTTGGCGTCACAGGCTTTACGGGCGGCATTGAGAAACTCTGCGGATGGCTCCCAGATGCCGGCAACACCTTGGATGCCCTCTATGATGACGGCTGCAAACTCTTTGGTGGCGAGTTTGGCCTCCAACGATGCAACGTCGTTAAGCGGAATGAACTCCACGTTGCCGGTCTTGTTGAAGGGGGATTGGATCTTGGGGTTGTCGGTCACAGCCACGGCACCGCTGGTGCGGCCGTGAAAGGCCTTGGTGCAGGCGAGAATCTTGCTGCGGCCGGTGGCGAACGATGCGAGCTTCATCGCATTCTCGTTTGCTTCGGCACCGCTGTTGCACAGGAACAGGTTATAATCCGGATATCCGCATGTTGCGCCGAGTTTTGCGGCGAGAGTGGTCTGCAGGGAATTCTCAACCGCATTTGAGTAGAATCCCAGCTTGGCGGCCTGCTCTGTAAGTGCAGAGAGGTAGCCGGGGTGGCAGTGTCCCACAGAGATTACAGCGTGTCCACCGTAAAAATCGAGGTATTCATTGCCTTGTTTGTCCCAAACCTTGCAGCCCTGACCCTTGACGGGCTCGATGGGCCAAAGTTTGTATGTCTTGAAAAGTTCCATCTCTTATTGTTAAAATGCGTTCCCTTTGAGCTTGAGGCCGGTAGTGCGCTCCAGGCAGAACATCAGGTTCATGTTCTCCACAGCCTGGCCGCTGGCCCCTTTGAGCAGGTTGTCAATTATGGATGTGATGTGAATGTAGCCATTATGGCTCTCTACGTGCAGCAGGCACTTGTTGGTATTCACAACCTCCTTCATGCTGATTGGCTGGTCGCTCACAAAGACGAACGGGGAGTTCTTGTAATACTCTTTGTAAATGTTTGTTACCTCCTCTGCAGTTGCGCTGCAACGGGTGTAAATGCTGGCAAATATGCCGCGGGGGAAGTCGCCTCGCATAGGCACAAAGTTGATAGTCTGGCGCTCTCCGCTGAGTGCGGCCAGCGTGTTCCCGATCTCCTCCAGATGCTGGTGCGAGAAGGGTTTGTATACAGAAATATTGTCGTTGCGATAGGGGAAATGGCTGGTTTCGGATAGTTTGCGGCCCGCTCCGGTGGCGCCGGTAATGGCTGTTACATGAATCTCGTCGCTGAATATCTTCATGGCCGCCATAGGTACCAGGCCAAGTTGAATGCAGGTGGCAAAGCAGCCGGGGTTGGCAACATAGTCGCAACCCTCAATCTCGTTTGTGAAGACATCGGTCAGGCCATATACAAAGTGCCTCCCGTTATAGTCGGGGGTGTTGCGGAAGTCCTGTCCGAGGTCCACAATCTTGCACCCCTTGGGGATGTCGTGGGTGTCCAGGAATTCGCGTGAGAGGCCGTGGCCCAGGCAGAGGAAAACCACATCGGGTTCGCTCAGCGTGTCGGTAAACTGCAAGTCGGTCTCGCCAAGCAGGTCGCGATGGAAATCGGTGATGTTTTTGCCCACACTGGTGGTGCTCATCACAGAGACAATCTCCACGCCGGGGTGGTGAATCAGTATCCTGAGCAGTTCGCCCGCGGTGTAGCCGGTGCCGCCTGCTATCGCAACTTTAATCATATCAGTTCTTCTTGATGATTGCCGTAGTAAACTCTCAGAGGGGTAGAGGTGACCTTTATGAAGCCCTTGGCATCCTCTGCACTCCAGCCCTTCTGGCTCTCGCCATATTCGCCAAGCTTGGATTTGAGCAGGTCGTTCTCAGAATCCACACCGATGGTCTCAAAGCCGTAGGGGTGCAGGTTGAGGGTCACGGTGCCGCTCACGTTGCGCTGGCTGCTGGAGAGCATCGCCTCGATGTCGCGCATCACCGGCTCCAGATACTGGCTCTCGTGCAGGAACATGCCGTACCAGTTTGCAACCTGGTCTTTCCAGTACTGCTGCCACTTTGAGAGGGTGAATTTCTCGAGGAACTTGTGCGCACCTATAATAAGCATGGGAGCTGCCGCTTCAAAACCGACGCGCCCCTTGATGCCGACGATTGTGTCGCCCACATGCATGTCGCGGCCGATTCCATACGCGCAACCAATCTTCTCGATGGCCTGGATAGCCTCGATCTTGTCGTCGTATTTCACACCGTTCACGGCGCAGATCTCGCCCTCCTGGAATTCAATGGCGAGGGTCTCGCTGCCTTTTTTGGTGATTTGTTTCAGGTATGCCGACTCCGGCAGGCCCTGCCTGCTGTCCAATATTTCGCCGCCGCAGATGGAGGTGCCCCAGATGCCGACGTTGTAGGAATACTTCAGTTTTGCAAAATCTGCCTCAAAACCGTGCGCGTTCAGGTAGTCGACCTCCTCCTTGCGGCTCAGGTTGCCGTCGCGGGTGAGGGTGATGATCTCCATCTCGGGGCACATCACCAGGAAGGTCATGTCAAAACGGACCTGGTCGTTGCCGGCACCGGTGGAGCCGTGTGCAATTGCATCGGCGCCAATCTCCTTGGCATAGCGGGCGATGGCCATCCCCTGGAATATGCGCTCTGACGATACGCTGATAGGGTAGGTGCCGTTGCGCAGCACATTGCCCCATATCATATATTTAAGACTCTTCTCGTAATACTCTTTGGTCACGTCCAGGGTGACATATTTGGTGGCGCCCAGCTTATAGGCGTTCTCCTCGTTGGTCTTGAGTTGCTCCGGGCTGAAACCGCCTGTATTGGCGCACGCGGCGTGCACCTCATAGCCCTTCTCTTTTGCGAGATACATCACCGTGTAGGATGTATCCAATCCGCCGCTGAACGCGACAACTACTTTTTTGTTAGCCATACTCACAAGTTTCGCATTTACCTTTTTGTTTAATATTGAGCGGTAGGTGTTATGCGAAACTTTTCCCTACCGCACATTCTTGTTATGTTTGTCCCCATCCCTACATCCCTTCCCCGGGGAAGGGACTTGTCTCATCCGTTTATGATGTGTATGTGTTCTTTAGGGTCAAAAAGCAGACCTGTGCAGATGCAGCGCTCATATTTGTTCTCTTCGAGGATATGGAAGTTCTTGCACCCCTCGCACCCTTTCCAGAACTCAGTGTCGTGAGTGAGGTCCTGGAAGGCGACGGGGCGGAAGCCCAGCTCGTAGTTCATTTTGAGCACTGCGGCTCCGGTGGTGATGCTGAATATCTTCGCTGCAGGATAGAGCTCTCTTGAAAGGCGGAAAATACGCTGTTTGATGCTTTTGGCCAGGCCGATACCCCTGAATTCGTGGGCTACGATTAGGCCGGAATTGGCCACGAACTGCTTGCCCTCCCAGCTCTCTATGTAAGAGAAGCCTGCAAAACGGTCGTCGTCGGTCACGGCTATAACGGCTTTGCCGGCAAGCATCTTTTCACTTATGTATTCTGGCGTACGCTTTGCGATGCCGGTGCCGCGCTCTTTAGCGGAGATTGCGATTTCTTCACAAATCGCCGGTGCGAATTTTGTGTGGCTTGCATCAGCCACCAATACGGAAATATTCATTGTTTAAATGAACGGTAATTGTTTATAGGAATATGTAGTGGGATTCTGCTGTCCCGGGTTGTTTGAGAGAAAGCCAATGTGAAAGGCGAGCTGAAATCGCCCCACTGGCTTAACGTCGGACACGAGCATGAAAGATTGTATGGTTTATCATTCCCATTGCGGCGCAAATGTATACAATTTTTTATTAACTGAGGCCCAAGTAAAAATATTTTTAAAAAGATTTGGAAGG
>JAFSUF010000047.1 GCA_017445425.1 Bacteroidales bacterium | reverse complement strand
TTCAGTCCTTTGCTCTACCAACTGAGCTATGGCACCATTGGTTTGGGGATGCAAAGGTATAAAAACTTTTTGCATCTCCAAATAATTGCACTCAACTATTGCTTCTTGATCTTAAGTTTCTGGCCGGTATAAATCTTGGAATTGCGGGTGAGGCCGTTGAGCCGCATGATGTCGTTGAGGCTCACGCCAGGGAACTTGTTGGCTATACTATACAGGGTATCTCCCTTGCGCACGGTATAAGTGACATATCCGCCTTTGGTGGAGGTAGCCGGTTGGGATGACCTGGAGCTCCCGGAAGATGCCACCGACGATGATGAAGGGCCCTTGCCGCTGTAAATCTTCAGCCTCTGGCCGGGGACGATGGTTTCCCTGCGCAGTCCGTTCCATTTCTTGATGTTTGCGATGGTGGTATGGTGGCGCGACGCAATCTTGCCCAGACTGTCACCCTTCTTGACTGTATAGGTCGTATAGGTCGGCGCTCCTGAAGAATAACGGGTATTCCTCACCACGCTGACCTCCTTTACCTTGATGGGATCGAAGAAGATGCTGTCCTTATATGCATAAATTGTATCCTGGACATCGATGAATGCCCCGGAGAAACTGTACGGCAATTTTATCACGCGGGTCTTTGTCTTGCCGGGGACAATATCCTTGACATACTCCGGATTGAGGTTGCGGAGCATATCCACACTGATGCCGATGCACTCTGAAATCTGCCCGAAGTGGACATTGTTGTTGACGTGGAAAGTATCCACCTGGGGAGGAGTGTCGATATGCGAAGGCACTATATTATGCTCCTTGTAGTATGCCAGGGTGTACATCGCCGCTATGAAAGCCGGCACATAACCGCGGGTCTCCCGGGGGAGATACCTGTACACATCCCAGAAATCACGTCCGCCGCCTGCCCTCTTGATGGCTTTGTTCACATTGCCGGGGCCGCAGTTGTAAGAGGCAATCGCCAGCGACCAGTCTCCAAAGATGGCATAGGCATCCCGCAGATACTTTGCTGCCGCATGAGTTTCCTCTATATAATCGAACCGCTCGTCTATATACTCATCTATCTCAAGGCCGTACTGGGTTCCGGTACGGCGCATGAACTGCCACATGCCTGCCGCGCGGGCGCGTGAAACCGCCATAGGATTGAGCGCCGACTCAATCACAGATACTTTTGCAAGCTCCTGGGGAAGACCGTACTGGTCGAATATCTCTTCAAAGATGGGCAGGTAATAGGATGACAACCCCACTATCTTGCTGATTTTTGAGCGGGACATCTTCTGGGTATAATAGATGATATAGCTGCGCACGACATCGTTATACGGAATCTTTACCGATGTGTTGATGCGGTTGAGCCGGGCGATATACACAGAATCGGGGACCTCGGATGTATATACCATATCGCCCACCTCCATGAGTTCCTCTTCGTCCAGTGAGTGGCGGCTGAGATTGTCGTACCATGCTACCAGCGCAGAGTCGGTATTGAAGTTGGGGTCATCGTCGGCAGCGAGGCTGTCTTCATCGGAGGCAAAGGCAATCTCTTCAAAAGGGGCGGATACCATCTCATCGTATGCCCGCTGCATAGAATCAAGCTTGGAGAGCAGTACAGAAATGGAATCCTTGAGAACCTTCTTAGTTTCTGGCTTGCGCTTCTGCGCCGATGACGAGAATGGGACAGCCACCATAAGGAGCAACGTTAAAAGCAGCTTTGTTAATGATTTAGAAGGTGAGTACATTGAAAAAGTGTGATGTGTATGTGATTAAAAATTAAATGTCATGTTAACCCCGAACGAGGGCATCGACTGCGTCGGAGAGATATTACTGTCTATATTCTCTATCAGCGCCGGATTCACGTTCAGAGACAGTTCATCGCTCACATTGAAATCCTTCATGTACGCAAACACGTTGGCATCTATGATGTTGAGTGCGTACACCAGTACCGTCGCAACCACAGAATAGTCGCGGTAGCGGTGGTAAAGATCCTTGTATGTTGTTGCCTGGGTAACGGTAATCCGTCCCGTATAACCGGAACTGCTGTCGCTTGCAAGCTTATAGATGTATTTGTATCGCTGATACTGCATGTTGTTCAGGTGGAGGGTATATGCGCATACACCAAGCCCGGCGTACCAGATGGGGATATGCCACCATTCACCGATATAAGCCTGGCCGAGACCCGGCAGCAGGGCAGAGAATACCGCCGCCTTGCCCGGATCAGGGGTGCGGGAGTCAGTAAGGTTGGCCACCCCGTCCAGCATCTGGCCCCAATAAAAAAGGGCAGCCCCCGCATAGCACAGGGTACGGTAGGTGGCAAACTTCTGGTCTCCGGTCTTGTGATATTGCTCGTTGAAATACAGGCCACCGCCTATTCCGGCTCCGATACCTGCATATGCCACCGGCAACTTCCAGTAATCCTTGTTGTAAATCTGGATGCGCCCCGGCATTACAGCCGCTCCAAATGCTGCATAGCCTGGCCTGAGCGGTTCTTTGTGATGCAAGCCGCGGGTAAGATGCTTGAGCGAGAATCCCTGCAGGGTATCTGCATCGGTCTCGTTCTCGTCCTCCTTATACTCAGAAGATGAAGCATTCTCTCCCGGAGCCGCGGCCATTGAATCGTTTTGTTTGAAAATACCCTGACCCGACGCCTGCAGGCAGGCGATCATCATCACTATTGTTATCAGCAGGGTCCTTTTCATCCGGCTAAGAGTTGGAGTTTATAAGTTCTTCTGCGAGATTCATAAAATTGCCTGCGCCCGCCGATTCCGGGTCGTAAACGATAACCGGTTTGCCGGCAGAGGGGGCCTCCACCAGTTGTGAACTGCGGCAGATAATGGTTTTGAACACCTTTTGCGGGAACTGGGCGCGAATCTCTTCTATCGCCTGGTTGTGCGGCTTGAGCCGGCTGTCGTACATAGAGAATAGGAAACCCTCTATGCCCAGGTTGGGGTTGACCTTTGCCTGAACCAGTTTGATGGTGTTGAGCAACTTACCCAGCCCCTCCAGGGCAAAATACTCCGGCTGTACAGGCACAATCACAGAATCGGCCGCCGTGAGGGCATTTATCGTGAGCAGGCCCAGCGATGGGGAACAATCAATGATGATATAGTCATAATCCCCCTTGACCGCCTCCAGAGTCTTGCGCAGGGCTGTTTCACGGCCGTTGCGGTTAAGCAGCTCCACCTCCACCCCGATCAGGTTGACATGCGAAGGGATCAGCTTAAGATGGTCCAGGGATGTATCCAGGATGGTCTCGCCCAGCCGGCATCTCCCCTCCAGGGCCTCGTACAGAGTCCGGCCGGTATCGGCATCCGAATCGAACCCCAGATAGGCGGTGGCATTGGCCTGGGGGTCGGCATCCACCAGCAGGGTTTTGCGCTTCAACACAGCCAGCGAAGCGGCAAGATTGACGGCCGTGGTCGTCTTTCCTACACCACCCTTCTGGTTGGCTATTGCGATTGTCTTTCCCATCATTCAGAGGCCGGACTGTAAAGCAGCAAATTTAACAATTGTTTTGTTTACTAAAAATTATAATCTGCCTGAAATCGGCACTCTGGCACCGCAGAAAGCACGGCGACACAAGACAGGGCCAGTTTTGTGCAGGGTTTTATCTTAACGATGCACCTTGCTGCAATTCCCTTGCCGTAATAGTACTGAGAGGAAAAACTTCCTGGCAAATCTTTCTCGTAAAGATAGACCCTGGTATCATATCCGGCGGTATTGAAAAGCGACAGCGAGGCGGCGGCACTATGGCGCATCCGGCCGAATTCGCGGCTCACCGAGGCGGAGAGGGCCAACCCTTCCGATATCTCCCCGTCACGGCAAAGTAGCACCGCCCCGCTTCTAACAGACCCCTTCCACCGCCCCCACTCTCCCTTAACGGCCAGCTTGAGAGAATGTTTGTGCGAGCCGTCGCTGCTCTGCCACACATAATTATCCTGAACCGAGACACTCCACCCTCCTGAGGCGTATCCTACATGCAGCCGTTCGTAAACCGCACCGGAGGGAGTCTCTACCCGATAGCGTGGCGACGGATAGTACACAGCCTCCGAGAACGATGTCACCAGCAGCCCCCGGACGGGGCGTACCATAAGCGACACCACCGCCCCACACTGGTTGGATACCGACGATATGGTGGAGCAGGCTCCGGCGTGGGGCGCGATATAACCTTTATCGTAATAGCGAACCGATGCCGCTGCCTCAAAGTTGTATGAGGCCGACAAAACCGCCCCTGCTATCGCGGCCGGCCTCAGGTTTGCAGAGAGGGCGGCCTCCGCAAAAAGGCGCCAGTGCCCCATGCTGACCGCAGCATCTGCAGCGAGGTTCCCCATCCAGCCGTCGTACATCTGAAACTTGTTGTAATAGGTCACCTTGCGGGCATTGTGCTCGCTGTAGGTATAGGCCAGCGCTGTGACGCCGGCGTTGAACCACTCCCCCCGCCAGATGAGGTTGCCGCCAAAAAGATACTCCCGCATGGCATCCCTGGCCGCCTTCTCTGCAATTGTACGGTGATAGCCCGTGATCGGCAGGGAGGTATAGCCCCCCTCCTGTACCCTGGCATCCACTCCGGCGGCAGAGGCGAACATGGCCAGCCTGAGGGCACGGGACAGACCGTATTCCACCGCCGCCCCCCGCAATGCAGAGCATTCATTTGCTGATTTATATGGAACTATGCCGCTCGAACGCCGCATCAGCGAGGCGGGCTGTGAGGCGGAGGTGAAGCTGAAGGCGTTCCACAGCGCCAGCCCCTGCCCGAAACAGGCACTGTAATCTCCCAGCAGCACGCTCCACCGCCCCTTTGAATAACCGGCATAGGCCCCGATATAGTCTGTAAGCAGCCGCTCCCCCGGATCGCTCTCCAAGAGCACTCCCGCCCTGAGGCCACCCCGCTCGAACAGTATCCTGTTATACTGGTGTAGTCCCTTCACGCCACCTTTATAGCGGTAACGCGAGCGCACCTGGAGCGACGTCTTTGCCGGAGGCGGATTATCATCGCCATAAAGCGCCACAAAAGGCTCTATTTTGGCCGCAAAGCCGTCGCCGAAGCCATCTACCACAGAGAGCTCCTGAAGGGTCAGAATCGCCCCGTAATCGCGCCTGTATTCCAACAGGCTGGCTATCTGGAACGGGGTGAACAACCCGGACCGCTCCAAAGCCTCGCGCGAGGCGGCATTCAGGTTTATCGTGCGCCTGTCTGAACGCTGCTGCAGATACTCCTCCACCGCCTCCTCGGGGATGCCGGCCTCCGCCATCTGCTCTATTTCACCTTCAATGTCCTGCGCCACCAACGGGTGACAAAAGAAAAAGATTGCTCCAGACAGGGCAATCTCAGCTAATAACGCTTTCACCTCAATCCTCCTGCACAATCGCTAAAGTTTCGCGGCAAAACTGACACAACCGACGGTGAGGCCGCGAAACTTTCCCCTCCGCACATCCATCATAACGTAACCCCATCCCTAAATCCCTTCCCTCGAGTTTACACCCCAACAAGCAAGCTTGTCGGGGGCCCCGGTCAGGGACTTACCATCGCCCTACGGGCTCAAATGTGAATACTGGGTAAAAATAGTAACTTTGCAATTTGCAAACAAGTATTATTCGAATGGTATTCATAATAGACAGCCAAACCGACCCCTATTTCAACCTGGCGGCAGAAGAGTACCTGCTCACCAACTTCAGCGAGCCGGTGTTCCGCCTGTGGCGCAACGCCCCGTGCGTGGTTATCGGCCGCAACCAGAATGCCCTGGCAGAGATTGACATAGATTATGTCAAATCTAACGGGATCAAGGTCGTACGACGCCTCTCCGGCGGCGGGGCCGTGTTTCACGACCTTGGCAACGTAAATTTCACCTTCATCGAGAGCCGGCGGCCAGGCGAGGACACCTCCGATATGTTCCGCCGCTTTACCGCGCCCATACTGGAGGCGATGCAGAGCCTGGGCATCAACGCCCGTCTGGAGGGGCGCAACGACCTTACCATCTCCGGCCGCAAGTTCTCAGGCAACGCCCTCTGCATAGAGCACGGGAGGGTGCTGCAGCACGGTACGCTGCTTTTCAGTTCCTCCATGAGTTCGCTTGCCGGAGCGCTCCGCAACCGCGCCGTCAAGTATTCAGACAAGGCGGTGAAATCCAATGTCAGCCGGGTTACAAACATATCCAGCCACCTGAAAACACCTATGGACTGCCTGCAATTTATGGAGTATCTGGGCGGATTCATCGGCCGCGACACACCACATTACTATTACACAGGTGCCGACCTGGCCGCCATAGAGAAACTCGCCGCCGAGAAATATTCCACCGACATCTGGAACTTCTCTGCCTCCCCCCGCTACACCTTCTCTAACTGCGCCAAGCTCAGCTGCGGCCTGGTGGAGATATCTTTTGACGTATCAAAGGGTATCATTACCAGGCTCGCTGTCAGCGGCGACTTCTTCTTTATCCGCTCTATAGAGGAGTTCTGCGAGAAGATGACAGGGTGCGAACATCTCAAGGAAAAAATCGCCGGGCGGATCTCGGCGATCGGGCCCGGCGACTATTTTGGGAAGGTAAGCTGCGAAGAGCTGACCGCTATGTTTTTCTAAGCTGCTATTTGAAGCGTTTCTCCTTTACAGAGACCATCTTCTCCTTGAGAATGCCTACGCACTCGGTAACGGCCTCTTCAAACGTGTCCGCATTGCGTTCCACCACGACTTCGCTGCCAGGGATGAGGACTCTCACCTTGACATTCTTGTTGTCGGGGTCGGGAAGCAACGAAAGCAATACCTCACAACGGACCACATCTTCGTAAAATTTCTCTACTTTGCTGACCTTGCGGTTGATGTAGTCGATCAGCTTCTGATCTGCATCAAACTTGATTGATTGAATCTTGATTTCCATTTCACTTTCGTTTTTTTGCTCTTGGATGAGCGGTTAAATATATTTTTTTGAGCTGCTCGAACGAGTTGTGCGTATAGACCTGTGTGGCCGCCAGCGACGAGTGTCCGAGAACCTCCTTGATGCTGTTTATGTCTGCGCCGTTGTTGAGCAGGTGGGTGGCCAGGGTGTGCCGCAGCACGTGCGGCGACTTTTTACCTGTGAAACCCTCTACCCCGCTCAGGGCATGTTTGACTACATTGTTTACAAAAGCCGGATACAACTGCCTCCCTTTGTCTGTTACAAAAAACCAGCCACTGCCGCCCGTTTTTTCTTCAACTCTTTTCAAATATAATAAAACTTCTTCACAAATCCTATCGGGGACCGGAATTTCTCTGGGCTTGTCGCCCTTGCCCGTGACCCGGAAAACCTTGCGCCCAGGGTCAAAATCGCTGACCTTCAAACCACAAAGCTCCGCCCTGCGCATTCCGGTGGAATAAAGCACCAGGATTATCATCCGCTCCCTGAGTTCGCCGAATGGCTCCTTTCCATCGCCCGCGGCCTTTGCATCCTCCGCTCCTTGCGCACTGCTTTCGCTGAAATACCCCTCCATACTGGCCTGGGTATAAAACTGCGGCAGCGGCCTGGCCTCCTTGGGGCGGAATACCTTACGGACCGGATTGGCCTCGAGCAGCGAGTTGCGTACCATCCAGTTGCAAAAACTGCTCAGCGCAGACAGATGCAGGTTCATGGTCCGCGGGCTCAGGCCATCCTCCAGCCCACGCGCAATATAACCGCGGATAAGGTTGGGGGTGAGTATCTGCTGCCACTGCGCGTCTTCCATCTCACTCTGGACATCGGACAAAGCAAAGTCGCGGAAAGACTCTATCGCGCCGCGATAAAGTGCCACTGTGCGTGGGGAATAGCGCCGCTGCACGCTGATATACTCTATAAAGAGCTCTTCCATAACCGCCAAGGTAACAAAAATTTGCCGATCCGGAAAACTTGCTTATCTTTGCAGTCCCTAAAAAAAGGAGGTGTAGCAATTATGATTATCGTACAGATTAAAGAAGGTGAAAACATCGAGAAGGCCCTGAAGAAGTTCAAACGCAAATTCGAAAAGACCGGTATCGTACGCGAGCTCCGCGGTCGCCGCGAGTTCAAGAAACCGTCTGTAGTCCGCAGAGAGCAGAGAAACAAAGCTATCTACGTTCAGCAATTGCGCCTCGAGGAGGAATAATTTCTGAATTATTCTCAGTAAAACCGATCCGTCAGGGGTCGGTTTTATTGTTTGTAAAAGGATTTGCCTATGACCTTACGGGAATATATCAAGCTGGAGACTTCTGGATGGAAGTGGTACGAACTGGTGTACCTGGCCGCCTGTACCCTGGCCATACTGATACCGTCGGTTATCAGCGGCGACAGCGCCATGGCGGTAGTGAGCGCCACCTGCGGTGCCATATCGGTGGTGCTCACCGGCAAGGGAAAGCTGGGGACATACATTTTTGGCGGAATCCAGTGCGCCCTTTATGCAATCATCTCATACAGGGCAACCTACTATGGAGAGACGCTTCTGAACGTACTATACCTGCTGCCGCTGGAGGTAGTGGGATTCCGCGCCTGGATGAAGAATATGAACGCAGAGCGGGCGGAGGTCATAAAACTGCAGATGAAATGGAAGCAGCGCGCTATCTGGGGGGCAGCGCTCGCCGCCGGAACCATTGCCCTGGGGCTGGTTTTGAAACACATCGACGTTATCTCCAGCACTGTCTTTGGCCTGACGGATGTGCCGGTAGATGCGATGCCTTTTATGGACGCCTTCACTACCGTCGGCACCATGATAGCCTTTGTGCTCACAGTGAAGCGCTATAGCGAGAACTGGTGGATATGGATAGCCATCAACGTGGCCACCGTGATAATGTGGCTTGGCAACGTCATCGAGGGCGGAGAGAACGCCAGCATCGCCACGTTGCTCATGTGGAGCGTCTATCTTGTCAATTCTGTGATAATGATGGTCCGTTGGCAGCGGGAGTCCGGCAGAAATGCTTAAAGCTCCCTGTTAAGGGCCTCCCAGACCATATCCTTCAGATTAACCAGGCCGCTGCCGGTTACGGCGCTTATAAAGGTGTGCGGCACTCCGTCGGGCAGGGTTTTCTCAATATCTGCGCGCAACTCATCGTCCAACAGATCGTCTTTGGTTACAACCAGGATGCGGTCCTTGTCTAAAAGTTCGGGATTATATAGCTTCAGTTCGTTAAGCAGAACGGCGTATGTGGCAGCCACGTCGTCACTGTCGGCAGCCACCATAAACAGCAGCATGGAGTTCCGCTCTATATGGCGCAGGAACCTCAGGCCCAACCCCTTGCCTTCGTGCGCCCCCTCTATGATTCCGGGGATGTCGGCAATCACAAAAGAGCGGTCGTCACGGTAGCTCACTATACCCAGGCTCGGTTCAAGAGTTGTGAATGCGTAATCTGCAATCTTGGGATGCGCGGCAGAAAGAGCCGACACCAGCGTAGATTTGCCGGCGTTTGGGAACCCCACGAGACCGACATCTGCCATAATTTTCAGTTCCAGCACTACCCAGCCCTCTTCTCCCGGCTCACCGGGCTGAGCATAACGCGGTGTCTGGTTGGTGGCGCTCTTGAAGTTGTTGTTGCCCAGGCCGCCGCGACCGCCGCGACGCAGTATGACCTGCTGGCCGTCTTCCATCACTTCGCAGATCTGTTCTCCGGTTTCTGCATCGCGGGCGACGGTACCCAGAGGGACTTCCAGCACAATATCCTTACCGTCTGCCCCGGTACGTAGTCCGCCACTTCCCGCCTGGCCGCCATCTGCCTTGACGTGTTTCTTGTACTTGAGATGGATCAGAGTCCACATCTGCCTGTTTCCACGCAGGATGACGTGACCGCCACGTCCGCCGTCACCGCCGTCGGGGCCACCCTTGGGTACATATTTCTCCCGGCGGAGATGCATGCTTCCAGCCCCGCCTGCACCGGAGGCGCAGAAAATCTTGACATAGTCAATGAAATTACTCTCTGCCATACTGTCACTCTTTGACGCGAATATACAAAAAGGCTTTGAAATTTCAGGAATCGGCATTAACTTTGAGATAAAGGGCGTCAGAATCTTATAAAACCTAATAAATAATAAAAAGAAATGAAAAAATTATTAGCAATTGCAGCCGGTTTGATGCTCATAGGCACCACCGCATTCGCCCAGAGTTTTGGCGCAGGTTATGTAAATTCTATCCAGAAGTACAACAACAAATCTACCGCCGCAAACGGTTTTTATGCCGGCTTCGGCTACACAGCAGAGATTCTGCCCGGGCTCAGCCTGAATCCCGGAATCTACTATGAATTCATCACCGCCCCAGAACAGAGCATACATTTTGGCAAGTTAGCCTCATTTAGTGGCAAGTCCACGGAACACTATGTTAACGTTCCCCTCCAGCTTAGCTATGCCATTGCGTTTTCTCCCTCATTCAAGTTGTTCCTCTATGGCGGTCCCACTGCCAACATAGGCATTGCCTCCACCACCAAGGTTGCCGGCACAATTTTAGGCTACTCAGACGGTGAAATAATCAACAACTACGAGGATAAAGACTACAGCCGTTTTGACATAATGCTGGGCGGCGGCATCGGGGCAGAAATAGCAGAGAAAGTCCGTATAACGGCAGGTTACGACTTTGGCATGCTCAACCGCCTCAAGAATACTGATGACGTCATGAAACGTAATCGCTTAACAGCAGGTGCTGCATTTATTTTCTAGTAAAACCCTTTATTATTAATAGAAGGAGGAAGACCTCAGGGTTTTCCTCCTTTTTATTTAACGGCCTTTCAAACACTAATATATGGTCCGGAACATCTATGTAGAGTATCATGCCTGCAGAAGCCTTCGCTTGCAAAGGGATTTGCCGACATAATTACTTAAATGACTGAATATCTATAGCAGTCGCGGAGCTTTGCTGCGGCGGCAGATGCATCCAGAAACTTCCGTTCGCTACGCTCACTTCATCCCTCCCACATATAATACTGGGGCTCTGCCCAGTATCATTAGGACAGCGAGCGTAAGCATCCGGAGAAGTACATATTGACAAAGTGAGATAGCGACTGGCATCAGTGAGATGTCAGTCGTAGTTTTCTCGTATCAGTGGGATTCTGGTGAGGGTTATTCTGTCACCGGCTTCCAATTACCGGGGAGAAGTTCCGATAGGTCCTTCCGGTTCAGCTCGTATTCCGGCATACGCCGGAGCACATCTTCCAGCCAGGTTCTTTCGTCAACGCCGCGGGCCTTGCAAGTGGCG
>JAFSUF010000046.1 GCA_017445425.1 Bacteroidales bacterium | reverse complement strand
TATGGGCCCGTTTCCGCGCAGCTTGCGACGCTTTCTTTGAGCGTAAGGACAAGCAGGGCGGCGGCAAGGGTGCCAATTTTGCAGAGAACCTCGCAGCCAAGAAAGAGCTTATCGCTGCCATCGGCGCATATGAGATTTCCGGCGACCACGATGCAGACCTGCAGGTTATGCGCGACTTCCAGGCAAAGTGGCGAGAGATAGGTTTTATCCCCTTCAAGGAGAAAGACAAGGTGCAGAACGCTTACCGTGAGGCTATTAACGCCAAATTTGGCGACCTTGCGGCAGAGGAGCGCCCTATGCGCCGTGGCCGCGATCAGGAACGCCGCAGTGCTGCTCCGCGTCCGCTGACAGAGAAAGACCGTCTTATCCAGGAGTTCGTGAAACTTGAACAGGATATTGCTACCTGGGAGAACAATATCGGCTTCTTTGAGAAATCCAAGAACGCAGAGGCTCTGATAGGCGATTTCCGCACCAAGATAGAGCAGGCGAAGAGTGATCTGGCCGCTTTGGAGGCAAAGATCAAGGAGATGAACAAGGCAGAGGAATCGGAGAACTAAACAGATGAACAAAAATAGTCTAATAGGATTTGCGCTGATCGGCGTAGTGTTGCTGCTGTTCAGCTGGTACAATACAAAACAGTTCGAAAAACAGAAACGGGCCCAGTTCGTGGCCGATTCCATTGCGAGGGTAGAGGCTCTTGCAGAGCATGGGGCCGACTCCCTGGCAGAGGTGAATACCCAGTGGATGACCGACACCACCGGCGAGGCATACCGCGCCCCTGAAGAGACGATGCTGTATAAGACGCAGAGTCTTAACGATATGGCGTATTCCGGCGAAGAGGAGGTGGTCTATCTGGAGAACGATAACATCAGGGTAGGCCTTACTACACATGGAGGCCAGATAGACGAGGTCCTTATCAAGAAGTATTTCAAGTACGACAGCACCGCCCTTTACCTGATGCCAAAGGGCTACAGCAAGTTTGACGTTGAACTGGATGCCGGGCAGTATATCAATACCTCCGACTTCAATTATCGCATAGTGGCCAAATCCGACGACAACGTCACGATGCGCCTCTATATCGACGATGATTCTTACATAGAGCACATCTATACTTTGACAGACAACAGCTACGACGTTGGTTTTGACATGCGCTTTGTGGCCATGGACAGCATCATCCCACGTTCGTCATCGCAGTGCAAGTTATCGTGGACCATGGATATGCCTCGTCTTGAAAAGGGTTATACCAACGAGAAAAACTACTCTTCGGTGGCATTCCGTTACAGCGGTTCCGACAAGATCAAGCAGATACAGTTGCGCAAGGATTCCGGTCGCGAGTCTCTTGCCGGCAGTGTGTCTTGGGTGGCTTTCAAACAGCAGTTTTTCTCTGCGATCCTGTATGCGGGAGAAGGTATCTCCGGCGGTGATGTGGCGGTGAAGGCATATCCTGAAAGTGATCCCGCAGAGCGTCTTTTCGCAGCCGGGGCGCAGCTCTCAGTGGATTATGGCGCCAAAGGGCCCGAATTCACCCGCAGTTTCGAGTTCAACTTCACCCCTAACCACTATCCGCTCCTTAAGGGATACGACCGTAGCTATGACAAGCTTCTGCCTCTGGGCGGCTGGCTGGTCGGTTCAATATGCAAGTATGTCATCATACCTGTGTTCAACTGGCTGAGCAAGTATTTCAACAGCTACGGACTCATAATCCTGCTGCTCACCATACTCATCAAACTGGTCATCTCGCCCTTCACCATCAAGTCTTACGAGTCCACCGCAAAGATGAAGGTCTTGCAGCCGGAGATTCAGAAGATAAACGAGAAGTATCCGAAGGAGGCCGATGCTATGAAGAAGCAGCAGGCCACTATGGACCTTTACAAGAAGAGCGGCGTAAGTATGTTTGGCGGATGCCTGCCGGTATTGCTGCAGTTCCCCATACTGTATGCGATGTTCCGGTTCTTCCCGTCGAGTTTTGAACTTCGTCAGCAGAGTTTTCTCTGGGCTCACGACCTCAGTACATACGATTCCATTCTGGACTTCGGGTTCAACATCCCGATGTACGGCAATCATATTTCGCTGTTTGCATTGCTGATGGGTATCTCCATGTTTGTTTATGGCAAGATGACGGCCGGCGCGACCGCCGCTCAGAATCAGCAGATGCCCGGTATGCAGTTCATGACCGTCTGGATGATGCCTATCTTTATGGTACTCCTCTGTAACAACTTCTCGGCAGGTCTTAACTATTACTATTTCTTATCTAACTTGATTACTATCGGTCAGAACTTCGTAATCCGCAAGTGGGTAGTCAGTGAAGATAAGCTCAAGGCTCAGATTGCCCGCAAGACTGCAGAGGCCAATACAAAGACCCCCAAGAAGTCCAAGTTTGCGCAGCGTCTGGAGGAGGCATACAAGATGCAACAACAGCAGCAAAAACGCAGATAATGGGCGTAGCCGGAAATCTTATTGCACTTAAGAAGGAAATACCGTCATCAGTTGCTCTGGTGGCGGTTTCCAAGTTTAAGCCGGTGGAGGATATCCTGGAGGCATATTCTGTGGGGCAGCGGAGATTTGGCGAGAACCGTCCGCTGGAGATGGAGTCTAAGGCCAAGGCGCTGCCTGCCGACATCGAGTGGCACTTTATAGGCCACCTGCAGACCAATAAGATCAAGAATGTTATTCCGTATGTTACCCTGATTGAATCGGTGGACTCTGAGCATCTGCTCTCGGCGATTGACCGTGCGGCCGGGGCTGCCGGCAGGGTGGTGGATTGCCTGTTGGAGGTGCATGTGGCGGCGGAAGAGAGCAAAACGGGATTCAGCCCTGATGAAGCCGTCGATGTGGCGGCTAATGCCTCCGACTATATGAATGTCCGTATCCGCGGCATTATGGCGATGGCTACAAATACCGACGACGAGGCACGTATCCGCGCCGATTTCCGTGCCGCGCACGACGTGCTTCTGCGCACCGGCCTTTCAGAACTCTCCATGGGGATGAGCGGAGACTGGCGCATCGCCATTGAAGAGGGCGCCACCATCATCCGCATCGGCAGCTCCATCTTCGGCGCGAGATGATACTCTTCACAGAATAAATGATTATCTTTGCGTTGTGAGACATCTGTTCATATTTCTTTTCCTGCTGCTTTCGCAGTTCAATCCTGCGGGTAATAAGGGTGATGTTTGCGGTATCTCTTGCGATACTTGTTCTGACAGGACCTGCCAGGACCAGATGTGTATCACTTCGGCGCAGTGTTACAGCCTTTCCGGGGCCGAGCGCTGCCAAGGCGTTTCGTTGCGGTCACTTCCTTCTGGCCGTCGCAGCCAATCGCACCTGAGAGCATCCTACCGCACGCTACGCTGCGGAAGAATCATAGATTTACACAATTATGACCCGATTCTGACCATTGTCTTGATGCGGCAGAGCGGGGCATCTTCTTCTGAACGATTCATCTATTCTATATGTCGTCTGAGAATTTAGCTACTCTCCCCGAAGGAGATTTATGCTATTAATCCATTAATTCAGACTATCAGTAATGACATTATTATTGCTGCTCGTCGGCCTGGGACTTGTGGTCCTGGGAGCCGACTGGCTTGTTGACGGCGCAAGTTCTATTGCGCGCAGAGCAGGGGTGAGCCAATTTGTGATAGGCCTCACAATCGTGGGCTTTGGCACATCATGTCCTGAACTGGTTGTGAGCCTGACAGGTGCCATCGAAGGAAATGCTGACATCTGCGTAGGTAATGTGGCCGGTTCCAATATCTTTAACACCCTCTTCATTCTGGGACTTACGTCACTGCTTATGCCGGTTGCCATGACAGAGGAAAACCGGCGCAGAGATATCCCGATAGCTTTGCTGGCCACAGCATTTATGCTGATGCTTGGGCTTGGCGACAGATTTCTTGGATTATCGGCCGAGGGTAATCTGTCCCGTCTTGACGGTATACTTTTGCTGCTTTTATTCGCTGCATATATCGTTTACTGTTTTCGCAGCGATGAAGTGCCGGAGACTTCTTCAGAGAAAGAAGATAACCGGCTCCAGCTCTGGAAAGCAATAATGCTGGTGATATTGGGCCTCTGCGGTCTCATATTCGGTGGCGATATGTTTGTGGACAATGCCACTGCCCTTGCACGCCAGATAGGAGTGAGCGACAAGTTTGTCGCGGTAACTATACTGGCAGGCGGCACATCACTGCCCGAACTGGCAACCAGCATTGTTGCGGCAGCCAAGAAAAAAGACCAGCTTGCCTTAGGAAACATACTGGGTTCCAATGTGTTTAATGCGCTCTTGATACTTGGCGCAAGCGCCATTATTACGCCCCTGTCGTTTTCTTCTATCACCATAGCCGATGCGGCAGTTTTGCTGACAAGTGCACTGCTGCCGCTGATCTGGGCTTATAGCGGCACCCGTTGCCGTATCGACCGCTGGGAAGGAGTTCTGATGCTCACTTGCTTTGCGGCGTACTACATTTTTTTATTTATCAACTTATAAGACAACAATCATTATGGAAATAAAACTCAAAAGGGTACACACCATCAGTGACCTTGCAATATCAGCAGCACTCCTCGTCGTCGGTGCAGGACTGTTCTTTCTGAACAGTTATCTTGGCGTCTTCGTTGGCATCTGTGCCGTATTTATGCTCATCTTCTGGAAGTCCGCATTCAAGGCAGATGGCCGGGGAACTATCCTCAAGAAGAAAATTGTGGAAATATCTCAACAGCATCGGATAACAGTGTTGGAATACCTATCCGGAAAGGATGTGGAACCAGTACTTGACGCCCCTGCAGCCGGCAATTCCAGTCTGCTCGAGGTCTATTACAATAAGACACAAGGACTTGCTTATGCCCAGCTGTTTGATTATTCAAATTACAAATATGATAAGGCTACGGAACTGGTCGAGATGCATTCACCACGTGCTGACAAACTATTAAGACAGTTGTAATGAAAAAGAATTTAGACATAGTGAAGCGGGTCTTCTGCTTCAATGATATAGTCATCCTGGCTGTGATACTGGCTGCCGGACTGGCTTTCTTGTTTATGGGCAGGATCTGGCTTGGAGTAGGAATTACATTGCTTCTGTGTTGGCTATTTATGCTGCCTTTTTTCAGGAACGGCTATCGGATAGAAGGTAAACAAGGGCTATTTAAGTTGAAAGAGATATATGCTTCTTGTGGCAGCAAGGCTGCGATTCTTGCTTATCTGGATGGCAGCAGCGGGACTCTGGAATATAATACAAAGTTGGGTAGCGGTGCTATTGTGGAGGTTTATACTAGCCGGGACGGGACCATACTTGCCCGCTACTGGGACTATGCTGACGAAAATGCAGGAATATATTACGACTTGTACCCTATAAGCCGTGACCAGAAAGAGCATCTTGAGCAGATAGAGCCAAAATCATAACACACAGGTCCTCAACCCCCTCTGCTATTTTATAGGCTCACGATGAGTTCCAGCCACTTGGCGTCTTCGGCGTCAAAGGTGGCGAGGCGGTCGCTGTCTATGTCCAGTACTGCGGTGACGTGGCGTGAGGAGGTGCCGGCGGAGTCGGATTCCTGACCCTGGCCGTCATCGGCAAAT
>JAFSUF010000045.1 GCA_017445425.1 Bacteroidales bacterium | reverse complement strand
TCCTCAAGTTCCCGTCGCATCGGCGCTCGGGTCGCTCCTCAGCGTTGCCCTATCCTCCGTGCGACAAGTGCATTATATCACAGGACATGAGATTTGCGTGGGTGCAAAATCAAAATTGTCCTTGACAAAGGGTACACTACAATATTTCCCGTCAAAATCGTGATGCATTTTATATGGCTGCGAGTTCAAATGATGCCATGATGCTCCTTAGACTATTCGTAAATTCATACTCTTTGTTTTTGGATAATCCACAAGTTGTCGGGTTCACACCTAATATGGTGAACAGAAATAATAATGATACCAATCCTGCCATGTGGAATGCAGATATTTTCCAGCTCCAGCCCGGTGATTATGCAGCTCTGCTTTTTGTGCCGATTCAACATAATACACTTTTGGCACGGATTATAGGAATAGTATTTAGCGATAAGGGCGATGGGTATTACTATTGTATGCTAAATAAAGACGAGGGAACTGCATCAGACGTTTTCCGAAATAAATCTATGCTTGGCATTGAAAAGGTAGGCTCGGTTAGTGGCATTGGTTTTCAGCTGATGAATAGTTTCTTGAATTGTATGAAACAAGACTATTATCGAAATTTTTAGAATTTTGACATAGAAAAATGACGGGCAGTTATGCCTGCCGTTAAAAATATAGCGCCAAGTCGTGCTTATTGCCCTTGTAAACATTGACGCGAGTTCTACTGTTGTACAGCGTTCCCAGGCACTTTATGATGTGCGCTGTGGTTATGTCAGTGTGGCAATTGATTCTGAATAAAACTTCCTCGGTCACTTGCATAGTAACCCTATGTATTCATATTGATATTCAAAGAAAAGATACTGATTTTAGTGAAACCAACGAAAGACTTTTCCGGCAACACTTTTCCCAACAGGGACAACTTCGACTGCCTGTTGGACGTGTACTTAAACGGCCGGAAGCTCACCGGCGGAAAGCTGTCTCCCAGGCAGCAGCCCGCCGCCGGCTGGGAATACTGGGCGGAGCGGGGCAGCAGCCGGATTACGGTGGCGGAGCAGACCCTCGCCGCCGCGGGAAGTGGCACTTCCACGATTGCCGTGACCTATTTGGGTGGCAGCGGACAGGGCGGCACAGACGTTGTGAGCATGAACTACACGAACTACGCCCTTGACCCAGTACAGGAGTCTGACTACCTCTTTACCGATGCTGACTCCACCCGCTACCGCGGCGCGATCAGGCTCCTGTCCCTGGCGGGGCATCTGGACGGCTTTGAGGACGGAACCTTCCGCCCGGCGGATAGCCTGACCCGCGCGCAGGCCGCGAAGCTACTGGCCAGTCTGCTGGGACAGCGGGACGCCCAGGGGCAGAGCTCCTTCGCCGATGCAAAGGGACATTGGGCGGAGCATTATATAGCCCTATGCGCGGCCCGGGGAATTGTCAGCGGCGCGACCGATACGGAATCGACGCGCCCCTCACCGGCTGCGCTTGGGCGAAGATGATCTTCTGCGCCCGGGGCTACGATGAAGCGGCTTACGGCCTTGCCGGTGCGGAATGGGAGAAGAATGTGACGGAACTGGTCTACCGCTTCGGCATCGACCTGGACATGAGCCATTTCGACCTCTCCAGACCCATCGCACGGGAAGAGGCCTGCCAGCTGGCATATAATGCCTTTGTACGCAACCTTGTCCCCCAGACTTGAAGTAGCGTTTACACATCCAAGTTTCACAATCTCCAAAGAAAAACGCAGCTGTGTTCTCACCGGCGAACAATAATTCGAAGATTGTATGTACTGCAGACTGGGTAAAATCAACTTTCCGAAGAAAGAAAAAGGTAAACATAGAGAACTAGTATGAGAAAATTGAACCGAACGCTCCTGATATACAAATATTTTGGGAGAATACCGATGCGAGCATCGCACGATCTTGCTGACATTGCCACGTATCTTGCTGACTACGGCGTTACTGAAATAGACAACAGGACGATCCAGGCAGACATCGCCGATCTCATCAATCTCAGCCTTCGAGTAGGGCCTGCTTGCCTTGCAGCGTTTTGATGATTGCCCATAACAGAATCAACCCAGCCACAGTAGGAACTTCTCCAAGTTTACATTTTCCGAAAATGTAGTATAATAATAATTGCTGGCTCATCTGCACTGTTGATGGGTGTTGCATTCATTTCAGCGGGGGAAGAGGGGGAGCCTAAAGAGCAAGGAGAAAGTCACCTCCCCCTCTTCCCCCAGACCCCCATCTCCCTCTCCGACTTTCTCCCTTTCTGAGAGAT
>JAFSUF010000044.1 GCA_017445425.1 Bacteroidales bacterium | reverse complement strand
TGTTATCGTAAAGTATTCAAATACCTCCTCGGGAAGGAGTAGCCGGCTTAGTGTACTGAGTATGTCCATCATATTCTATCTTTTTCCCAAAGATAGAACTTTACTTACATTTTATAGACACAGGGTTTTGCAGGTGGTCCGACAGATCTCCGTAATCGGAATAAATAAAAAAGGCCAGGAGATCTATTTGTGCTTCAATACCAACCATAGGTTCTGGAGGACCTTCGCAAGATACATCGACACATCATTCACCCAGCCCTATGCGTACGACGAAGAAGTCGTCGGTACATTCAGAGCCGGCTAATTCTGCGTCTTTTGTCTTGCTTAAATTTTCCAGATTTATGGTTGACAAAAGAACAAACTAGCCTTTCGCGCCGTTCGGCTTTCTCCGAACTGGCTATCAATGGCAAAAGTAATGAATTAATGCTACAATCAAAGCAAACAGTGATATTTTTTATTGAGGGGAAATGGCGAGGCGCTCCAGGAAGTAATAGCCACTACTAAGTGACTGGAGTGGTTGCATATCTGAACAGAATGTGTAAATTTGTAAATACTATGAACAATTAATCCCCCTAAGTATTATTATGAAGAAGATTTACTTATTGAGCCTTGTGGCCTTGCTGGCTGTCTGCGGCTGCCAGAAGGTGGAAAAGAGTGACGCCGCCTCCGCAGTCAAAGTATTTACAGCAGAGATAGAAGAGTCTGCAGTAGGTGACGCAAATGAAGTTGCTGTAAAAACGTCTATGGACGTTGACGGCAACGTTCTCTGGAAAAAAGGGGACCAGGTGAGCGTCTTTGCCGGGAGCACCATCAACGAGCCTTATCAGGTGAGCGATGCCTCGGACGGCAAGACAGCGGCTTCATTGCAGAGGGTGGAGAGTCCCGGTTTTGTGGCCGGAGGCGAGATACCTGACAATGTGGCGTTTTATCCCTATGTCGCCTCTGCACAAATCGCCCGCGGCAACGGCGGATATGTCATAAGCGACATAGCGCTCCCGTCAACTCAGACATATGCGGCGGCAAGCTTCGGCGGCGGTTCCTTCCCGATGGCGGCAGTGTCAAGTTCGACATCGGACTTGAATTTCAAGTTCCGGAACGTTCTCGGCGGGCTGAAACTGCAGCTGAAGGGTACGACGTCTATCGCGTCGATCAGCGTGGCGGGCAACAACAACGAGATACTCTGCGGCAGTGCGAGGGTCACCGTGTCGGCGAGTGCGGTTCCCTCCGTCACCCTCTCTGATGCGGCGGCCGGCAACGTGACACTTGACTGTGGAGATGGTGTCCAGTTAGACGCAAGCACAGCAACAGCCTTCATCATCGCCCTGCCGCCGATTAAGATGGCGGGAGGTTTCACTGTGACGGTGACCGATACAGAAGGCAATCAGTTGGAAATAAAGACCATTAAGAGCCAGAGGATCACCCGTTCCAAGCTGTTGGCGATGCCGGTCGTCACCTTTGAGATTCCGGACCAAACTCCCGCTGAGGCAGTGGCAATTGACCTCGGTCTGCCGTCCGGCCTGAAATGGGCGAGCTGCAATGTTGGCGCTTCAACTGCCGGTGAATTCGGCGATTACTTTGCCTGGGGCGAAACGGAGCCGTATTATTCCAGCCAGGATCCCCTGACCTGGAAAGAAGCCAAGAATGCCGGCTATACCTGGGCTTCATACCAGTGGTGCGAGGGAAGCTACGACACTCAGACAAAATACTGTACGGACAGTTATTACGGGCCGGTTGACAACAAGACCGTCCTGTGCCCGGAAGATGATGCGGCCAATGTCAATTGGGGCGGCAGCTGGAGAATGCCCACTGACGCTGAGTGGACAGAGCTGATGACAGAATGCGCCTGGATATGGATAACAAGGAATGGAGTAAGCGGCAGACTTGTCACCGGAGCAAACGGCAACAGTATATTCTTGCCGGCAGCCGGCATCCGGTACGAGTCCTACCTTGACGATCTTGGGTACAGCGGCTATTATTGGTCCTCTTCCCTCTGTTCGGACAGCCCTAACTGCGCGTGGTATATGTACTTCGATGAATATGATGTCGATGCACAATACAACAACCGCTTTGTAGGGTTATCTGTGCGCCCGGTTATGGAATAACATTGTTTCCGGCTTCTGCCTGAGTCACTGTATGTCCCTTGTGGGATGTTGTCTTCAGCGAGGCGGGATATCGTGACATCTAATCCAAGTGGCGCCGCGAGATATGGCGAGACGTTCCAGACGGAGCGTCTCGTCTAACGTTTTGGGGTCACTTGGGGTGAGGCCCAGAGGCTGGTATGTCATCCGTTTGCGTGAGATTCCGGCAAGAATCTCGCGATCGAAGACCTTGAGTTCGTCCAGCCGGTCCAGCAGTTCCAGATTCTCGTCCACATCTTTGCCGAAGCCGAAGCCGGGATCCAGAATCCAGTCGGTCAGGCCGGCTTCTGCGGCCCTTTGTTCGAATCCGCGGAAGAACCTGATGACGCGGGCCACGATATCGGTTTGTCCGTCACTGCCAGAGTGAGGGCCTCCTTCAGTCTGGCTTGCCGGGATAACCTCCGCTGCAATCAACGGCAACTCTTTGCCCTCTATCGGAAACGGATGCTCGTTGTGCATTGCTACATAGGGGAGGTTCAGTCGTGCCACTAAAGGTAGCATCCCGGGGTCGCTCTGGCCTGCGGAAATGTCGTTCACAATGAACGGCCCGATAATGTCATACGCACGCTGTACTATGTTGGCAGAGAATGTGTCGATGGAGAACCTTGGCCCGGTGTATCCGCCGGCAGTCGGCAGCGGGCTTGAATTACCGTTTGACGGCTCGCTTGCAAGTGCCTTAGTGAGAGTGCTCGGAAAGCGTTTCTGTACCGCCTCCAGCACCGGTTTCAGCCGTCGCCATTCCTCATCCACGCCCGGATATGTACTTCCCGGCCGCGACGAGCAAGCCCCGATGTCTATCACGTCGGCACCGTCGGCAAACAACTTGCGCACTCGGGCACTGAACTGCAGCACCCCGCTCACCCGGCTGCCGCCGTAAAAAGAATCGTCATTCACATTCACGATTCCCATTATCTTGATCTCTCGCTGCATCTTATTTCAGTATTCTTATATGATCCGCCAACTGGAGAAAATAGTCGTTTGACCAGATATCCAGAGTTGATTTCTGACTGTCATCAATATAAGGGAGTACATCTCGCTTGATATTGTCAATATCTGTAGAGGCAATCTTTTCACGAAGATCATCCAAAAACTGTTCGAGACTAAAATCCCTTCCGTTAAACTCCTTGATGCGAATCTGAAGATGTCTCCAGTCCAACGGAACGCTCCAGCGCACATACCATTCAAAGTCATACCAGTCACGGCCTTTGATCCTGCGCTGCCACGCGCGGTAAACCAGTGCATGCATCTTGCCGGCGAAGAGATCTGGCAGGGTGAAACAACGGGTCAGGAAAGAGTATGGTTGCATGAGCATCATCTGTTCCGTATTGAATGATAGAGGGGGGGCGGTATCCAACTCAATTTTAACCTTTATTGTTTTCTTTGTCTGGAATTTGATGTCGTAGGCTTCTGTATTCTCTTTAAGGAATGCAGATTCAACTCGTCCGAAAGATTTCTTATCCTTCTTGGTTATGGTTATTCCAAAGCCTGCGATGTCAAATTCATCACGAATGGCGTCGAAATAATTCTCAAGATGGATATCATCCCGCTTCTCTGTCAAGGAGAAATCCATATCCTCGGAAAATCTGGGAAGATTGTGAAACAACCTGAGGCAGGTACCGCCATAAAAAGCGGCGTGCTCAAAGAACCCTCCGCGTCTGAGACCGGCAAGCGCAATCTTCTGGCAAATCTCCTGCTCTGCGTTGGATGTGTTCTTTCCGCCTTCATTGGTGTAAGCGGCCAGCATAGATTCAAATGTCGTCATCGTTTGATAATCTTGATAAGGTTAGTAAAAATCTGAGACTTGGGACCTGTCTCTGCACATTTCTGGATGATGTCGGTGTCCAATTCGTACAGTATATCCATATCCAGCCGCATATCCTCTTCTAAGTATATATAGAGTGCCTTTACTGACTTGTGTGGCACAAAACTATCGTAGAGTATAGTGTCGCAGAGAGCTTTCTCCCTGCCGGCTATCAGAAATCCGACACGATCTTCTTCTATACTCTTAACTCCTATCGGGAAGTATGATGCCGGAACGTGCATATAGCTGAAGGTCCCAAGGGGCGTTCTAAACTCGCGTGAACGCTTGGTCGTTATTGATGTCATCAGATAAACTCTTTCAGGAATCATTCCGTAGTATCGCATTGCCCACTGAACAGATATATAGGATGGTCCATAAAGATGGTTTGCGCACAAGCAGGGGTCAGTTGCCTTCCCGCCAAGTTCGCTGTTAACAATATACAGATTCCTTTTCAAGCGGATGATTTCTCCGCTTTTCTCAAGAGCTTGAATCTTCTTCTGAGGGGATGCAAGATTGGGGAAGCAAAGCCTTATATCCGCGCTGGTTATTGGAAGCCCGGCGTACTGTATCAAGGGATTCTTCTTGAACATCGCTATCATATTTTTTTGCAAACATACCAAAATTTGCATAGAAAAAGAACTTTTTCTTCCTTTTTGCTGCAGTGGTTGCCAAAAATGTGTATTTCGCGACTATTTGCTTTAGGCCAAGGAAATATGCTCGGGATTTGATATTTCGCAATTGGCAGAGTGTCTCTGGCTTTCCTGCTGCCGGATATGATGAACCATCTTTTCATGTCCTGTTAAAGCAACAGGAGATTCGCGGCGGGTTTCTCAATTTTGATTATTCGATGTGTGTTGCTACTTTTGTGGTAGTCGTATTGCTGGGCTTGTTATGAACGTAGATACATTACTTCATCAGTATTTCTCTTCTGCCGGAAATATCTGCATTGAGATGTTCGATGAGAAGAATATCCAGCAGGTATATCGCAGATTGGTAGAGGTATTGATTCATCAGCCTGAGGTGGAAACATCCCTGCTTCAGGGGATGAGCTATTGTTTCTACGAAGTGATGGATAACGTATTGATTCATTCCGGCAAAACGGTGGGTATCGTTATTACGAATTATTCTGAAGAGCAACATCTTATTCAGATATTGGTGGCAGATGATGGAATGGGTATAAGGGAGTCCCTTGCTCAGAATAGTGAATATGCGAATGTGTCTGAACCACAGGCCCTTGAGTATTGTATTCGGGACAAGGTGTCTGACGGGAAGGGTATGGGGTTCGGTCTTTATTCGACCTCCAGGCTGATAAACACCGCCGGCCACAAGTTGATAATCCGATCCGGCAGTCATACTCTCACAGCAAACGGAGATGTGGTTGTTTCTGAAACAGATTATTGGAGAGGTACGATTGTATATTTTGAGTTGCGCTCCAATATGGATATCGATTCTTCTGCTGTGGTTGATCACAGAACTGACCCTGCCGAGGAATTTGAGGACTTGTTTTTGGGTGATAATCCCGAACTGGAAAACCTATGGTAATGACCTTATGATAGTTTTTAAGTTTTCTCAATACGGAGACAGTATGGGTACGCGTCTCCTCGGAGCTCAAATAAGGTCAGATCTCCGTCCGTTGCTTGATGGAGATGAGAAGGTCATGCTTGACTTTTCCGGAATAGATGTCGTTACCAACTCTTTCGCTGATGAGTGTATAGCAAAGTTGCTGCTGGAGATGTCTTTAGAAGACTTGAAAGCCAAAACTACCTTTACGGGTTATACCCCCATGATAGAGCGCAGCATCCTGTCCGCATTGAAGCGTCGTCAGATGCAACTTCGGGGTAAATAGTATTCGTCTCGGCCAAAGCACCAGGAGAACATTCTTGGATTGAGCCTGGATTGCCGAGAACAAAAAATTGAACGACTTTCTCAAGGAAAACAGAACATATTAGCTATATTTGTGATGGTATGAATTAAAGTGACGCGAATATGCTGATAGTTTTGGAAGGATTGGACGGGGCGGGGAAGTCCACGCAGCTGAAGATGCTGTGCGAGTGGCTGCAGGGCAGGGGTGATAAGCTGAAGTATCTCCATTTCCCGAGGTACGATGCGCCGGTTTACGGGGAGTTGATTTCTAACTTTCTGAAGGGGGAGTATGGCGGCAACGACGCCGTGCATCCGCAGTTGGTGGCGCTGCTGTTCGCGGAGGACCGTCGAGAGGCGGCGGAGCAGATAAACGAGTGGCTCAGCGCAGGCTATACTGTGGTGCTGGACCGCTATGTTTACAGCAATATCGCCTTCCAGACATCCAAGCTGGCCGACCAAGAGAAGGCTCAGAAGTTGCGTGAATGGATCTTTAACCTCGAATACAACGTGTTCCAGATTCCGCAACCCGATTTGAACTTGTTCCTGGATGTCCCCATCGGATTTGTGGAGTCCCGGCTGAACCATCAGCGGAGCGGCAGCGACCGCGATTATCTGGACGGCGCCCAGGATATACATGAGGCCGACATCGAATTCCAGAAAAAGGTGCGCGCCGTATATCTGGAATGCTGTGCTTCGGACCCCAATTTCATCCGCATTGACTGCTCAGATCCCGCTACCGGCAATATCCTTCCGCCGGTACCCATCTTTGACATGATCAAAAGCAAACTATGAAATTTCTGGCGCGCATCTGCAGGCTGATTGTAAGCCTGGTTTTCATTTTCTCCGGCTTTGTCAAACTGCTTTCTCCTGTCGGTACATCCCTGGTTATAAAGGAGTATCTCATCGCCTTCCATATCGGTTTCCTCACTCCTGCCTCGCTGGTGATAGGCATAACCCTGGCGGCTACTGAGTTTCTCACCGGAGTGGCCCTGCTGTTGCGCCTGCGTTTCCGCCTGGCCGCCTGGGTGGCGCTGCTGCTGATTGCTTTGTTCACGCCGCTGACCCTCTATCTGGCCCTCTTCAACCCCATAGCGGATTGCGGCTGCTTTGGCGAGGCGGTACACCTCACCAACTGGCAGACTTTTTTCAAGAATCTAATCCTGCTGCCCTGCGTAGTAATAATCTTCTTCTCGCGCAAGAAGGTGGGGCGCTATACTTATCCCGCGCTGGAGTGGGTATTTGTAGGATTGTTTGCCCTGCTGGCCACAGCCGTGCTGCTGCAGACTTTCCTTTGGGCACCCCTGGCGGAATTCACCGACTATAAGGTGGGGAACGAGATCAAGGCCGCCCCTTCCCGCAGCGCCGCCGACCTCTACGAGACAGTGTTCATATATGAAAAGGACGGGGTTCAGGAGTCTTTCACGCTGGATAACCTGCCCGATTCTACCTGGACCTTTGTGGATGCCGTGACCAAATCGAATGGATTGTTGGCTAATGCCGCGGACGCAGATTTCAGAGTTGAGGCGCCGGACGGCACCGACATCACCACCCGCCTTCTGGAGCAGGACAAACTATTGATGATGACCATCTACCATCCCGACAAGTTTGTCCGCAGACACGGCCTGGAGCCCATCTTAAAGGTTAAGGAGGGAGCAGTGGCGCAGGGTCTGGAGTTTGTGCTGGTGGCCTCAGACAAGATAGAGGAGCTGCCTGATGACTGCCCTGTAAACCTCGCCGATCTCAAGCTGCTGATGACGCTCAACCGCAGCAACGGCGGCGTCACGTTGCTGGACGAGGGGATCATCATACGCAAGTGGACCGCCTTCCGTGCAATGCGCCAGACTGATGGTTTCTGCGGTCAGGAAGATCCCGAGTTCATTCTGCTTATGACTCTTAACCGCCAGCGGATGTCGATGGAGACAGTGGTGGTGGTGTTTATCTTGCTCTGTCTGGCAAAATTCATAGTATTCTTCAGGAAAAAGGAATAACGAATATGAACGGCACGGGGTTGTTGGGAAGAAGGGGAGAGGATGTCGCTCTGGAGTATCTGCTTGGGTGCGGACTGCATCTGGTACAGCGTAACTGGCGCGCAGGCCATCTGGAGGTGGACCTGATTATGGAGGATTGCTATTCTGTTAGGATAGTGGAGGTGAAGACGCTGCATGCAGGGGACGGTTTTGACCCTTCTGATAATGTTACCCGCGAAAAGCGGTTGAAGCTGGTGAGGGCGGCAAAGGCCTTTTATGCCAGAAACCCAACCTGCAAGGAGATTAAGTTTGATGTGGTGACGGTATTATTCGATGCCGGAGAGGTGGTTGAGGTGAACTATCTGCCCGATGCCTTCAATGCCCTGGGATGATAGTTCAGAGGCCGGAACCCTTTCGGGCCCCGGCCTCCTACCTTAACCATAACCTAAACTATGAAAAATTCATTCTGTGTAAGTTGCAAATAGTGTGCCGTCGCTATCTGCAGATACGCAATTTGGCGTATTTGAGAATAAGTTTTTTTGTCTCTCCACTGTCGGTAACGAAGACGGCTTTGGCATCGCCCCCGAAACCCTCTATGCTGCTGATTGTTCCGAATCCGAAGATGTTGTGCTCTACTTTCATCCCAACCTTGATATCCTCAGGACGGTCGGGCTTGAAGTCGGGAGAGGGGGTCCTGTGTACCGCCGGCGTCTTGGGGATGGGGCATGCCGGGTCGGCCGGACGCGATGTTGGTTGCGGCCGCTGCGCGGATTGCTGCGGCCTGCCGTAGTTGGGCACCCACTTGCCATTGCCGGATGAACCAAACTGGTCGGACGAGCCGGATCTGCTGGAAGAACCGGACATTCCGCCGGAGCGGTTCCAGCCACCTGCACCATTCCCTGACCATCCACCACCAGAGGCTGGCCGGCTGCCAAACCCAAAATCGTCGAATGCGCTGGAAGAGGGCACATCGCCATCCAGATACTGCCGGTCTATCTCCTTTACAAACCGGCTCACCTGATTGAACTCTTCTTTGCCGTAGCGGTGCCTTATAGATGCGAAGGAGAGGGTGACCTCCCTCTCTGCCCTGGTAATCGCCACATAGAAAAGCCGGCGTTCCTCCTCGATGTCGGTGGGAGTGACGTCGCTGCCGGAGGGGAAAAGATTCTCTTCAAGCCCGGCCACATATATATATGGATATTCGAGCCCTTTGGAAGAGTGTACCGTCATCAGGCTGATCTTGTTGTCGTCGTCGCCATTGTCGTCGCTTTTCTCAGCTGCGGAGAGCAGGGTGAAGTTCTCGATATAGTCGGAGAGAGTTATTATGTTATCTGCAGAGGCTATGTCCTCTCCCGTTTCGGTATCGTAATACTTACGCATCTGAGCCTCATCCTCGCAGAACTGCTTGATGCCGTTGAACAGTTCCTGTACGTTCTCCAGCCGGTCCTTCTCCTCCTTGCCCTGCTGCATCTGCAGATATGCCATCATTCCGCTCTTGAGGCTGATTTCTGCCGCAAGAGACGACGCGTCGGTGGTGGAAGCTTTCTCTGCCAGAGGCATTATCAAATTGTAGAACTCCCTGAATCGGGCGATGGCACCTGCCTTAAGCCCGGCCTTCAGAAGATCTGCCTCCGGGAGGGAGCAGGCTGGCAGCAGAGGCACTCCGGCGGCCCCGGCAGCAGAGTCCAGTGCAGCGAGAGAAGTTGCTCCGATGCCGCGCGCGGGGAGGTTGATAACCCTGCGGAAGGCTTCGTTGTCCATGGGGTTTATCACCAGCCGGAAATATGCCACCATATCCTTGACCTCGGCCCGGTCGAAAAACGACATCCCGGAGATGACGCGACAGGGGAGGTTCTGCTTGCGAAGGGCCTCTTCCAGCACACGAGACTGGGCGTTGGTGCGGTAGAGGATTGCAAAGTCGCTGTACTGCGCCTTGTCGCGCCAGATAACCCGCTTGATGGAAGATGCTATCGCGTGTCCCTCCTCAAAGTCGCTGGAGGCATTTATGATGTGTATCTTGTCGCCCTGGTCCCCGCTGGACCAGCAGACCTTCCTGATGCGGTTTTTGTTGCGGTCTATCAGGCTGTTGGCGGCATTCACGATGGTCTGTGTGGAGCGGTAATTCTGCTCCAGCCGTATGATCTTTGATTCCGGGTAATCTTTCTGGAAGTTGAGGATATTCTCTATGCGGGCGCCACGGAAGCTGTAGATGCTCTGGCTGTCATCTCCCACCACGCAGATATTATGATGGACGCTTGCAAGTTTCTTGAGGATGAGATACTGGGCATAGTTTGTATCCTGATACTCATCTACCAAAATGTATTTGAACCTGTCGCGTATGGCCTCCAGCGCCACCTTGTGGTCGCGCAGCAGAATGTTGGTGTTGAGCAGTATGTCATCGAAGTCCATCGCCCCGGACGCTTTGCATCTGGCGGCGTACAGGGAGAATATCTCGTGCAGGCGGGGTCGCTTGCTTGCGGCGTCCTCACCGGTATAGATGGCGTTCTTTGCGTATGAT
>JAFSUF010000043.1 GCA_017445425.1 Bacteroidales bacterium | reverse complement strand
TCGAAGTAAGGGAGTTTTTCCGCCATACCGCGGTTCTTGAAGATACGCTCGTAATCCTCTGCGGTCACCTCTGCAAGATGGTTGCGGGCAAACAGGGGCTCGGGGAAGAAGTGGGGCCAGGTCATAACCTGAGCAACCATCTGATAGTATTTCTTGCCGTGTTGAACAATGTCGGTATCGAAGTTATAGAGACCGCCAAAGTAGAACTCGTCAAGGTCGTCGGTATAGAGGAACGGACCGTCGCCGGGAGCGTCGTAGAAATTGACACCGTCGCGGCTGTAGTCAAGGTCAAGGCTGCTCTGCTGCATATCGCCTACGAAATGCTCTACGAATACCAGATAGAGACCGGCATCTTTCATCTTGCAGATGCGGGCACCGTATTGCTGGGTATAAGGGGTGTCACGCTCGCCGTCGCTGGTGAATGAGTGGAGATATTTCCAGTCTTTTCCGTCCTGGGTGGAATATACGGTGAGTACGCGGGTGTCAACCATATCGTAAGGAAGGTCGTACGGCGCATCGCGGCGCAGAGTCTGGCCGCGGGCGATATAGAGGGTCTTGCCGTCGTCAGAGAGCCAGCTGTTGCCAAAGTTGTCGTTGGTGGTGAAGCCGGTGTCCCACTGGTCCTCATTATATACGGGGATATCCTGGAACACTGGCTTGTCGCTCAGGAACACGGTATCGCCGGTAGAGGTCTTGACAAAGCTCCAATAGGTGCGGTATCCGGCCTTTACGCAACCGAAATCGCGTGGGTTAATCTGCTGGGCGATGCGGATGTCGGTAAGCTTGTAGGTACCATGCTTGGCGGGGTCGTAGATCTCGTAGGTATCCTTATCAAGATGGTCACTGCACATCATTGCGCCGCCGGTGAACAGATGCATACGTCCGCCGCCCGCAGCGGGAGCGGGAACCTGGTCGTCAGGGACACGCACATAAGGGCCCTCAGGCTTGTCTGCCACAGCTGTGAAATAATACGGTTTCTTTGCATAAAGGCCATAGCGTTCTACATAAGGATTGGCAACGACATTGATTGCAAACCTGCCGTCAGCAGTCTTGTAAAAGCTGTTGCCACCTACATATACAACTATAGAATCGCGGTTGGGCACTGCCTCGTAAATCTCGGGCTTGGAGTACTCTATCTTGAGATTCCTGGATATCTTCTGGAACATATAATTGTCCGGAGTGAAGATAAGCTTGCGGTAAGCGATCGGCTCCTTTGGCGCCTCGATCTCAGGGATATGCTCAATGCGAAGCAGGCGCTTGAGGGTCGTGTCGCCAAGATGTATCATGGCAGTATAACGACCGTCGGCAAGTTTGTCAATCTTTTTTACTGCACAGTGGTTCTCGCCGGGTTTAAGCTTATATTTCTCTGTGCGGATTACGGATCCGTCAGGGGCAAAGAACTCAACCGTAGTGCTTTTAGGGCCATTCTCAGGCACAACCACAGTAAGTTCCGCGTTCTTGGCGTTACGATAAATCGGCATAAAGAATTCTGCCTGCAACTCACCTGCAGGGCGCTGCGCAAAAGCGAAAATCGGCGCGAGAAGCGCAATCAGGAAAAGGGTTTTCTTAGAGAAAAAGTTCATGGTTGATATTGTTGAATATTTGGTTATTCAATAAATGTCCAGTTGTCGTTCACGGTCGGCTCCAACGTGCCGATGGAGGTGAGATAGCTGTAAAGCAGGTCGCGGATGTCGCCATATTTATCTATAATGTAGGCCTCGGGGTTGCTTACGTCAAGTCCTGCACCCTCTTTGAGAAGGCCGTCTCCACCCATCGCCCGATAGGATGTGATGGCAACGGTATAGGTTTTGGCAGGGTCAAAAGGCTCTCCGTTCTCCATCGATTCGATTTCCACCCTGCTTCCTGCCGGACGGCGTTTGTAAACCTTGTAAATCAATCCGCCGGCAGAATCATAGCAATATGCCGGCCCTTCCCGGTTAATCCAGCGTTCATAGGAGTATTCCAGATAATTCTTTATCTGCTCTCCGGTGAGACGTATGGTAAAGAGCTTGTTTTCGAAAGGATAAATCCTTGTAAGATCGTTATAAACCATCACGCCCTGACTGATTGCGCCATAAGAGGATAGCGGCGCTGCAAATG
>JAFSUF010000042.1 GCA_017445425.1 Bacteroidales bacterium | reverse complement strand
TGTTATCGTAAAGTATTCAAATACCTCCTCGGGAAGGAGTAGCCGGCTTAGTGTACTGAGTATGTCCATCATATTCTATCTTTTTCCCAAAGATAGAACTTTACTTACATTTTATAGACACAGGGTTTTGCAGGTGGTCCGTTATCATCCGAGGCGACTATTACGAACCCCCCTCCATCACCCTTGAAAATATAGAAGGCTGGCTGTCCTCCGTCTTTGACAGTCCACTTATGCTGAACTTCCGATAGAGATTTACGGCCGTTAAAGAAGGCATCAGCTACCTTTAGAGCCGAATTACGATCTACGGTCTTTGAGAAACCGCAGATTGAGGAATAAAAAAGGACCAGAACTGCACAAATGGCCAGTCTGAATGTTTTCTGCATCTGTTATTCCACTGCACCGGCGCCGACCTCTGGCAACCGCAATAAAAAAAAAGTGTGGAGCCAATGTCTGCTCATCCAATCAGTGGTTCTGGAATACCTTCAGGAGATAAACAAACAATACCCCACACCGATGATTATATCACAAGATGGATATAGACTCGGCATTGAGTGCTTTGCAGTGTCATCCCTCCTTTGAGAATTTTCCAGATTCCTGATTGAGGATGAAGCGACAAACACTTCTTATATGTGTTTGCCCCATAACGGAGCTCACAAATATAATAATGTTTTCACAAACACAAAACTCCCTGGGGTATTGCGGCTGCAAATATAGTATTATTACGTGATTGGAAAACCTTACGCTTCACGCAAACACAGACTGCCGGCCAGAGAGCAGAGAAGTTTTTTGGCCTCGGTGTCGAGGAAAGCGGACAATGCTGCCACAGCCAGAGCAGTTTCGCGCTCAAGGGTGGCCTGCGCCCCCTCTATTCCGCCATACTTCCCGACGAAAGGCAGGACGCCCCCGGTGCGCCCCTCGTCAATATCTTTTATAACCTCTTCGCGGGCGGGAGCACCGGCCTCATCAAAAGCGCAGATCAGAGGCAGGGTGATCTTCCTCTCCCGGATATCGACCATGGTAGGCTTGCCTATTGAGAGCGACGGGGAATAGTCCAGGATATCGTCCCTCATCTGGAAAGCGAGCCCCAGATGCAGTGCAAAAGCGTCCACTGATCCCAACTGTGCATCGGAGCAACCAGAATTACGGGCGCCGCTCTTCATCGCCGCCCGGAAAAGGGAGGCAGTCTTGCAGGAGATTATGCGGATATAATCGTCGTATGTGGTGTCTAAGCTTGCCGCCTTCTCTATCTGGAACATCTCCCCCTGGGAAAGCTCGTCTAAACAGACAGAGAAATAGCGGAACGTCTCGGCGTTGCACATATCAATCAGCGTGGTGACCCCCCGCGCAAGCCAGTAATCGCCCACAAGCACAGAGGCCCTGGGAGATATCAGGGCACTCACGGTGGGAGAACCGCGGCGGGTATCGCTCTCGTCCGCCACATCGTCGTGCAGCAGGGTGGCGGTGTGAATCATCTCGCTGGACACCGCACAGGCGACGCTGGCCGGGCTGCAGTGCCCTGTGCAAAGGTGTGCCGCCAGCATGGCCAGAACCGGACGCAACTGCTTTCCGCTCCGTGCCAGAAGATACTGGTTAACCTTGTTGAGGATGGGTATTTCGCAAGAGAGCTTCTTTTCAAAAAGCTCTTCAAACTCCCTCCAGCTACTACCCAGGAATGCCTTTGCCTGAGCAATCATGCTTTAAAACATATATGCCATAGAGATCTGCAGGCAGCGGGCATTGAGCCGGGAGATACCTTCAATCTGGTCTTTATAAGCTTCCAGGTTGGCGACTGCACCAAAGTTCCAGTTGTAGGTAACGCTAAGCTGTATGCGGTCCAGCAGGTCTAAACCGCCGCCGACGCTCAGACCGTATTCAAAACGGTTTGCACCTGTGGTTACATTGCGCTCCCCAAGGGTATTCCCCGTGGTGGTGTCACTGGTAACGTTCTGGAAGTCGTATCCTATGAAAGGTGCAACCTGCAGGAACGGGCGCAGCAGTATCAGGTCTATGCCCCACTGCACATTGACCGGCAGCTCCAGGTAAGACATCTTCCAGTTGGTTATGTTATCGATGCGGGTCCCTCGCACATTGTACAGCAGCTCGGGCTGGAGTTTGAAACCGTTCCACGAGTTTGTGCGGTAACCGACGCCGACGTTGAAGTTAGTGAAGTTCTTGAAAGTACTCTCGGAGAATACATCAGAAATCACCGTAGCCACATCGCGGTTGAGATCCATATTGGAATTTGAAATGCCCGCCTTGATAATGAAGCCTCCTGCCGATGCCGACAGGCTCAGCAGCAAACCGGCAACAGACGCCGCTGCAAGTGAAACAATCCGTTTCATATTATAAAAGGGCGTTGAGTTTCTCTACGAATACACTCTTGGGGTTTACGCCCACAAGGCGGTCAACCATCTGTCCGCCTTTGAAAAAGATGAACGTCGGGATGTTGCGGATGCCGTACTGTGTGGGGAGCTGCGAGGCCTCGTCCACATCGCACTTAGCCACGACCACGCGGCCTTCAAACTCTGCAGCGAGCTCGTCCACAACGGGAGCCATTGACCTGCAGGGACCGCACCATGTTGCCCAGAAATCTACCAGCACGGGCTTGTCGCCGGATAGTATCTCAGCAAAATTAGAATCGTTAATAACTTGTGCCATAGCGATATTACTTTTTATGTTTTTACAAAATTAAACTACTTTTTCAATATTCCATACAAAAGCGCGGACCCCCACATCTTTATTGCGTATATCCAGCTTGCGTACCGTGAGCAGCAGCTCGTCTACTCTTTCGTCTTCTACCACCGTCATAATCGCAGAGTTCATCTCCGGCCAGGCGTGGGTGCCGCGGTGGGGAACGCCGCCGTTGCTGCCGCGCCCCTGAACCTCCTCGAAAAGTGTGAATCCCGCTATCTTGAGCTTGTCCAGCATAAACTCCACGCGGGTCGTATTAGCCTGATTGAATACTATAAAAACTGCTTTCATACGCTACTGATTAATGGGTTCTGCATCTGGATCGAGCTTCATGAAGATATACTCCTTGCGCTGTTTCTCCTCCCTGTCACGCTCTCCGTGACGGCTGAGCACGGCGTAGAATACCGGCACCACAATGAGGGTAATTAAGGTAGATACCAGCAGACCGCCGATGACTACCACACCCATAGGGTGCCACATCTCGCTGCCCTCACCCGTGGAGAGGGCCATCGGGAGCATACCCAGCAGGGTGGTGAGCGCCGTCATGAGCACGGGGCGCAGACGGCTGCGGCCGGAGAGGGCGATTGCCTCGCCAAGCTCGTAACCGCGGTCGCGCATCAGGTTGATATAGTCCACCAGCACGATACCGTTCTTAACCACGATACCGGTGAGCATGATAAGGCCCAGCGCGCCAATCAAATCGAGAGAGGTCTTGGTGATGAGCAGCGCTATGATGACGCCCGTAATCGCAAACGGAATCGCCAGCATGATGATGGCGGGCTTGGAGAACGAGCCGAACTGCGAAGCCATCACCACATATACCAGCATCAGCACCAGGAACAGCAGCAACGCCATGTTGCCGAAACTCTCCTGCTGCTCTTCATAATCGCCGGAAAGCACGTAGGTGATGCCGTTAGGCATGTTGATATCCTTCATCACAGCAGATATCTGTGCGGCCAGGTCGCCCAGCGAAACCTTATAAGGGGTCACGCTGATGCTTATGTAGCGCTGACGGCTCTTGCGGTCTATCTTGGGCGGCGCGAAATACTCCTCCACGGAGGCCAGCTCGCCAAGCTTCACCTTGCCCCCGGCGGGAGTCGGGATGGTGAGGTCAAGGATGTCGGAGAGACTGTTTCGGTTCTCCTCCCTCAGGCGCAGAACAATGGGATATTCGTCGCCGTCCTCCTTGAGATAGCCCACGGTGAGGCCGCTGACGCGGTTGCGGATATAGGTGGATACCGCCGACGAGCTGAGCCCCAGCGACGATACCTTCTCCTTGTCGACCACCACGTTGAGTTCCGGACGGTCCTTGTCGCGGCCAATCTTGATGTCGCGGGCACCCGGCACCTTGGCGCGGATGGCCTCGCTCACCTCGTTCGCAACGATATTGGTGGCGTCAAAGTCATAGCCGTAAACCTCCACGTTCACGGTAGAGGCCCCGCCACCGCCGCCGAATCCGCTGGAGACGACGCACTGGTAGCGCACGATCTCCGGGTAGCGGGCGATCTCGGTGCGCAACACCTCAGCTATCTCAAAGATAGAGCGCTCACGTTCGTTCTTCTTGACGCAGACCACGGTCATGGAGATGGTGTTGTTGGTAGTATTGTTGAAGATGGCAGAGGCACCGCTGGCATCGTTGGTACCGGCCGTGGTGGCGATGCGCTCCAGCTCGGGCACAAGCTCCCTGATGCGGTCCTCTATGGCCCTTGCGGTGAGCAGCGTCTGCTCTATCTTGGTGCCGTTCTGCAGCTCTATGTTGATGCTGATTCGGCTGTTGTCGGTCTGCTGCATGAAGTCGGTGCCGATGCTGCCGTTAAACACAAACACCAGCGACCCCAAAAACAGCAACAGCGCCACAATCAGGGTGCCAGCCTTATGCTTGAGGCAGAAGCGGAGCATATTGGCGTACCAATCGTCTATCCTGTCCAGGACGCGCACCACGCTCTTTTCGTACCAGTCCTTGTTTTGCTTGCCCTCTATCAGACGCCCCTTCTCATCCACGGAGACCTTCCGCGGCTTGAGCATCTTGCTGGCCAGCATAGGGGTCAGGGTGATAGCCACAATGGTCGATGTAGAAACCACTATGGTCACAATCCAGCCCAGCTCCTTGAACAGCACGCCCGCGATACCGTTGAGCATGGTAAGGGGGATAAAAACCGCCGCGATGACCAGGGTGGTTGCGATAACCGAAATCCACACCTCGTTGGTGGCGTAGATGGCCGCCTCGCGCGGCGAGCTGCCGCGGTCGATATGCTTGGAGATATTCTCCAGCACCACAATCGCGTCGTCCACCACCATACCGATGGCCACCGTGAGGGAGCAGAGCGATATTATGTTGATGGAACTGCCCACGAACCAGAGGTAGATGAAGCCCACTATGAGGGCGATGGGGATGGTGATGCCGATGATGAAGGTGGCGCGCCATTTGCCTAAGAAGAGGAACACCACCAGCACCACGAACAACAGCGCATACAGGATGGATTCCTCCAGCGAGTTGATGGAGTCCTCTATCTCCTCTGAGGTATCGAACAACACGCGGATATCTATGTCGCTGGGGAGGTTATGCTTGATTTCCTCTATCTCCTTGCGGACGTCGCGGCAGATCTTCACCGTATTGGCGCCGGTCTGCTTGGCGATACGCATGCGCACACCTTCGCGGCCGTTGATCTTCTCGTCCAGCGAGAGGTCCTTGATGGTATCGCGCACAGTAGCCACATCCTTCACGAACACCTTCTGCCCGGAAGGAGTGGTGGTCACCACTATATCCTCTATCTCGCGGCTGAGTACATATTCGCTGCGTATCTGCAGGTTGTACTGCTCTTTGGTCATCTTCACCACGCCGCCGCTCACGTTCACGTTGTTGGCGCTCACCGCGGTGCCGATGGTCTCCATGGGGATGCCGAAGGCGTCCAGCTTGTTCTGGTCAACGTCTATATAGACATACCGCTCGGGGGCGCCCGACACAGAGATGTTACCTATGCCGTCCACGCGGTTGAGCTGGGGCACGACCACGTCGTTCATAATCTTGTCCAGCCCGGCGTAACTGTCGTCGGCGGTCACGGAATACACGATTACCGGCGCCGCGGAGGAGTTGAACTTGAAAATGTAGGGGTTGGTACAGCCGGTGGGGAGATTGTCCTTGAGCATATCCACATAAGAGCGGATATCGTTCATGGCCTCGTCCATCTCCGACCCCCACTCCATCTCAAGCAACACGGTGGAGTAGTTATCCTTGGAGGTGGATGTGAGGCGCTTAAGGTTATCCACGGAGTTGAGGCTGTTCTCCACAAGTTTGGTCACATTGGCCTCTACCTCCGAGGCGCTCGCGCCGGGATAAGTGGTCATCACCGTAATGTACGGCGGGTCCATCTGGGGAAAGCGGTCCACCGGCAGCTGCAGAAACGCAAACACGCCGATAATCACCACCGCCACATACACCAGTATGGTGGTTACGGGATTGTCAATCGCCGATTTGTATATACTCATCGCTAATAAACCTTGGAGACGTTTAATTTACAACCGTCCACCAGCTTCTCTGCGCCGGTGGTGACAACTTCCACGCCCTCATGGACGGCATCGGAGAGCACCTCTACCTTATCGTCGAAGCGCTGTCCCATCTGCACAAAGACACGCTTTGCCACGCCGTCTTCGTTCAGATAGATGTAGCGGTCGTTGGCTCCGGTGAGCTTCTGAACCGATTGATATGGCATCAGCAGCGCCTCGCTGCGGCCCATCTCCAATGAGGAGTGTACATACATGCCGGGGCGCAACCGCTCGTTGCCGTTGGGGATGCGCACTTTCACGTTGAAAGTGTGGGTTGCCGGGTCTATCGTGGGATAAACAATCTCGATGGTGGCGGGGAACACTGTGTCCGGGAATATCTCGGAGCGGATGTCCACCTTCATCCCGGCCTTGACGCGCGGATAATAGGTCTCCGGTATCGGCATCAGCGCCTTAAGGGTCCCTATCTGGGTAAGTTCCAGGATAGCCTGGCCGCTGTAAAGCTCGCCGTCCTCATAATTCTTGGCGGAAATCACGCCGGAAATAGGAGCCTTCACAAAAGTGTTCTCTTCAAGATACTTGAGGCTTTCGCTGGTCTGGTCGTAGCTGAGCTTGGTCTGGTCGTAGGTCTGCTGCGACACAGCCCCGCTGGCCACCAGCGCCTCTAAGCGGTTGAGCTCCAAGGCCAGGTTGGCAAAGGTCAACTTGGTGGTGTTGTACTGCTGCTGGTCCATCCTCACAAGGTTGGCGCCACGAGCCACACGGCTTCCGACATCGACATAGATGTGCTCTATATGGCCGGTAACGCCCGGGGCGACGCTTACCTTCTGGTAACCCTCCAATGTTGTGGAAACCTCGATGGTGCGCATCACCTCAACCGGGTGGAGCACGGTGGTCTCAACCAGTTCTTCGCGCACCGCATCTGTCTGCTGCGCCTTCTCCTGATTCTGCTTGCATGATACTGCGGCGAGAGCCAGGAGGCATATTGCCAAAAATGTATGTTTTTTCATGATTCCTATTTGTTCAGCAGTTTTTCAAGTGCGATCTGGGCATTGAGGAACTCCATGATGGACTGCACATAGGTGCTCTGCGCAGATATCAGCGTAGTGCCGGTATTGGTGAGGTCCATGGCGGAGGAGTATCCGTGCTCATAGCGCTGGGAAATATTGTCAAATACCCTCTGGGTCACCTCCAGATTCTGTTTCTGGGCGTTGTAGGTGTCGTAGGCGGTGGAGAGGTTGTAGCAGAGCTGGCGGTGCTGCACCTGCAGCTGCTGCTCTGTGTCGTGCATGGTGTTGAGTTGCTTCTGATAGGTGAGACGGGCTGCCTCCACCTTCTTTGTCTGCTGCAGGGATGTGAACAGGGGGACGGAGAGGGTCGCGCCCACCATGTTGGGCGGGGTCATGTTCATCACGTTCGCATCCTTGCTCAGATACTCCTTATAACTGTACTGGTGATAAGCGGTAAGGCTGGGAAGCGCCGCCATCTTGACGGCTTCCAGCTGTTTCTTGCTCATCTCGGTGCTCTTGTTGGCCAATTGCCAGGTGTAGTTGCGCTCCATATCGAAATCCTCCCCCACCAGGGTCACATACTCGTCCAGGGTGAGCAATTCGTCCAGCGCATCGGTGAGACTGATGTCGGTATCTACCTCCACGTCTAACAGAAGCCTCATGGAGTTGTAGGTCATCTCTAAGGCACGCTTGCTGCTGGATATGCTGTTCTCAAGCTGCGCCACCTGCACCGCAATCTGGTCGGCTGCGGTCTGCTCGGCAGCGCCCACGTTTACGGAGGTCATGGTCATTTCGTGCAACCGCTGCAGGCACTCCAGGTTGCGTCCCAAAAGCGACAGCACCTCCTCCGACACCAGCGCCGACAGGTAGAGCGTCTTAGCCTGATTGCTGATCTCCTGCTCACTCTGCTTCAGGGAGATATCGGACATCTTGGCCGATATGTCGCTTATCTGGGCATTCACCAGCAAAGCCGGAGTGAATGTCAGGCTTGAACGGACTCCCAGCGTCACATACGGAGGCATCGCGATTGTCATGCCACGCAGATCCATCTCATAACCCATAAAGTTGGAATAATCGGCGCTTGCGGTGACTTGGGGCAGCATTGCGGCAATCGCCGCCCACTTGTTGGCCTTCGCTATGCGGATATCCAGTGCCGCGTTGGCCAGGGTATTGTTCCTCTCCACGGCCATATCCATAGCCTGCTTCAACGAGAGCGACAGCTCCTCTGCCGCATAAACAGAGAAGGCGGGGAGCACGGTTGCAACAAATGCACACACCGAGACCGCCACCTTCTTTATATTGAAAATCATAAGTTGTTAATTGATAATGAACGCCCCAAGTCTACAAAAACCAGGCCACAGTGCATTTAAACCAGCACCGCATCAATCAAAAATGTGGCTTAACTTCTTGTTTATTTCTGTGAACCTCTGTTCGTCGAACTTGAACACCTTGCGGTCGTAGGTGTAGAAACCGTTCAGTTCGGTCTCGACATCGGTGGTCTGGGTGTAGATGGCACCCGATATCGCCATTGAATCAACATTCTCGATAATCTTTGTGACATAGCTCACATAGCGGTCGTTGAGCACTTTGCTCTCGCTCTCAAAGTCGCGGTAGCCCCACCCTTCGCTGGTCCAGGTGTGCTCCGGAACCTGCATTCCGATACCGCCGAATTCACCGACCACAACCACATAGTCGGGATGTGGGTGACTGCGTGGCAGAGGGTCATAGCTGTAATTGTGGAAGTCGATGATATCTCCGCAGGGGAACAGGTTTCCACCGCTGGCGGGGTTCACCAGCCGGGTCGGGTCAAGCAGTTTGGTACGGGTTGCAACCTCTACAGTGTTGAACTGCCCCCACGCCTCATTGAAAGGCACCCAGACTATGATACTAGGGTGGTTGTGAAGCTGATCCATCACGGCGGTCCAGTCTTTCCAGTACTGGTCGCGGCTGACCTCGCTGCGCTTGGGCTCCGGTTCGGGTCCTTCGAGGAAATCGTCCTGCCCGTCCCACTTGGGGCTGGTCCAGTTGTCGCCGTTGGGCATATCCTGCCAAACCAGCATGCCAAGGCGGTCGCAATGGTAATACCAGCGCTCCGGCTCCACCTTTACATGCTTGCGGATGGTGTTGTAGCCCAACTCTTTGGTGCGGATTATATCAAACGCCAGAGCTTCGTCGGTGGGGGCGGTATAGAGGCCGTCGGGCCACCATCCCTGATCCAGCGGGCCGAAGCAGAATACCGGCTTGTCATTGAGCATTATGCGCAGGGCGCCATTGGCGTCGCGCCCGGCCGATACTTTGCGCATAGCGGCATAACTTGAGACCTCGTCGGCTTTGGCGCCGTTCTCCCTGAGGGTAACTTTTACATCATAAAGGAACGGGTCATCCGGACTCCAGAGTTTGGGATTACCTAATTTAATATTGATATCCTCTCCCGGTTTACCAGATTTGGACGCAACCTCCCGGGTACCATCCATAATCTTTACCTCAACCTCGCCGTTGGACGCCTGCGCATCGGCATTCACTGTTATGGTACTCAAATCCAGGTATGGGGTGATGGTGAGCTTATCAATGTAGCTCTCAGGCACCGGTTCCAGCCAGATTGTCTGCCAGATGCCGGTAACGGAGGTGTACCAGATGCCGCTGTGGTCCACCCGCTGCTTGCCCACCGCATGGATATCCTTCTCCGTGCGGTCCTCAACCTCTATACGGATCTCGTTCTCGCCTCTCTTCAGCCATTGTGTTATATCTGCATCGATGGCGGTATAGCCCCCGATGTGGCTGGCCGCCTCGCTACCGTTGATAAATATCTTGCTGTAGCAGTCGATGCCGCCGCAATGCAGCAGGACACGCCCTCTGAGATATTTGGAGGGGATGTTGAACTTGCGGTTATAGGTCAGGCGCGCATCCTCGCCGACAGTGATGCCAACGCCAGAGAGTGCGCTCTCCAGCGGGAACGGAACCAGAATCTTGCCGCTGGTGTCGCAGGTTGCGAAATCCCAAAAGCCGTTGAGGTTGACCCACTCCTTTCTCACCATCTGGGGCCGGGGATACTCCGGCAACACATTGTTTACATCAAGGTTCTCTCCCCATTCGGTAAGGATACGGTCCCCGGCGGGAGCCCAGTCGACTGTCTCTTTCTGTTGTGCGCAAGACACGAGGGCCACCAACAGGGCCAGCGCAAGCAAATTCCTTTTCATAGACATAAAAAATAAAAGATCAGCCACAAAGCTAATCTTTTATTTTTAATAATCCGTATGTTACGGATGTGCTCTTAGTCGCTCAGGGAGAAACGGGCAAAAGCAACCACCTTGGCCTCGGGATCAACACTCTTGATATAATCCTTCACGCTAACCTTGCCCTCCATTACAAACTCCTGGTTCTCGAGGGTCTGCTCTTTGAAGAACTTGGCCAGACGGCCCTTGGCGATGTTCTGGATCTTATTCTCGTCGAGGTTTGCAGAAGCCTCTGCGCCTACGGTAGCGATAATCTCGCGTGCCTGCGCAGCCTGAGCCTCGGTGAGCCAGCCTTTTGCGGTGTTGGAAGAGATGTGGTCTTCGCTGTCGCAATGGGCGGGATTGATACCTGCTTTCTTGAGTGCGTTATCCACAACCCTGCGGACCTGCTCCTCTTTGGTCTTCTCTACGGCAACTGTAAGTTCCTGCTCCACCACGTTGGCGGGAACGCTGCTCTCGTCAACTGCGACGGGCTTCATAGAGGTAACCTGCATTGCGATGTGCTTTGCAAGCTCTGCAGAAACAGCCTTGTTGAAGCCGACGATAGCGCCGTCCTTCCTGGTGAAGTGGATATAAGAACCGATATATTCTGCCTGCATCTTTGCGTAGAAAGCAATCTGGTGCTTCTCGCCGCATTTTGCAGCCTGCTCGGTGATGAATTCGGCAACGGTCTGGCCGTTAGGCATGGGAGCGTTCTCGAGGGCAGCCTTGTCCTCGGGGAGAGCTGCCATAGCGGCATCAGCCACAGCCTCTGCGAGAGCCTTGAACTCTGCGGTAGCCGATACGAAGTCTGTTTCGCAACCAAGGGCCACCAGGATAGCGGTCTTGGCGTCCGGAGAGATGCGTGCTATAACCGCACCTTCGTTGGTTTCGCGGTCAGCGCGCTTTGCTGCAACCAGCTTGCCTTTTTCGCGAATGATCTCTTGTGCACGGTTGAAGTCGCCTTCTGCCTCTACGAGAGCCTTCTTGCAGTCCATCATACCTGCGCCGGTCATTTTGCGCAGTTTTGCAACATCTACTGCTTTAATTTCCATTTCGAAAAGATTTTTTGACGGTTAATAATTACTCAGCAGGTGTCTCTGCGGGAGCCTCCTGGGCGGGAGCCTCTTTGCGTGCAGCGCGACGGGGACGTACCTTCTTTGCAGGTGCATCACCCTCTTCGCCCTTAGCCTCTGCATCTTTGTCTTTGTCCATCTGACGCTCAGCCGCACCCTCTGCAATCGCAGCGCAAACTGCGTCCATCACAATGGAGATGGATTTTGCAGCGTCGTCGTTTGCCGGAATTACATAATCAATGTTTGTGGGGTCGCAACATGTATCAACCATTGCAAATACCGGGATATTCAAACGATTGGCCTCTTTTACGGCGTTGATCTCTTTCTGGACATCCACAACGAACAGTGCAGAAGGGAGGCGGGCCAGATCCTTGATGGAACCGAGGTTCTTCTCAAGTTTAGCCTTCTGGCGGTCTATCTGCAGACGCTCGCGCTTTGCGAGAGTGTCATAGGTACCGTCCTCTTTCATCTTGTCGATGGAGGTCATTTTCTTGACAGCCTTGCGGATGGTGGGGAAGTTTGTGAGCATACCGCCTGCCCAGCGCTCTGTTACGTAGGGCATTCCGACGGCTGCAGCCTTCTCGGCCACGATATCCTTGGCTTGTTTCTTGGTGGCAACGAAGAGCACCTTGCGGCCCGTGCGTGCGAGCTGCTTGAGGGCTGCCGATGCCTCGTCTATT
>JAFSUF010000041.1 GCA_017445425.1 Bacteroidales bacterium | reverse complement strand
GAAGGTGCGGCGGGCTGCGTGGGTGCCAATCAGGTCGCACTTGGGGGAAGTCTCCTCCATACGTTCGCCGCCTTTGTAGTATATCCGGGTGATGGGCTTATTGAAGCCGGCAAGCTCGCAAAGGTTCTTCAGGTACCAGTTCATCAGCTGGTTTATCTATATCTCACAAAATTTTTGCCTATAGCATAGCGAAATCTGTACATTTGTCCAAGATTTCGCCATAGTATCCAAACCGAATATAGTGTAAACAATTAACTATCAATGTATTGCGCAGATGGATAAATAAAGCCTCCTATGCTCCACTTAAATCGGCCTCTCACACACGTGAGGGGCCGATTCTGTTCGATAATCAGGGAGTTTAACGGTCTGGGCTCAGGATAATTACTCCTCCTCTACCGGTCCGGGAATCAAAGTCTTTTTGTCGGAAATCTTGATTCCGTAAGCAATATTGCGAACTTTACCCTCCTCCGGAATCAGGATACCTATCTCTGCGAGGTGCTGTACATCACGAATTGCGGTATCCGGGGATACTTTGGCGAGTTTTGCCCAGCGCTTGGCAGTGAGTTTACCCTTGTCACCATCCAGGAAGATGTTGAGAACGGTGCGCTGACGCTCGTTGATATCGGCTTGGGAGTGGTTCTGCCAAAAGACGGCTTTGTCCAGAATGGAAGACAGCATCTCTTCCGCACCCTTGATGGCCCGTAGCATGCAATCCAGGTACCATTCAATCCAGGCGGTGAGGTCCGTGGTGCCTTTCTGGCAGCGCTCAAGCATGTCGTAATACTTGTTCTTCTCTTGCCCTATCTGGCGGGACATGCTGAAGTATCGCAGCGTCGAGTTGTCAGCCTGGCTCAGCGCCATGTCCGCAATGGCCCTGCCGATACGGCCATTCCCATCATCAAAGGGGTGGATGCCGACGAACCAGAAGTGGGCGATGGCGGATTTGACGTGATCTCTGGGTGTAGAAGAATCATTGAACCATTTCAGGAATATGTTCATTTCTTCCGGGACTCTATCCGGTGCGGGAGCATGGTAATGGACTTTTTCCCTTCCGAGAGCGCCGGAAATGACGTTCATCTCATCTACGCGGTATTTCCCCACGTTGATTTCCTCGTAACCGTTCCTACCATACGGAAACAGGCAATTATGCCAGCCAAAGAGACGTTCATCCGTGAGAGACTTGTCGTAACCTTGGACTGCATCCATCATCATCTGTACGATTCCCTCCACATAGTGGCCGTACGGGACATCTCCGGTAATCTGAACGCCCATCCTCCGGGCAATAGAGGACCGTACCTGGTCTGGATTCAGCAGCAGTCCTTCAATCTCTGAGGACGCGACGATGTCATGCGTGTATGCTTCCACAGCGGCACGCTCCTTTGCATCGAAACCGATGGAGGACAGTATCCCCTCCAGATAACCGGTGGCTTTATTTACGGCGGCAAGTTTGGGATCCATACGGCTCCGATCCCAAGTGAAATGCGGCCAAGTGTCTGTCTCGTGTATATACATCGCTCTCCATTTTTCTGCAAATATAACATTTTGCGGTTAATAAAACGCAAATTTTGCGGATTATTCGCCGCATTTGTAGTCAAAACCTTCCAAAATGGCCGCTGAGACCAGGATCGTCCGGATGTCAATCCTTTCCTTCCCGGCTTCCTTGAACATAGCCAGCAGGTCGTACGCCTTCGTAACGTCGACCTGCTGCATCAGTATGGTGATATCGCTTCTTGTCAGAATGGGCACATCAGAATATTTCACCGTTCCATAGCATCCTCAGGAAATCATTGACATAGATAAGCTCAATGTCTCCCGATGGCCTCGTGATAGGGTCAAGTGAGACCAGAATCAGCCTGCAATCAGGATGCTCTTCCTTAAAGGCTTTCAAGCCATTTTTATGGCGGGACTTGACCTCCTCGCTAGACTTGATTTCGATGGCAATCTTGGCATCGCCTATGACGGCGTCGACTTCCTGGGTGTTGTAGGTGTGCCAATACGAAACCTTCTCCCTGCGGCGATAGTACCCGCGGTAGGCTATAATCTCTTGCATCACGTAATGCTCAAACGCGTGGCCATAGTCATCCGAACCTCTCCGGAGGTTATGCCGACCCATCAAGTAGTTCGTCAGTCCCACGTCAAAATAATAGAACCTGGGGGCCTGGACAACTTTTTTCTTGACAACCTTCGTATAGGCGGGAATCTCATATCCCATCAGTGTATCTTTCAAGATTTGGTAGTAGGCCTTGACTGTCTTTGCAGCGACACCGCAATCACTGGCTATATTGGCATAGTTAATCATCTCGCCATCGGAAATGGCGGCGGCTTCCATAAACTGCTCAAATGCCTCGACATCCTGGACGGCGGCTTCATCCCGGATTTCTTCGCGCAGGTAGACTTCCACATATCCCTCCAGGCGGTCTGTAGCATCATCAACCATATAATGACGAGGAATCATACCGTTCTGGACGGCTTTGTCTATCTGAAAATCGGTAACCTCCTTCCAGACTAACGGAAACAGAGTCCTTGGGTTCGCACGGCCACCGAGGGTGTTGGCTCCGGATTTCTTGAGTTTCCGGGCACTTGACCCGCTGAGGATGAAATGCAAGCCCCGGTTCACCATCAGCCAATGTACCGCATCCAGCAACTCAGGCACTTTCTGTATCTCATCTACAATTACCAGCGTGCCGGCAGGTTTGGCCGACAAGGCCTCTCGGAAGGAGTCCGGGTTGCGCTTGAACGCCCTGCGGACAGAATCAATCAGTAGGTCGTAGTAGATGGCATCCGGAAAGCGTTCCTGCAGGAGTGTTGATTTACCCACCTGGCGTGCCCCGAAAAGGAACATTCCTTCGTCAAGTTGGTTC
>JAFSUF010000040.1 GCA_017445425.1 Bacteroidales bacterium | reverse complement strand
TGTTATCGTAAAGTATTCAAATACCTCCTCTGGTAGGAGTATCTTGCTCAGTGTTGTAAGTATGTCCATTCTCGTCTTTCTTTTCCCCAAAGATAGAACTTTACTTACACTTTATTCCCACAGGGTTTTGCAGGTGGTCCGACCCCTGCCAAAACATATGTACAAAAAAAGTGTGGAGTCTTTCGTTTATCGAACTGGAGGCTCTGGTAAGCCGGGAACGCAATAAACAAACTCTCCACACCAGTATCGTGTGTGGCGCATATTGCGCATAAACTCGATACACGGTGAGAATGCTTCTTTATCCCCGTTCTATTGAAATTTACCAGATTTCCAGTTTGGGATAAAAGCGAAACACTTTCATCAATATGTGCCTTCTTTTCAGAAGTCAGACAAAGATATAAATTAACTTAGAATAGGAAGCGTGTATTATCTAAAAAAATGTCATATGGACAAATAGTAGGATAATACGGTGTGAAATTTGGCCTGTAGGGCCGCAGTCATGAAGATCAGACGATGATTAATGGCAGAGGGGTGACTACCGCACCTTGAAGATGTACGTGATGGTGCCTTCCTGGGCTTCCGGGGCGGTGCGGGAGACGTTGAAATGGGCGCCGAGGGCGGCCTTGCGGGCGCTTTCGCGTAAGTGTTTGTCGGAGATGGTGGTGCCGGGGGCACCGGCTACGGCTGATATGACCTTGCCCTCCTGGTTAACGAGGATCTTGACCACGACTTTGCCGCCGTCGCCCGATTCGAAGACGGGGAGGGGGAGGGAGCCGACTACGGTGCGCCCCTCCAGTTTGGCGGAGGGTTCGCTTTCCGGGTTGCCGACGCGAGTGTTGCCGGCAGCGTGGCCGGCAGTGAGTTTTTCAGAAATCTTCTCTGCCACCTGCTGCGCCAGGGTATCCTTGTCGGTGTTCTGGGCGGAGGAGAACAGGGCCCGCTTGTTGATCTCCTTCTCGCGCGGCGGCTCCGGAACCTCTACATCTCCCTTATCGCCAACGGTGCTCTCCTGACTCAGGTTTGGCCGTTTGGCAACGGTCTGGGCCTCTGATTTCTGAACGAGTTTTACAGGCTGCTTTGGCTGGGGCACCTCGGTGCGGGGCTCCTTGCCGGCCTTAACCTCTATCTTCTGCGGCTCCGGCTTTGGCAGCTCTTCCGGCTCCATGTCTATCAGTATCTCCGTGTCGCGGGGCCTGACCGTCGGGGAGATGGTCATATATGAGGTGAATACGAACAGGAACAAGGTAAAGCCTATCGCAGACATCGTCCCGATAAACTTTGCTCTTGATTCATATCCGTAGTACATTGCTCACGAAGTAAACGGTTATTCTGGCGATGTGGCCATAATCACCTTGTAGTGATTGTGCTTGGCGATGTTCATTACGGCCACGACCTCCTTGATGGGGACGGTCTCATCGGCATAGATGCTGAAGGTGGGGTCGTCCTCGCCGTCAAGTTCGTCGCGGAGCTTCCCCTCTATCTCGTCGAACCCCACGGGGGTGGCGTCACCGTTTATATGATATGTGCAGCGGTTCTGCTGGGGGTAGTGCTTGATGGAGACGGTCGCCATAGGCTTTGCCGACACCTGCCCGGTGCTCTTGGGGAGCAGGAGCTTGAGGGCGTTGGGATTGATGAGGGTGGATGTCACCAGAAAGAATATCAGCAGCAGGAACACGATGTCTGTCATTGACGACATCGAGAAGCTGGAATCTATCTTGCAGGATCTTTTGAGTGCCATTGCAGTGCAGTATTATTCAACTTCGAGATCCATGCTGCCGGAGGGGCGGGTGGTGATGTTGCCACTCTCAAGGGCGTCCATGAACTCTATGGTACTGTTCTCCATCTTATAGACTACGTCCGACACGCGGCTGGTGAGGTAGTTGTAGCAGAAGTAAGCTATGATACCAACGATAAGACCGCCTACGGTAGTAATCATCGCGGTATAGATACCGCCGGAAAGGAGGGTGATATCGATATTGTTGCCGGCCCTGGACATATTGAAGAAGGCCTGCACCATACCCATCACGGTACCGAGGAAACCGATCATCGGGGCACCGCCGGCGATGGAGGCCAGTACAGGGAGCCCTTTCTCCAGACGTGCGACCTCAAGGTTGCCGACATTCTCTACGGCTGCCTGTATGTCGTGCAGGGGGCGTCCCATGCGCTCGATACCCTTCTCAAGCATGCGCGCGATAGGGGTGTCGCTCTTTTTGCAAAGGGCCAGGGCGCTCTTCTTCTTGCCGTCCTGCAGATAATCGGTGATGTCTTTTGTAAAGTTCTTGTCCACCTTGGCTGCGTGATTGATAGCATAGAGTCTCTCTGCAAATACGTATATCGCTACTATAGAGAGGATTGCGAGTACAATCATCAGCCAGCCGCCTTTGGTGGCCAGGCCAAGCAGGGAGAACGATGCATCCTCTGCAACTTCGTTTACGGTTGTCGCAAGTTCTTCGGATGCTTGAAGGAATGTGGTCAGTAACATTGTTTTGATATTTAATAATTTTATTCGTTTTCGAAATTAGTGCCAAAAGCGGTTGCAAAATAACACAAAAAGGTCATAATGGCAAAAGCGGGTAGGGATAAGTTATCTCGCACAGCATCAGCGGCTCTCCCGGAACCGACTGCCCGGCGGCGCTGCGGTCGCCCTTTTCCAGCAATGCCGGAATATCTTCTGGCTTCAGCTTTCCCCGCCCCACATCCAGCAGCGTCCCCACGATGGCCCGCACCATGTTGCGCAGGAAACGGTCGGCAGTTATGTCAAACTGCAGGTGGGTGGCATCTGTGGCGCTCCATTGGGCATGGGTTACATTGCAGATGGAGGTCTTGTTGTCGGCCCCGACCTTTTCAAAGCTGGAGAAGTCGCGCTGCCCGATAAGATGGGCCGCAGCACGGTTCATGGCCTCCAGGTCCAGGTTAAACTTGCAGTAAAATGAGTGCCATGCAAATGGGTCGCGGCTGGTGTGCACTTTGTATCGGTAACTTCGGCTGGTTGCGTCAAAGCGGGCATGAGCCTGGGGGTCAACGCTGGCTAAGAAGTTTGCCACTATGTCAGAGGGCAGGATGGCATTTATTTTGTACAAAAGGTGCGCTGGTTCTTTGATTTCTCCGGGATGGTCAAAATGGGCGTAGTAGCCGTTCGCGCTCACTCCCGCATCGGTACGTCCGGCCCCCGTGAGGGCGGTGGGGTGGCCCAGCGCCTTGCTCATGGCGTCCTCAAGCAGTTCCTGCACCGTGGTGGCGTTCAGCTGCCTCTGCCATCCGCTGTAGCGTTCCCCGTTGTATGACACAGAGACAAAGAATCGCATTGGGAAAATATTGCTATTTTTGTAGGATAGATAACAAGCAAATTTACAAAACATTTTGATATGGACAGTGAAAACATCAAAGAACTGAATGAACGTCTGCAGCGAGAGAGCGCGTTTGTGGATCTGGTGCAGATGGAGATGGGCAAGGTCATCGTGGGGCAGAAACCTCTTATAGAGAATCTGCTCATCGGTTTGCTGGCAAACGGGCACATCCTTCTGGAAGGTGTTCCGGGTTTGGCAAAGACTTTGGCCATCAATACGTTGGCTTCAACCATGGATGCCAAGTTCAGCCGTATCCAGTTCACCCCCGACCTGCTCCCCGCCGATGTCACCGGCACCCTGATTTACAGCCAGAAGAGCGAGCAGTTCCAGATAAAGAAGGGCCCCATCTTTGCCAATTTTATCCTGGCGGATGAGATCAACCGTTCTCCGGCAAAGGTGCAGAGCGCGCTGCTTGAGGCAATGCAGGAGCGTCAGGTCACTATCGGCGACGAGAGTTTCCGCCTGCCGGAGCCTTTCCTGGTTATGGCCACCCAGAACCCCATAGAGCAGGAAGGTACCTATCCGCTGCCAGAGGCGCAGGTGGACCGTTTCATGCTCAAGGTCGTGGTCAAGTACCCCAAGAAAGAGGAGGAGAAGCAGATTATCCGCATGAACAACACCGGTGAGGGTTTGCCCAAGCCCAACGTGGTAATCAAGCCGGAGGATATCGTGCGCGCCCGCAAGGTGGTCCGCGAAGTCTATATGGACGAGAAGATAGAGAAGTATATCGTGGATATAGTGTTCGCAACACGTGACCCCGAGGAATACGGTCTGGGCAAGTTCAGGAACATGATTGCCTTTGGCGGCAGCCCTCGTGCCAGCATCTCGCTCTCCATGGCCTCCAAGGCCTATGCGTTTATCCGCCGCCGCGGTTATGTGATTCCGGAGGATGTACGCGCCGTCTGCTACGAGGTTCTCCGCCACCGCATCGGCCTCACCTACGAAGCCGAAGCAGATAACATCACATCAGAGAACATTATTGCAGATATATTGAATACTATAGAGGTACCATAGTAAACAAGAATCGTAACTGTGTTTGTGGAAGGTCCCTTATATGAATTGTTAGAGCCCGAAGGGCGTAGGGTAAGTCCCTTCCCCGAGGGAAGGGATTTAGGGATGGGGTTACGTTATATTGTGCGGTGGGCATTGTATTAAAGTGATGCTTCCCGCCAAAGAATGAGGTTAGATGGATAGTAACGAACTATTAAGCAAAGTAAGGAAGATAGAGATTCGCACCAAGTCGCTCTCGCACCAGATGTTTGCGGGAGAGTATCACAGTGCGTTCAAGGGTCGCGGCATGACCTTCTCCGAGGTGCGCGAATACCAGTATGGCGACGATGTGCGCAATATGGACTGGAATGTCACCGCCCGCCTGCGTGCGCCTTACGTGAAGGTGTTTGAAGAGGAGCGCGAACTCACCTTGATGCTGCTGGTGGACGTGAGCGGGTCGCGCGCCTTCGGCACCACCGTCCGCAGCAAGCAGGACCTTGCCACCGAGATAGCCGCCGTGCTCTCGTTCTCCGCATCCATCAACAACGATAAGGTGGGGGCGATTCTTTTCAGTGACAAGGTTGAAAAGTTCATCCCTCCCAAGAAGGGGCGCAGCCACCTGCTGCACATCATCCGCGAGCTGGTGGAGTTTACCCCGGAAGACCAGGGGACCGACATAGGCGAGGCGCTTCACTACCTGACCAATGCGCTCAAGAAGCGCTGCACGGCGTTCCTGCTCTCCGATATGATGGATACCGATGCGCAGGGGCATCCCAGATGGGAGGATGCGCTCAAGATTGCCGCAAATCGCCACGACCTCTCTGTGATTAACATTTACGACAAGCGCGAGAAGGAGATTCCTAACCTCGGCCTTGTGCTGGTGAGGGATGCCGAAACCGGCGCTACCGAGTGGGTTGATACATCGTCCAAGGCGATGCGCAAGGCCTATGAGAAGCGTTCGCGCCAGGCCGACGAAGAGTGCCGTCAGCTCCTTAACAAATATCGTATAGACAATGTGAGCATAGCCACGGACCAGGATTATGTCCAGGGACTTATTGGCTTTTTCAAAAACAAGGGGTCGAAATGAGAAGATTAATGTTGTTGTGCGTTGTGATGCTGCTGGGCGTGACCGCCCACGTGTATGCTCAGGAGAGCGCCCCCGTCACCCGTCTCTCCCGCGACACCATACTTATCGGCGACCAGTTGGAATGGATTATTCCGCTGCAGATGGAGCCGGGCGAAAAGTATTTTCTTGAGGATATCGCGGATCCGCCAGCACCCGGCGTGGAGATTATCAAGCCTCTGGCCGTTGACACCGTCGCCTCCAACCGTAAGAAAATAGAGATAGAGGGTAAGGTGATCCTCACCAGTTTTGACTCCGGGAGTTATTATCTCCCGCCGCTGATTGCCATGATTGAGCGCAAGAGCGGCAAGGTGGACACCCTTTACATGGAGGGGCCGACCCTGGAGGTCACTACCGTTCCCATCGATACCGCAACTTATGTCATCAAAGATATCAAAGGCCAGATCAAGTACCCGCTCAAGTTCAAGGAGGTTATTCCCTGGGTGTTGCTGGCGTTGCTGGTAGCGGCTCTGATATTTGTGATTGTCCGCTGGATAAAGATGCGCCGCGCCAACCGTACCTTCATGGGCAAGCCCATTGTCAAGGATCCGCCGCACATTGTGGCGCTGCGTGCCCTGGATAAGATCCGTAAGGCAAAACTCTGGCAGAACGACAAGCAGAAGCAGTTCTATACCGAGGTTACCGACGCCCTGCGCGTTTATATCGCCGACCGATACGATATCGTGGCCCTGGAGCGACCTTCGCGCGAGATGCTTGCCGACCTCAAGCAGCAGGATATGGATCCGAAGCTGTACGACAATATGGAGGAACTCTTTACCCGCGCCGATCTGGTGAAATTTGCCAAGTATCAGGCTTCTGCCGAGGAGAATGAGGAGGTCATTCCCGATGCCGTCCGCTTTGTGAACGCAACTTACATGACCCAGTTGGACGAAGAGAAGAAAGAGGAGGACTGATATGTTTTTTGAATATCCCAAACTGCTCTGGCTGGAGTTGCTGCTGATCCCTTTGGTAGCCCTGTATGTTTACAGGGAGCTCAAAGGACGTGCTCCTGCCCTGCAGGTGAGCAATCTGCAGCGGTGGAGCTATAAGCCCTCCTGGCTTATGCGGGTCCTGCGCCACGTGCCGTTCGTGCTCCGTATCGGGGCTCTCGCTCTGCTGATAGTTGCCATCGCCCGTCCGCGTGACTCCAAAAAGTTCGATAAGGTAGACACAGAGGGTATCGACATCGTGCTCGACATGGACGTCTCCACATCTATGCTGGCGCGCGATTTCAAGCCCGACCGCATAGGTGCTGCAAAAGATATAGCAATTGAGTTTATCGCATCCCGCCCCACCGACCGCATCGGCATAGTGGTGTTTGCGGGTGAAAGCTATACCCAGTGTCCCGTCACCACCGACCGCATCACCCTTATCAACATGATGAAGGAGGTGCAGACCGGCCTGATTGAGGACGGTACGGCTATCGGTAACGGCCTTGCCACCGCTGTGGCCAGACTGAAGGATTCCGATGCCAAGAGCAGGGTGGTGATTTTGCTTACCGACGGTGTGAACAACCGCGGCGAGATTGCCCCGGAGACGGCGGCGGAGATTGCCAAGACTTATGGCATTCGCGTCTATACCATTGGCGTGGGTGCCAAAGGAGAGGCCCCTTATCCCGTCCAGACCCCGTGGGGCATCCAGGTTCAGAACATGAAGGTGGAGATAGACGAAGCGCTGCTGCAGAAGATTGCAGAAACCACTGGCGGCAAGTATTTCCGTGCTACGGACAATACCAAGCTGATGGAGATTTACGGCGAGATAAACAAGATGGAGAAGAACCGCACCACGGTTGACAGTTTCCCCGTCTATTCTGAGCGGTTTATGACCTTTGCCCTCTGGGCGCTGGCGCTGCTGCTCCTTGAATTATTGTTTAAGTTTGTGATTATTAAGAAGTTGCCATAAGATGTTGCACATTGCTCAAGCTGAATATCTGTTGCTGTTGCTGCTGATACCCTTCTTTTTCCTGGGGTACTGGTGGTATCGCAAGGGTCAGAAGGCCCGTGCTGCAAAGCTGGGTGATCCCGAGTTGGTGGCAAAGCTGATGCCCGGGGTTTCGCAGGCCAAAGGGTGGCTTAAGGTGACTTTCTTCTCCCTGGCCTTCTTGTTCTTTGTACTGGGCCTGGCCCGGCCGCAACTAGGGGCCCGCCTGCAGGAGAGGGAGACCAGCGGCGTGGAGATAATGATTGCACTGGACGTATCTAACTCCATGCTGGCGCAGGACTACTCTCCCAACCGCCTGGAGCGTGCCAAACTGGCCATCTCCCGCCTGGTGGACAAACTGGTCGGTGACCGTATCGGCCTGGTGATTTTTGCCGGGGAAAGTTTTGTACAGCTCCCGATAACTACCGATTATGTCTCTGCAAAGGCCTTCCTGAACAGTATAGAACCGGGCTCCATCCCCATTCAGGGAACTGCTACGGCCGACGCCTTAATGACCGCCGCCCGCAGCTTCAGCACCCAGAGTGAGAAGAGCCGTGCAATAATCCTTATCTCCGATGGTGAAGACCACGAGGGCAACGTGCTGGAGACGGCAGAAACCATAGCCGCAGAGGGTATCCGCATCTATTGCGTGGGTGTCGGCAGCGCCAAGGGCGAGCCCATCCCGATGGGCGGTGACATGCTGCGCGACAAGGATGGCAACATAGTTGTCACCCGCCTCGACGAGAAGACGCTCCGGGAGATTGCCTCCGCCGGAAACGGCGAATATGTCCGCGCCGCGGCGGGTGAGTTCGGCCTGAATCCCATCATAGACAATATCCGCAGCATAGAGGCCTCCAAGTTCAAATCGGTAGTCTTCGAGGACTTTGACGAACAGTACATGTATTTCTTTGGCATCGCGCTGCTGTTCTTTATCCTGGAGATGCTGGTTGGCTCGCGCCGCAACCGTCGCCAGCTGTTCAAAGAGGAGGAATCAGAATGAAAAGGTTAATCATAACGATAATGCTGATAGCACTCTGCGGTGCGCAGGCTTTTGCCCAGGCAGACCGTCGGGAGGTGCGCAGCGGCAACCGCAGTTTCCGCAAGGGCGATTTTGCCAAGGCAGAAATCGACTATAAGAAGGCGCTTTTGAAAGACTCCACAAGCGTGGCGGCCCAGTATAACCTTGCCAACGACCTGTATCGGCAGGAGAACTATCAGGAGGCGGAAAAGTATGCCTCCAAGGCTCTGGACAGCCTGGCCCGCACCCCCCGTGCAGCCGACGCCTATTTCAACCAAGGGGATATATTTCTGCAGCAGCGCCGCTGGAGCGAGGCGATTGAGGCTTTCAAGAGCTCGCTGCGCCTGAATCCGGGAGACATGGATGCCAAGAGCAACCTTGCCTATGCCCAGAAGATGCTTGAGAAAGAGCAGCAGGACCAGCAGAATCAGGATCAGGACAAAGATCAGAATCAGGACCAGAATAAAGATCAGAATAAAGATCAGAATGACGACCAGCAGAATCAGGATCAAAACCAGGACAAAGACCAGAATCAGGATAATAACGACGACCAGCAACCACCTCAGCAGAACCAGCCGCAACCCAAGATAAGTCCGGAGGCGGCAGAGCAGATGCTCCAGGCTATCCAGGCCAAGGAGAACGAGACTCAGGACAAGGTCAACAAAGAGAAGGCGGCGGCAGTAAAGTCCCGTCAGAAAGAGAAGAACTGGTAGCCCCTTATGAAAAGACGCAAGATGAAAAGATACCTCACGCTATTGCTTTTATTTGCTGCGGCAGTGCTCAATGCCCAGAACCTCACCCTCGAGGCTCCGAATGTGGTGGCAGAAGGGGAGCCGTTCAGGGTTGTATTCACCGCCGACGGAAATGTCTCTGACTTTGACTGGACCCCTCCGGCAGGGCTCACCCTGATGTGGGGTCCGCAGAAGGGTTCATCCAGCTCGATTACGATAATAAACGGCAAACGGGAGTCCAGCCATACCACAAGCTATACGTATCTGTTCACTGCCGCTGCAAAGGGTACATACACCATACCGGCTGCGACATGCAAAGTGGGAGGAAAACAGTGTACCAGCAATTCTGCAACCATAGAGGTAGTGGAGGGGGAG
>JAFSUF010000039.1 GCA_017445425.1 Bacteroidales bacterium | reverse complement strand
GCCTGGCGGCGGGCATCTGCGCTGGGACGCACCTGGAAGCCGATTATGATGGCGTTAGATGCAACTGCCAGCAGGACATCCGACTCAGAGATGGCACCCACGGCCTTGTGGATGACATTGACCTTGACCTCCTCCGTGGAGAGTTTTATGAGGGAATCTGAAAGGGCCTCGATGGAACCGTCCACATCGGCCTTGACAATGATGTTGAGCTCCTTGAAGTTGCCGATTGCGATACGGCGGCCGATCTCCTCGAGGGTGACGTGCTGCTGTGCCCGCAGCCCCTGCATACGGAGCAGCTGCTCCCGCTTGTTGGCAATCTCCTTGGCCTCTTTCTCATCTTCCAGAACGTTTATGGTGTCACCTGCGGTGGGGGCACCGTTCAGGCCGAGGACAGACACAGGTGTGGAAGGACCAGCCTCAGTGATCTTCTGCCCTCGCTCGTTGAACATAGCCTTTACGCGTCCGGTATAGCAGCCGGCCAGCACCACGTCACCGACGTGAAGGGTTCCCGACTGAACCAGAACGGTAGCCAGATAGCCGCGGCCCTTGTCCAGCGAGGACTCCACCACGCTGCCCACGGCGCGCTTGTTGGGGTTGGCCTTGAGGTCCAGCATATCAGCCTCCAGAAGCACCTTGTCCAGAAGCTTATCAACATTGATACCCGTCTTTGCAGATATCTCCTGGCACTGGTATTTACCACCCCAGTCCTCTACAAGGATATTCATGTTTGCCAACTGCTCGCGGATCTTCTCCCCGCTCGCACCGGGCTTATCTATCTTATTGATTGCAAACACCATAGGCACACCGGCCGCCTGTGCATGGTTGATGGCCTCAATGGTCTGGGGCATCACGGCGTCGTCGGCTGCTATAATGATGATGGCGATATCCGTAAGCTTGGCACCACGGGCACGCATCGCGGTGAAGGCCTCGTGTCCCGGAGTATCCAGGAAGGTGATATGACGGCCGTCAGGAAGCTTCACGTTGTAGGCACCGATGTGCTGGGTGATACCACCCGCCTCGCCGGCAATCACATTTGACTTGCGGATATAATCGAGCAATGATGTCTTACCGTGGTCCACATGACCCATCACAGTAATGATAGGGGGGCGCGGAACCAGATCCTCCGGACGGTCCTCTTCCTGCTCCAGCGCCTCCTGCTCCCCGGCGGTGGTGAACTCTATCTTGTAACCGAACTCCTCTGCCACCAGCACCAGGGCATCCGCCTCAAGACGCTGGTTGATGGATACCATCTGGCCCAGGTTCATACAAGCCTCGATAACCTTGGTTACGGGGGTATTGTTCATCATGATGGCAAGCTCGTTCACAGTAACGAACTCGGTCACCTTCAATATCTTGCTGGTGAGCATCTCCTGCTGCATAGCCTCCTCTTGCTTAGCCTCGAATATCTCGCGCTTCTCGCGGCGGTGCTTGCTGCCCTTGGTCTTGCTGCGGCTCTCGGTGAGTCGTGCGTAGGTCTCCTTTATCTGACGCTGAACCTCATCTTCATCTGTCTCGGGACGCACAAACTTGCCGGCCATGGCATCGCGCTGGCCCTTCTTGCCCCTGCGGTTGCGGTCTGCATCCTTGCCAAAGCTTGCGCTCTGGTTGATATCGACCTTTGTAGTCTGCTTGTGGATGCGCTCACGTTTCTTGTTTTTATCACGTTGCTTCTCCTTAGGTGCTGGCTTGGTCTCCTCAAGGTTGATCTTACCCAGGATGGCGGGACCTTTGAGCTTCTCTACCTTTGTCTCAATATGCTCGATAACGGGCTTCTCTACAGGGGCGGGAGCCTCTTCTTCCTCTTTCTTTACAGCTACGGGCTCCGGTGCCGGCTTTTCTTCCACTACCGGCTCAACCACCTCAGGCGCAGGTTTTTCAACCTTCCTGGGCTTATTGAGGGCATCGAGATCTATCTTGTCCAGAACATTCAATACCTGCATCTGGGGCTTCTCCACCTCCGGAGCCGGCTCTTCAGGCTCGGGTGCAGGTTTCTCCGGCTCGGGCTCAGGCTTGGGTGCGGGTGCAGGCGCGCTCTTTGCAGCAAACGGCTTGCCGTCCAGCACGTTGGTCTTGATAATAACCTCTTCTGGCTCTTCTGCCGGGGCCTTTGCATGTTCGCTTTCTGTAATCTCCTTTACAGAAATAGCCACTTTACGGGACTGCTCCTTGAGCAGATGCTCCTTGGCGAACTCTTTCTCCACCAGGGCATAAGCATCTTCTGAGAGCACCGCGCCAGGATTGGACTCTATCTCTATCCCCTTCTTGTGGAGAAACTCTACCAGAGTCGAAAGTGCGATGTTGAATTCTTTGACTACTTTACTAGCTCGAATTTTTGCCATTCTGTATCCCTTGTTGTTTTCTGTATCTCTTATCGATTTTTATTCAAATTCGGACCGGAGGATTCTCTGAACCTCCTCTACTGTCTCGTCCTCGAGGTCGGCACGCTGGCTGATCTCTTCCACGGGGAGGGCCAAAACGCTCTTGGCAGTATCCAGGCCGATAGCCTTTAGAGCGTCGATGATCCACATGTCAATCTCGTCGCTGAAGTCCTCCAGCAATACATCCTCTTCTTCTGCAGCGGCCTCTGCCTCGTCAACTTCGCGGTAAGCCTCAATCTGGTAATCTATGAGCATACCTGCAAGCTTGATGTTGCAGCCGCCCTTGCCAATTGCCACAGATACCTCGGAGGGTTTGAGGTATACGTTGACGGTTTTGTTGGCCTCGTCAAACTCCATGGAGGAGATGCGTGCGGGAGATAGGGCGCGCTGGATAAGCAGCTGCTTGTTGTTTGTCCAGTTGATGACGTCGATATTCTCGTTGTGCAGCTCCTTCACGATGCCGTGGATACGGGAACCCTTGACACCCACGCAGGCGCCGACCGGGTCGATGCGGTCGTCATAGGACTCGACTGCCACCTTGGCGCGTTCGCCGGGGATGCGGACCACCTTCTTGATGGTGATCAGGCCGTCGAATATCTCGGGCACCTCCTGCTCGAAGAGTTTCTCGAGGAAGAGGCTGGATGTCCTGGAGAGGGTTATCACGGGACGGTTGTTCTTCATCTCCACATTGATGATGATAGCCTTGACCGTGTCGTCCTTGCGGAAGAAATCAGAAGGGATCTGCTCGCTCTTGGGGAGTACCAGCTCGTTCTTCTCCTCATCGTGGATGATGGTCTCTTTTTTCCACGACTGGTGAACCTGACCAACTATAATCTCGCCGATGCGCTCTTTATAGCGGTTGTAGAGGTTTGCATTCTCGAGGTCCATAATGCGGCCTGCAAGGTTCTGACGGATGTTCAGGATGCCACGGCGGCCAAACTGGGAGAGCTTGACCTCCTCTGTATAATCCTCACCCACCTCGTAAGAGTCGTCAATCTTGCTGACCTCTTCCAGAGATATCTCAGTAGCGGGATTCTCTACGGTCTCAACCACCTCGCGGGTGCGCCAGATCTCAAAGTCACCCTTGTCTATGTTGATGACGATGTCAAATTTGGCATCTTCTCCATACATTTTCTCCAACTGCGCACGGAAAGCCTCCTCAAGGACGCTCATCATCGTGGGCCTGTCAATGTTCTTACCCTCTTTGAATTCAGCGAAAGTGCTGACCAGATTTACTTCCATTATTGTATTTAAAATTTAATTATAGGTTTTGCTGTTTTAATTTCATCGTATCCGAGACTCTCGGTAACAGTCTCCTTGGCCTTGGCGCCCTTGCCCTCGCCCTTCTTCTGATATGATATCTCCACCCCGTCTTCTCCGGCTTCCAGAAGCGTAGCGCGGACGCGTTCGCCGCTCTTGCGGGTCAGCTGGATCTCGCTGCCAACCGCCTTGCGCCACTGGCGCAACACCTTGAAGGGCGATGTGAGGCCTGCGGAACCGATAGTGAGGGAGTAATCCTCCTCGTCGCGGCTCACCCGCTCCAGAATATAACCTGTCATACCCTCACAATCTTCAAGGGTGATGTCACGGCTGTCGGCATCGATTGTGATGTCTATGTCGTTGTCCTTTGATATCTCGATAGATACCACAAAAAGGCCGTTGTCCTCAGCGTACTGCTCCGCTGCGCTCTTAAGTATGTCTGCCTTCATCATATAAAAAATGAGGGACTTGCCCAGCCCCTCAAATTCGAGCGCAAATATAGGCCATCGGAGTTTATTGTGCAAATTTTATTACCTTAGCCACGCTTTTTTCAACACTTTGACACAAATGAAATTAACAGCGAGGGAAATTGCCGGGCAGTTGAGCGGCGACATAATTGGGGATCCCGACGTAACGGTATCCTCTCCCGCCAGGATTGAATACGGCAAGGCCGGCAACATCTGCTTTCTGGCCAACCCCAAATATGAAAAATATCTTTACACTACCGGCGCCAGCATAGTGCTGGTAAACCGCTCCTTCACCCCCAAAGAGCAGGTAAACGCCACCATGATTGCTGTGGACGACGCCTACAAGGCGGTGGCTGACCTTCTGGAGTGGTTCTCCTCCCTCAAGCGCTCGCGCAAAAGGGGCAACCGTATTGCACGCTTTTTCAGCTTTGTACATACCGTTCGCGGTAAGGTGAAACGCGGCACCTGGATTGGCGAATATACTGTTATTGAGCGCGGTGCCAGGGTGGGACGCGACTGCCAGATATATCCCCAGGTCTATATCGGAAGGAATGTAAAGGTAGGCGACAACGTCACCATATATCCCGGAGTGAAAGTTTATCACGACTGCGTGATTGGTGATAACTGCACTCTGCACGCCGGCTGCGTGATAGGCGCCGACGGCTTTGGGTTTGCCCCGCTCGAGGACGGCTCATACAAGAAAATCCAGCAGACCGGCAACGTGATTATTGAAGATAACGTGGAGATTGGGGCCAACACCTGCATTGACCGCGCCACTATGGGGTCAACCATAATCCACCGCGGCGTGAAACTCGACGACCTGATAATGGTGGCACATAACGTTGAGATCGGGGCTGACACGGTGATTGCAGGGCAGGCTGGCATAGCTGGCAGCGCCCACATAGGAGAGCACTGCGTATTGGGAGGGCAGTGCGGCATCGGCGGACACATCACCATCGCCCCCCACACCACCTTCGCGGCCAAAACCGGCCTTATGAAAGACTGGAAAACCCCGGGACAGAGCCTGATGGGCTATCCGGCGATGACCTATATGCATTATATGCGCTCTTACTCTGCATTCAAGAAGAGCGGCGAGCCAAAACCCACCACTACCGATTCCAATGCAGCACACTCTTAAACAATCATATACCTTTAACGGCAAGGGGCTCCACACCGGAGCGGTGACAACAATGACCATCCGTCCGGCAGAGCCCGGCTCCGGCATCTGTTTCCGCCGTACCGACATCGGCAGCGATGCAGTTGTGAAGGCGCTGGCCACCAATGTCACCTCCACCGACCGAGGCACCACAATCAGCTGTAACGGGGCTTCTGTAAGCACGATCGAGCATCTTATGAGCGCCGCAGCCGCACTGGGCGTGGATAACATGATGGTGGATATTGACGGCCCCGAGGTCCCCATACTGGACGGCAGTGCCCTCCCCTATGTTAAAGCCATCATGACCGACGGCCTTGCCGCGCAGGATGCCGTACGGCGCACCCTTGTACCGCAGCGGCCCTTCCACTTTGAGGATGATGCGAGCGGCGCCACAATCGACATCTATCCCGCCGAAGGGTGCGAAATGCAACTCACCGTGGATTTCAACTCAAAGGTGCTTGGAGTACAGCGTTTCAAATACGACACAACGGTAGATTATGCCACCCAGATTGCACCCTGCCGCACCTTCTGCTTTTTCCATGAGCTGGAGTTCCTGGCCGGCAAGGGCCTCATCAAGGGGGGCGACATGGACAATGCCATCGTAATCGTGGAGCATCCGGTGGATGACGCCACCCTGGAACGCATGCGGGGCCTGTTCCACGCCGGACATCTGGAGGTTAACGAAGGCTACCTCAACAACCTGCAGCTGCACTTCCCGGACGAGATAGTACGCCACAAGATGCTGGATATGATTGGCGATTTCGCCCTGCTCGGAGCCCCTATAAAGGGCACAATTATTGCGTGCAAAACGGGACACCGGATCAACACGGCAGTGTGCAAATCGCTGCTGCAATCTGACATTCTTAAATTATCATGAGTTCTGAAAATCTCTCTTACATACACCCCGACGCCAGGATAGGCAAAGATGTGGTGATTGAACCCTTCTGCTATATCGCCGCTAACGTAGAAATCAGCGACGGCTGCCATATCGGCCCCAACGCAACCATATACGATTATGTCAAGCTTGGCCGCGACTGCAAGGTATTTCCGGGAGCGGTCATAGGTGCCATCCCCCAGGACCTGAAGTTTGACGGCGAGGAGAGCTGGGTCGAGATCGGAGACAGGACCACCATCCGGGAATGCGCCACGATAAACCGCGGCACGGCCGCCAGCGGCAAACGGATCACAAAGATCGGCAACGATTGCCTAATTATGTCCTACGCCCACATTGCACACGACTGCCGCATCGGTGACCATTGCATAGTTGTCAGCCACGTCGGACTCGCGGGCGAAACAGATATGGATGACTGGGCAATCGTGGGGGGCGGCACAATGGTGCATCAGTTTACCCATATCGGCACTCACGCAATGGTGGGGGGCGCCAGCGGGGTATCCAAAGATATCCCTCCGTATATCCTCTCTGCGGGCCATCCCATAGTATATGAGGGAATCAATGCAATCGGCCTCCGTCGACGGGGCTTTTCCAACGCCGAGATAGACGAAATCAAGAGCGTTTACAAGATAATATACGAAGAGAACAACAATGTCTCTGATGCATTGCGCATAATTGAGGAGTTTTTCCCGGAAGGGAAGCACGCCAAGGTCATCACCGATTTTATCCGCGCCTCCAAGCGGGGCATCTGCCGCCGTGGAGGGGAATAGCTCCGTATTGCTCACCACCGCATATCTGCCACCAGTGGATTGGTTCCGCGCCGTAACCAGATACAGACGGGTGCAGATTGAGGGGTGCGAATCTTTCCAGAAGCAGTCGTACCGCAACCGCTGCGTAATCTGTACCGCCAGCGGACCGCAGACGCTGCAACTCCCCATCCTGCACTCGGGGAGCAGGCTGATACGGGATATCCGCATTGATTACAGCAAGAACTGGCTGCACACCCACCGCCACGCCATATCCACCGCATACGGCCCCTCCCCCTTCTATGAATACTATTGGGACGGCATCGCGGAGATACTTGACAGGAGGCACACCTTTCTCTTCGACCTCAATTATGAACTCGCGGAGCGCATCGCCTCGATGATGAACCTGCGCACAACGTTCAGCGTCACCGATGAGTGGGGCGCGGCTGCACAGGGAATCACAGACCTGCGGGAAGCCATACACCCGAAAAGGGAGCCCGCAGGCTCCCCTTTCAAAGAATACTTTCAGGTATTCGCCGGGAGGATGGATTTCATACCAAACCTCTCGATAATAGATTTGCTCTTCTGCGAAGGTCCGCAGGCCGCCAGCTATCTTTAGACGTTGATAGGGGGCATATCCTTCTTCTTGTCCTCCACCTCCAGATAATCCCTCTTGCCAAAGTGGAGAAGACTTGCCACGAAAGAGCTGGGCCACTGACGCACCATACGGTTGATCTTGGTGACGCTGTCGTTATAAACCATACGGCTGGTGCGGACAAGATTCTCGTAATCGTTGATGGAATCCATCGTTTTCTGGAACATAGCGTCGGCCTTGAGTTCCGGATAACGCTCGCTCACCGCCAGCAGGCGCCCCAGAACGCCTGAGAATGCATTCTCCTGAGCGTTTATCTCCTCTGCAGTGGTGGCCTTGGTGCGCTGGCCGATAACCTCCACCAGGGTGTCGTGCTCGTGTTTGGAATATTTCTCGGTCATAGCCACAAGGCTGCTTATAGCATCCCAGCGGCTGTTCTGCTGCACGGAGATCTGGTTGAGAGCGTTGTTTGCCATCTCGTCCAGATTCACCAGACTGCGCTGCGTATTGAAGATGTAAACCCCCACCAATACCAGCAGGGCAATGATAATAAGAAGTGCTAACATATCGATCTGTGCTTAATTGTCTTATTCGGAAGGCTAATTTACGACTTTTTGATTAAATTTGTTACGATAAACCTTAATTACGTGAAATTCCTTGCCCGTTTTATATTCTCCACCGTCCTTCTGCTCGCGTCCCTGTGGGTCAAGGGGGACGACTTGCGCGAACAGTATATCCGCCGGTGGCGGGATGTCGCGATGGACCAGATGGCGAACAGCGGCGTCCCCGCCAGCATCACCCTTGCTCAGGCGGCTCTGGAGTCATCTAACGGCACTTCACGCCTCGCGGTGGAGGCCAACAACCATTTTGGCATCAAATGCCACAACTGGCGGGGACCGATAATCCGTCACGACGACGACCTTAAGGGGGAGTGTTTCCGCAGTTACGACAATGCGGAGCAATCTTTCAGCGACCACTCCGACTTTTTGCGCTACAACGACCGGTACGCATTCCTCTTTGACCTGGAGACCTCCGATTACAAGGGGTGGGCCCGGGGCCTGAGAAAAGCCGGTTATGCCACCGACCCCGCGTATGCCGACAAACTGATTAAGATTATTGAGGACTACAAGCTATACCAATACGACTATGCAGGAGGCAAATCGCCCGACGGCAAGATTGTGCTCCCCCCCTCCCCCTCGACACTGGAACGCCCGCGCAAAGTAGAGCGGCCGGCATCTTTCCGCCCCAACAGCCTTGGCAGCGTAGTAATAGACTATACATTCTACGAGAAACACGGCCTGGTGTACATAATTGCAACCGGAACCGAGGACTATGCCTCGCTGGCGCGGCAGTTCAACCTGTTCAAGAGGGAGCTTATGCGCTTCAACGACGTTAAGAAAGACCACACAATCCCTGCCGGCACAATAGTATACCTGGAACCCAAACGCAACCAGAGTACAAAAGACCTGGCCAAGCATGTTGTTGAAGAGGGGGAAACAATGTACTCCATCTCCCAACGGTTTGCCGTGAAACTCAATAAACTCTACAAGTATAACAACATGACTCCCGGCAAGGAACCACAGGTGGGGAGCATCATTAATCTGCGCAAGGTAAAATAATGAAAAAGAAGACCAAGTCCAGCAGCGTACCGTTCATTGCCGGGGCTGCGCTGATCGCCGCGGTGCTGCTCGCCTGCGGAGCGTTTTACTACCTTACCTACAGGCGCTCCAACACCGTTGCAGGGGGCGCCCCTGTAAATATCTACCACACTACCGATTTCCAGGGGTTGCTGGATTCCGTTGCAGCCAGCGGTTCTGTGAAGAATATGGCGACATTCAAGCATGCGGCGGAACACATGAATCTGGAAAAGAACTTCAAACCCGGGCACTACTGCCTTGCGGGAGGACTCACCAACAAACAACTCGTGAGGGTGTTCGCGTACGGATGGCAGACTCCGGTAAGGCTTATCATCAAACCGCACGTACGCGACCTTAACAAGATGTCAAAGCTTCTGGGGCAGCAGATGGAGGCGTCCCCTTCACAGATGCGGGAGGCGATGGACGACAAGGAGATTATGGAGGCGCACGGCTTCAACAAGGCCACCTACCTGGCTATGTTTCTCCCAGACACTTATGAGGTTTACTGGACCTCCACACCGCTGCAGCTGCTGGACCGCCTTTGGAAGGAATACGAAGCATTCTGGAACAAGAGCCGCACAACCAAGGCGCAGGAGGCGGGCCTCACCCGCGAAGAGGTGATTACCCTCGCATCCATAGTCATAGAGGAAACCAAATACGAGCCGGAGATGCCGACAATCGCCGGGGTATATATCAACCGTCTCAAGATGGGGATGCCCCTGCAGGCCGACCCCACGGTGAAGTACGCCGTGAACGACCCCTCGCTTAAGCGCATCCTCAACAAACATCTGCAAGTGAATTCACCGTACAATACCTATAAGAACAAGGGGCTCCCTCCGGGGCCGATCACAACGCCCACAAAAGTTGCGATAGATGCCGTATTGAACTATGAGCACCACAACTATCTGTACTTCTGCGCGCACGAGAACTTCAACGGCCAGCATCGCTTTGCCACCAACCTCGCCGGCCATTTGGAGAACGCCCGCCGTTACCACAGTGCGCTTAACTCACGGGAGAAAACCAAGTGAACAAATCCATCATTTTTCTTGACAATTATAAATCTTATTATACCTTTGCAAGAGATTCATACTTGTTGAATCGTTAATGCCTAATACAAGCAGACATTCAGCCCAAAATGGATGTCTGTTTTTTTTGAGACTCACCGAGGGGAGGTACTGTTATGGTTGAGAGTCTTTTCTACAGGTATTAACGTTAACATGTATGAAACAGAGAAAAAGACTCAAGTACATACAAATCTCCATTAGAGTGGAGGGGTTCCATCTTATCAAAGTTAAGTCGTACAAACGACGTCGCGGGGATAAGATTGAAAAAGTCAAGAGTCATTATCGCAGGATTTTTGGGAGCCTGAGATAAAAGACTCTAACTGATGCCAAAAGGCGTGCTGCTCTATCCCCTCGGTTTTTCTCAAACATTATGGCCGTCCAATCTGGATGGCCATTGTTGTTTCTATCTCATACGATGAGAATCTGTCCGAAAATATGTCAACTGCGTTTCGTGGGGACTACATATTTGTGCTGCTCTTCTGCGAGGAGGGTGTTGGGAAAGACTTCGCGGGCCTGGGCGAGCATCGGCTCAAGGTCTTTGTAGCGGGACGAGAAGTGGCCCAGGACGAGCTGCTTTGCGTCGGCCTCCTTGGCAGTCTGCGCAGCCATCCGGCTGGTGGAGTGGCAGTACTTCTGGGCGTGGTCTTCGTAGTCGTCGGCGTAGGTGGAATCGTGGTAAACGAGGTCGGCGCCGGCTATCCACTGGGGCAGTTGCTTGAACGGAGCCGTGTCGCAGCAGTAAGCCAGAGAGTGGGCCACATAAGGGATATAGGTGTAATCCTCTACCTTTAACTTTTTGCGGCCGCGGCGCACGTCTTCTCCCCTTTTCAGCGCGCCGATTTCCGAAAGTGTGAGACTGTCGCGCTCTATGAGTTCCTTGCGTATGTTGCGGGCGGGTTCTTTCTCCTTAAAGAGAAAGCCGAAGGTCGGCACGCGGTGCCTGAGCGGGAAAGCAAATACTTCCAGCGGCCGCATATCCACAATCTTCTCTTTGGTCTTCATAGTGAGCGGCGTGAAGTTGATGTCGTATTTTACGCCGTCGGCAAAATTCTGATAGAAGAAGTCCAGAATGGCCTGGAAACCGGCCGGAGCATAGATATACATCGGCGCCGTGCGACCCTGCATCGCCATAGTGCTCAGAAGACCGAAGATGCCGAACAGATGATCTCCGTGCAGGTGCGAAATCAGTATATTGTCAATCCAGGAGAAAGGGACGCCGCACTGCTGCAGCGACATCTGGCACCCCTCGCCGCAATCCACCAGAAACCGGTGGTTGTGCACCGTGACCACGTGCGCGCTGGTATGCCTCACCGGATTGGCACTCGCACTCGCCGTCCCCATTGTAATCAGAGAGAATTCCATCAGCGCGAAGGTAACATTTTTACCGCAATAAAGGTATAAGAAAAGGGATGCCTGTGAGGACACCCCTTTTCTTAACGGAGAAATAAACGGATTATTTCTCTGCAGCTTCCATCTCGCTCTTGAGAGCGGCCAGGTCGCTGATGTCACCGAAGGTGGTGACCTCGTTTGCAGCGTTGTTCTGCTTCATAACCTTAGCGGTGGAAGCCTCTTCGCTGTTGCGGGTCTTTACAACTTCCTCTTTCTTGGGCTCCTCGAAGGTGCGGGTGTGAGAGAGGATGAGTTTGCGGGAGTTCTTGTTGAACTCGAGCACCTTGAACGGAAGGGTCTCGCCCTCCTTGATGGTGGAACCGTCCTCCTTGGTCATACCCTTAGCAACCACGAAGCCTTCGATGCCGTTTGCAAGGGCTACGGTAGCGCCCTTCTCAGTTGCGGAAACAACGGTACCGTCGTGTACGGAACCCTGGGTGTAGATAGACTCGTACTCCTCCCAAGGGCTCGGCTCGAGCTGCTTGTGACCCAGGCTGAGACGACGGATGTTGGGCTCGATGTCAAGGACAACAACCTCGATGGTGTCACCTACGCCCACAACCTCGCTGGGGTGTTTGATCTTCTTGGTCCAGCTAAGGTCGCTGATGTGGATCAGACCCTCTACACCCTCGTCAAGCTCTACGAATACACCAAAATTGGTGATATTGCGAACTGTAGCGGTATGCTTGCTGCCGATAGGATATTTCTCTGCAATGCTCTGCCAGGGATCCTCCTTGAGCTGTTTTACACCCAGGGAGATCTTGCGCTCCTCGCGGTCCAGGGTGAGGACAACAGCCTCGACCTCGTCGCCGACCTTGAAGAAATCCTGTGCAGAACGCAGGTGCAGGCTCCAGCTCATCTCGCTCACGTGGATCAGACCCTCGACACCGGGCTGAATCTCAACGAATGCGCCATAGTCTGCGATAACCACAACTTTACCTTTAACCTTGTCACCTACCTTGAGGTTGGGATCGAGTGCATCCCAAGGATGAGGATAAAGCTGCTTGATACCAAGGGCGATACGCTTCTTGACCTCGTCGAAGTCCAGGATAACGACCTTGATCTTCTCGTCGAGCTTGACAACCTCTTCCGGGTGGTTTACGCGGCCCCAGGAAAGATCGGTGATGTGTACCAGACCGTCCACACCGCCCAGATCGACGAATACGCCGTAGCTGGTGATGTTCTTGACAACACCCTCAACGACCTGACCCTTTTCGAGTTTGCCGATGAGCTCAGCTTTCTGAGCCTCGAGCATAGCCTCTTCGAGAGCCTTGTGAGAAACGACAACATTGCGGAACTCGTTGTTGATCTTGACGATCTTGAGATCCATGGTCTTATTGACATATACGTCATAGTCCCTGATGGGCTTGACCTCTATCTGTGAACCCGGCAGGAATGCCTCGATACCGAATACATCCACGATCATACCACCCTTGGTGCGGCACTTGACGTAACCCTTTACGATTTCGTCCTTCTCGAATGCCTCGTTAACGCGGTCCCAGCTGCGCAGGCTGCGTGCACGTTTGTGAGAAAGTGCCAGCTGGCCCTTCTTGTCTTCAGTTGATTCTACAAATACCTCAACCTTGTCACCTACCTGGAGGGTATCCTCGCAGTACTTGAACTCAGCTGCGTTGATGACTGCCTCGCTCTTGTAGCCGATATTGACAACGACTTCGCGTTTGTTCTTAGCTACGACGGTGCCTTCTATTACCTCACCGTCTGCGATGTGTGAAAGTGAATTTTCGTAAGCCGCCTTGGTGGCTTCCAAATCTACGTCACCCTCGTTGTCGCTCTCAAAAGCGTCCCAGTCAAAAGTGGCGTTGTCTGCGGATGCATTGTCTGCCTTGGGAGCCTTAACCTCTTCCTGTACAGGCTGGTTGACCTCTTCCTGCAGCTGCTCCTGCTCGAGTTTGTTTTCTTCGTTCATGTTAAATTAAAGTTTTGTTTAACAAGTAATTAGACATTATTTATAGACCCTTCCGTGCGCATGTCACGCGCAAAGGGAGCGCAAAGATAGGGAAATAATCTTAAAATGCAAACAGAATCAGCACCTTACAACATTTTCCTTCTGCGGAAAATGATGATGACCATAAGCACGAGCACCAACATAAGGGAGATAATCATCACAAAGTCCCAGATACCGCCAATCAGGGGGAGCTTCACGTTCATACCGTAGATGCTGGCCACCAGCGTGGGAGGCATCAGCAACAGGCTCACCAGCGTAAAGATCTTCATAATCTTATTCTGGTCCAGGTTAATCAGACCGAGCACAGTATTCTGCAGATACTCAAGACGTTCAAATATGAAGTTTGTATGGTTGATAAGGGACGATATATCCTTAAGCAAACCGGAAAGCTTATCGTTGATCTCATCCGGGGTCTTCTCGCTCTTGAGTACGCTGGAGATCATACGCTGCTTGTCCACGATGTTCTCGCGAACCATCATGGTGTTCTCCTGCAGCTGGTTGATATCAATGAGGAAATCCTCATTCACATCCTCGCCCAAACTGACCCGGCGGCTGTACTGCTCCATCTCCTTGCTCATCAACTCAATCATGTCGGCATCCAGGTCAATGCGGTTGTCCAGGATACCCATCAAAACATGGAAGCCGGTGGGATAATAGCGGATGCCGGCGGTGATACGGCGCTGGATATCGGTAAAACTGCGCAGGGCAGCCTGACGCACAGAGACAATGGTCTTGCCGGACAAGATGAAGGACACCGACTCCATAGTGTAGTTTTCCGGACTGGGGATCAAGAAGTTGGTATTGATGAATATGGCGGTGTCATCCTCGCTGTAGCGGGAAGAACTCTCGATCTCCTCTGCCTGGGCACGGGTCTGCAGGGTGGTGTTCAGGTAACGCTCAACGGCACGCTTCTCATCCCCTTCCGGGTCAAACAGATCGAGCCACAGCACACTCTCGTGCGGCAGTGTCTTGAGAATTTCCAGATTGTTGGTGGATTCAAACTTTGATTCCTGGTTCCTGTAAAAGATTTCTATCATGGCTCTCCAAACATAACGGGGTTGATAACTGGGTGATTAACCGACAGATATCAGCAACCGTTCTCGAGGAGACGTCTTTACAAATTTTATATTCAGTACAGAAATCATTTAATTTTTGAAATTGTCCGGCAAAGGTACGTTTTTTTTCTAAAAAACAAGGTGTTCCAGCAAAATCTTGACACCTATGGCTATGAGGATTATCCCCGCCACGATGCCCGCCGAGCGCCCCAGCACCTTCTCAAAAGCGCGTCCCCCGATAAGACCGGTTGCCGCCACGAGCGCCGTCACGGCAAAGACAGCTGCGAAAGTCACGGTCAGCTTGATTGCAGGCAGCGCCATCATCGCAAGGGAAATACCCACCGCAAGGGCATCTATGCTGGTGGCGATACCAGCCAGAATCAGCGGTCCGAAATGCATCAGGTCGGAATGCACTTCTTCGGAGGGGCGGAGAGCCTCCACAATCATCTTTGCGCCGATAAACAGCAGCAGGCCGAAGGCAATCCAGTGGTCCACCGACTCTATCAGGGAGAGGCACGCATCGCCGAGCAGCCATCCGAGGGCGGTAAGTGCCGCCTGTATCAAGCCGAGCGTGAGATCAATCTTCAGATGACCTCCCAGACCGATTTTTCCACCCGCAGCCCCAAAGGCCATTGTCACCGCCAGAGTGTCGGCACACAGCCCAAAGGCCAGCAGGATTATTTCCAGATACGACATTTAGATACTGAACAGTTGCCGGTTAAGGATTGCCTTGCCAAGGGTGAATTCATCCGTATATTCCAGGTCGTCGCCGAAAGCAACGCCCCTGGCTATAGCCGATACCTTTACCCCACTGGGAATCAGTTGCCTGTAGATATATAAAGCTGTTGTCTCCCCCTCCATATTGGTATCCAAAGCGAGGATAACCTCACGGATTTCACCTTTGCCCACCCTTTCCACAAGGGCTCCGATCGGCAGGTCGTCGGGGCCGATTCCGTCCATCGGGGAGATAATGCCGCCCAGGACGTGATACAGGCCGTGATACTGACCGGTATTCTCTATGCTGAGCACATCCCGCAGGCTCTCCACCACGCACACCGTGCTGCGGTCGCGCGAGCTGTCGCTGCAGACAGGGCACAGGCCGCTGTCGCTGATCATATTGCAGTCCGGACAGTAACGGATATTTGCCCGCATATTCATTATGGCAGAGGTGAACTTCTCCACATTGGCCGCCGGTTCCTTAAGCAGGTGAAGAGCGTGCCGCAGCGCGCTCTTGCGACCCACACCAGGAAGCGAAGCTATCTGATCTACAGCCTCTTCCAGCAACTTTGACCTATAATTTACCTTGTACATTGCACAAGTTTCGCATTTATCATTATACTTAATATTCGGGCGATAGGTGGTATGCGAAACTTTTTCCTACCGCACATTCTTTTATGTTTGTCCCCAACCCTATATCCCTTCCCCAGGGAAGGGACTCTTTCCTACGCCTTACGGCTTTAAAGACGTCGCTTCGCTACTCGCGAAGCCCAAATACGTTTTCTCTATAAGCTTTGGCGGCCTTGCGGACCGAGCCGTGCCGTTGGATCAGTTCCAGGGCACTTTCACGGTCAAGGGCGGGAAGCTCTTTCATAAGCGAAGCGGCGGCCTTTTCCAGGGCACCGCCAACTTTTTCAGGGGAACTGCCGGCGGAGGCGGCACCACTCTGGGCAAGCGCCAGGGTCAGCAGCGCATCCAGAGCCATCTGGAGTGCTGTGCGCACCTTAAGGAGATGATTCTCCCCCGCTGTTTCGAGCGTCATAGTGACCGATATTTCCGATGCCGAGGCCACACTTGAAGCACTTTCACACGTGATGCAGGCGGTGAGCATCCCCCTCCGGCGCCAGGCCCTCATCTGCGGGGCAAGGGTCGCCGGTGCGCCGCAATCCAGAGCCACGAATATATCGTTCTTACCCACGTCTGCAGCTACAGATGCGTCTGCATGCAATGCAAAAAAATTCTCGCCGGCACCATATCCATCAGGAACGGGGCTTTCGCCGCCAAGGCAGAAAATACGCCCGCCGGAGCGAAGCCGTTCCGCCATCTTGAGCGAAAGGCGCCGCAGCACGGGTTCTGTCCGTTCCACCGCCTCCACAACAAGTTTATTGTTGGAAAATATGGTCTGCAACAGATCCATCTACTTGCCGGAATGGTATTTCACAAGACCGTCTATGGGGGCAGGACATACGGGCCCCAGCTTAAATCCTGCATTGCGGAATATCTGCTGGATAAAGTTCTGGTAAACGCCGGCAACGCTCCCCACGAAACCCACCGGATTGCGGCGCGGGTCGTAATGCATCACATTTCGGGTGATGAACTCCTGGAGGCTCTCCACAATAAGGTTTTTCATATAGGGATGGTTCTGATGCTCCGCGATAAACGGCGAAAAACTTGCCAGAAAACGGCTTGGAGCCTCTTCCCGGTAAACTTTGCTTACAATATCCGCATAAGTGAGCTTATAACGTCTGTCAAATTCCTTGCTCAGGGCAACCGGTACCAGGCCTTTGATATAGTCCGATATGAGCATCTTGCCCATATAGGCACCGCTCCCCTCGTCACCAAGGATAAAGCCGCCCGCCTTTGCGGCAGAGGTCATAGCATTTCCGTCCCACCAGCAGCAGTTGGAGCCTGTCCCAAGGATGCAGGCAATGCCGGGATTGTCTCCGAAAAGGGCGCGGCAGGCAGCCAGCATATCGCTTTCCACTGCAATCTCCGCACCGGGAAAAACCTCCGCAAGGCACTCTGTAAGGGTATCCTTCAGGTCACCGACTACCCCGGCGCCGTAAAACCACATCTTGTCAACTCCGGAGCCTGCCACCGGCAGGACCTCCTTCTTAAGGATCTTCTTAATCTGCGCAGGTTTGATATAGAGCGGGCTCACGCCCACGGTTTTAACCTCACCCACGCCGCCTGCGCCAATCATACGCCACTCTGTGTTGGTGGCGCCGCTGTCTGCAATTAACTGTATCATACTATATTATACTGTGATCTTCTTCCCAGACTCCGTTTTTCTTCCAATTGAAAAAGCCGATGACCGCCATAACCACATAACAGGAGAACAACACCGCAGTGGGATACATCCCCATATTGAAATAAATCAGGACTGCGATGAGGTCAAACACAAACCACATCACCCAGGAGATGATGTAGCGGCGGCCGGTATAGAAAGTTGCCAGCACGGTATTGGTCGAAAGCAGTGCATCGACCCACGGCCTCCAGGCGGGAGCATCGGCAGATACCTTTGCCAGCAGATAGTGGAGCAGGAAAAATACACCCACTGCAACTGGTATGGTGACAAGCCCCACCTTCCACTCGAACGGCCGTATCATGATTTTGCCCTCATTCTCAGTCCCCGCCTCGCGCTGCTTGCTCCTGGTCCAATCTATCAGGCCATATATACCAGCCCCTATCAGATATCCCTGGACACCTGCCATGGCATATAGTCCATTATGCAGATAGACTGCGAGATAGGCCACCGCCGCCAGGATGGAGAGATACCACATAAACGGTTTCTGGAGAATCTGGAAAATCACATACGTGAATGCTATCCCAGCCGCTACATACTCAAAATAATGGAGAAAAACATCCAGTGTCATGCTTCTGAAGGATTAATGCGCGAAGATAGTAAATATACGAATATTTCTTCAGCGCAGTCAACTATCGAAAACAATAGAAAAACAAACTGTATATTAGCAAGTAAAGACCGGACGATATGATTAACGAGAAAAAAGCACTTGAGTTGATTGTCCAAGGAGAGGGGCAGCACATCGAGTTCAAGGAGAAAGCCGGAATCAACTCTTCTGCGCCCACCCCTGAACTAATCCGGAATCTTGAACTGCTTAGTCCAAAAGGTGAAATGACCAATGTGGTTCCGATGTTCTTCTCCGAGGAATGCGGCAAACGGATTCCACAGGCGGTCATCCGCTGCGTTCTCTTCAAGGGAACGAACAAGGTTCACATTATTGATTCCAAAACCATCACGGGCCCTCTCCTCAGTCAGTATAATGAGACCACCAAATGGCTAAAGCAGCGACTTGCGGTCGAATACATCATGGACGGTTTCAATCCTCGTATCGAAAAGTGGGAGATTCCGTTAGATGCCATAAAAGAGGCACTTACAAACTCAATGTGCCACCGTGACTATTACGACACTGCCGCCAATATCATGATAGAGTTATACGATGACAGATTGGAAATCTCCAATCCTGGCGGCTTGCTTCCAGTCGTAGCCAGGAACTTCGGTCATATGAGTAAATCACGCAACCCGAAGATTTTTGAACTCTTCACCAGAATGGATCTTGTTGAGAAGGTAGGCTCTGGCATACCGCGGATGGCAGATCTGATGAGAGAGGCTGGTCTTCCAGCACCTGAGTACCGAACCGATAGTTTCTTCACAACGGTCCTTTACAAGAAACAACCGACATCTTTACAAAATGTCGGAGAAAATGTCGGAGAAAATGTCGGAGAAAAGACGGAGGAGATTCTTAGTGGAAAGGCAAAGCGAGAGCAGGATATCCTTAGCCTTATGCGTTCTGACCCAAAAATATCCGCCGCTGAATTGGCAAGAGCACTTAAAGTCACAAATCGAACCATCGAAAGAGACATTGCCCGTCTTCGCAAAGAAAACAAGATAAAGAGACAAGGCAGCTATAAAGGCGGCGAGTGGGTCATTCTCTAGATTTTTGTATGATCTTTTCGCCAATCGTGATTGGCGATATTCTGCAAGCGCAATTGTCCGCATTGCTATTATCATCGCATAAATATCAATAAAAACCGCTAAATTTGTAGGGTACAAGCAAGAACCCTATTCGATTATACACTATGGCGGAAACAAATCCGACCCCACTGCGTGATATAATGCAGTACGAGCCCCAAATTTGGGCCGCTGCAGATCTTCTCATTGCTGCGGGAATTAAGCAAAGCAAATTCCCCGACTTTATGATGCCTTTCTTCGCACTCGTAATGCTGGAGAGCCGTATGCGTAACGTCATCGCACAACTTGAAAAGGAAGGCCTCTCTCGAGAGACGAACCTGGACGAATTCATTGAAGCCTTTCGAGACGAAAAATGTGGATACAACGAGTTCATCGTCAAGGAAGGTAAGACCCTGTCCACCATCTGCAGCAACGACAAGACCTTCGAGCAGGATTTCAACACCTACCGGAAAGGTTTCGACCCCGAACTGAAAATGCTGCTTGGTATCGACCGTGGTACCGAGGAACAGAAATTCCTCAACATGGACGGCATCGTAGCCGAGCTGCGCGCAAAGAAGATTCTCCTGGCCACCGTCACCAAGTGGGCTGAGATTGACTTGTCAGGATACGACAACTCCGCCATCACCACCCTGGAGGAACACATCAAGCGTCGCTGGGCCGACATCTCTGCGGAGACCGCCGGTGAACAGTACACCCCGGACGACATCATCAGCCTCATTTCCGAGATTGTCGCGTCAAAGATTTCCGTCCCCAAATCCCAGTTCGTCCACGTGTACGACCCCACTTGCGGCGGCGGAAACCTCCTTTTCGGTGTGGCTGACCGGCTCAAGAAAAACGGATACAAATACGTAGCCACCTACGGCTGCGACCTCTCCGACTCTCTCTACGCCCTCTCCTGCATTGAAAGTAAGTTCCGTACCCATTCTAAGATACAGCACGGAAACACCCTTACCAAGGTACCATTCCTGGGAACAGAATTCAATGTGGTCATCGCCAATCCACCATACGGCGTCAGCTGGAAGGGCTACGAATCAGACATAAAGAATGACCAGACCGGACAATTCCAGTACTACCCCTCGGTCTCTGACGGCCAGCTTCTCTTCATGCAGCACATCCTTTTCCAGCTTGCCGATACCGGCATAGCGGTCGAAGTACACAACGGCTCCACCCTTTTCAGCGGTGATGCCGGCGGCGGCGAGAGCAATATCCGCAAGTACATCTTTGACAACGATTGGGTGGAAGCCATCATCCAGATGCCCTCGGATGAGTTCTTTAACACCGGCATCTACACCTACCTCTGGATTATGAACAAGAACAAGGCTCCGGAGCGCAGGGGCAAAGTGATGCTCATCAACGGTTCCAACGGCTGGAAACTGCTCAAGAAGAGCAAAGGCAACAAGCGCCGTGAGATGCTCCCCGAGCACCGCACGGCCATTGTGGAGGCTCTCGCCAAGTTCGAAGACTGCGAAATTGGCAAGGTCTATCCCAAGTGGCACTTTTACTACAACAAGCAGGCGCTCACCCTCACCGATGTCGATGAGGCCGACCAGAGTGTGCTCAGCTCCGTATGCAAGGACGATAAGCCCTTCAAGATTGAACCGGCAGCGGCCTATCTGAACAGCGCCGCTTTCACATCCCTCTCCGATTTGAAGGCAGAGGATGCTGCCGAAATCTTCGATGCCCTCAAGTTCTACGACCCCATGCAGGACGACCTCACCATCAAGGATACTGCGGGCAATGCATACACCTTCAATGCCGACGTGAACACCTTCATGAAGGAGGATAAGAACGGCAAATCCTGCTCACTGGGATGCGGCAAATGGCTGTTCAAACTCGCCGCCAACCGCAAGACCGGCAAAATGTCTATCCAGTGCGCCATTGTCCCGGCCTACATCAACGACTACGAGATCATTGACTACAGTCCCAATGAGGACGAGAACGAAAAGATTATCGACACCTTCCTGCAGAAATACGTGTACCGCCCCTATGTCAAGAAAGACAATACCGTGGGTGTGGAACTGAATTTCAATAAAGAATTCTATGTGCCGGAGGAGATTCCTTCGGTAGATGCCATAATGTGCGAGCTGGAAGCGCTTGAAAACGACCTCAAAGAGTTCAAGCTATGATTCAGCGTATCAAGGAAATATGTACCTATGTCAATCGTGGCTGCACTCCGGATTACGTAGATGAAAGTCCGTATGCAGTGATGAATCAGGCTACCTTCAGCAAAGGTTACATCGACATTTCCAAGCTACGCTTCTCCTCCAAGAACCCGGCTGAGGCACACATCCAGAAAGGTGATTTATTGATGGCTTCGACCGGCGGCGGTGTATTGGGAAAGGTCCTTTATTTCGGTGAAGGTGAACCTGACAATTTTTACGCTGATTCACACGTATCCATCCTGCGGGATAGTCGGCACAAGAACAATATGAAGTTCCTGTACTACTATTTCATGAATCGCTTCGATGAGATCAATGCAACGATGGTCAATGGCTCAACAAACCAGACAGAATTGCAGCGTAATTACCTGATTGCCCACGAGATTGACATTCCTGGAAAGGAGCGTCAGGATGCCATTGTAGCCTATCTTGACAAGCAATTATCTTCGATAAATAATCGTATATGCCTGAGAGAGAGAGAGTTACAAACTCTAATTAAACTAAAGCAGTCGGAAATCAATTCCGTCATCACCCGTGGACTCAATGCAACTGTTCCCATGAAAGACAGCGGCATCGACTGGATTGGCCGGATTCCTGCACACTGGGAAGTGAAGCGAATGAAAGAGATTGGAAGTATCCAATTGGGGAAGATGCTCAAGAATAACCCGGAGGACGGAGACCAGCTTAAGCCATATTTAAAATCAAAGAATATACAATGGCTTGAACTCAATATGGATAGCGTTGAGGAAATGTGGTTCTCAGAACTTGAGATGTCGAGACTGCGTTTGAAACCGGGTGATTTGCTCTATTCTGAGGGAGGTGAAGTAGGAAAATGCGCGATCTGGAACGGAGAATTGGAAGAGTGCTATATCCAGAATTCCGTACATAAGTTTACTCTTCATCAGGGAAACAATCCAAGATACTATTTATACCTTTCATACCATCTGGGAACCGTTGGATATTTCAATTCCATAGTGAATCTGGTTTCAATTAAACACTTGACCGGAGAAAAGATTCGCCAGATTGTGTTGCCGGTTCCTCCTCCTGAAGAACAATATGCCATTGCTAATTATATTGATTCAGAGTTTAAGACCATAGACTCGATGATTGGCAATATTAGCAAACAGATAGACAAATTAAGACTGCTCAAAAAAGCCCTCATTAACGAAGTGATTACGGGCAAAAGAGCCATAGAGTAGCCAATATATGATAGAGAAGAACATACAAAGTTCCTACCTGATGGATTTCCTGTGCCGCCGTCAGGACGGCCTGGGATACCGTGAGGTGAAATGCACCACAGTAAACAACGACCTCTTCATCCCGGCAGACCTGCTGGAGTTCGTGAAGACCAACTCCCCGCGTGCTTGGAGAAACCTCGTCAAGAAGAACGAAGGTGACGAAAGCCTGGTCCTTGCCCTCCTGATGGAAGAAATCAAGGCCCGCCTGAAGGACGCCACCAACGTGGCAGTCTTCCTCAACCGCAACAAGACCATCACCTTCCAGGGCGAATCCCTCCAGATCATATATGTATCCGGCTCTGAACTCCGTGGCGACGAAGACTTCAAGAAAAACATCTTCTCCGCCTCAGAAGAAGTCAGCTACACCTTCAAACTGGACGACCGCAAAATCTTCTCTATCCGTCCGGACGTGTCCTTCTTCGTCAATGGTATCTTCCTAGGCTACCTCGAACTCAAGAGTCCATTCAATGGCCAATCTGCAGCCAAAGACGGTCGCGGCAAAGTCATCACCGACTATATGGAAGCAGTCCAGGAATACGCAGCCCTCGCCGGTCTGAACGACGAATCGCAGGGCCTCCGCCGGGAAATGCTCCGCATCTTCGAGAACTCCATCCACCTGGTGGCCACCGACATCAACGAGACCTATGTCCTCCGTAACGTCGGAATGTTCTGCGACGAACTCCGTAAAGGCTTTGCCGACCACACCCTTTCGATGACGGAGAAGAAGGGCGAAATCGAAAAGACCTTCAAGATTTACCCTGTCCGGGACCCTGATGCTCCCGAGAAGGAACGCTTCGAAGAAGTAATGCGGGCGCTATACAGCAAGCCCATGATTGAGAAAGAAATCCTCTACTACAACTTCCTCAAGTACGAATACGAGAAACGTGGCAAGAAGAAAGAGCGCAAGAGCAACCGAGGCATCCTCATAAGTCCTCGCCCCAAGCAGAAATTCGGCTGCGACAAAATCATAGACCGCATACAGGAATTCCTGGAGCACGAAAAAGAGCCGGACTACTTCCTGAATAAACTCCGATCCGACCTCCTTGCCCAGGGGGCTTCCCCGGAGAAAACGGAAGAGATTGTTGCCAAACGGGCTGCCTACTGCAACAACAAATACGTTTACTCTCTTCTCCTGCAATACGCTGCCGGTTTTGGCAAATCCAACATCATCGGTTGGACAGCTCTCCAACTTAAGGACTTACGTCACAACGGGCGCTGGGTTTACGACAAGATACTCATTGTCGTGGACCGTCTCCAGCTCCGGGACCAGATTGACACCATGATGCTGAGTATGAACATCGACAAGGCGATGTTCACCGAGGCTAAGGATACTCCGTCTTTCATCAAGGCGCTGCAGGACAAAAAACGCATCATCGTTGTCAATATCCAGAAGTTCGACGACATGAAGAAGGCCATCGAGAAAGCGGGCGTCACCCTCCGTACTATGCGCGTTGCCTTCCTCATCGACGAAATCCACCGCAGCAACACCGGTGTCTCCCATGAGGAGATGATGAACATATTTGACGAGTTGCAGGATACCTTCGACGAAAACGCGGGCGACGTCCTTTCCGGCACCGGCAAGAAAAACCTTATCGTTGGTTTTACTGCAACACCCGGCAAGAAAGTATTGCCCCGCTTTGGCGAACTCAAGAAGAGCACCAACATCGACCCTATTTGGGTGCCCTTCGACAGCTACTCCATGAAAGAGGCCATCCGCGACGGCTACATCCTCGACCCCACCAAACACATCATCGCCGTCCCGGCCAAGATGTACTTCGAACTCCCTGACGGTATCCTCCGGGCCATAGAGGCCGGCACGGATGCCCAGAAATACGGTCTCAAGAAAGACCACGTTTATGAGAACCGGGACCGTATGAAGGCCATCTCCTCCTTCATCGTCAACCGCCTCCTCAACCTGGTTTACACCAAGATTCACGGCACCGGCAAGGCGATGCTTGCTGTCACCTCCATTCCTATCGCCATCGAGTACTGCAAGATTATCCGCCAGATGATGGCCGAGAAGACCAAGCAAGCTCGCTATGCCCGCTACGCCGACGCTCCGGTTTCCATAGTTTACAGCGATAATCAGGACTACCCTGCCAGCAAGACGATGAATGCCGGCGTACCGGAAGAAAAGGTCATCGCCAACTTCAAATCGGCCAAGAATGGCCTCATCATCGTCGTGGACAAGCTCCAGACCGG
>JAFSUF010000038.1 GCA_017445425.1 Bacteroidales bacterium | reverse complement strand
GCCTTTACGCCGATATCGGTAACAGTCCAGCCTTTCTTTTCAAGATACTCTTTGATAGCTTCTTTAAGGGGATAGCCGGCAAAATCGGCGGCCATCAGAATCTGTTTGTCAGCGACTTTTTTCATATTGTGTTCTGTTTTTGATGTTTCTAATTAACCTTTATTTCAGCCCTCTCGGAAACGAGACCGGACTGGTTGACGGTCTCTACCGCCAAAACGTGGTTGCCGCCAGTCACATTGACTGTAAATGTCATAGGGAGAGGATCCACAGGATATGTATTGTCACCATTGGTGTCAAAACTCTGGTAATTTCCGGAATCAGGGATCATACCGATTTGTTTGCCGTCAAGGTAGATTATGAATTTGGCAATACCCGACTCCACATCCGCATCCGCACGCCAGGCAAATTGGTACATATTATCAGCTGTCTTATCTGCTACAAGGTTGTATGGTGCCGGGGGCGGTGTAGTGTCTGAGACATCGTTTGTCATCACGTACTCCTTCCAGGTCTTTGCGACATCCTCATCTACAAAGCGGCACCAGGCAGACTTGTCATCACCCGCGTATTCGCTTTCTTTGACCAGCTCGAATGTTTCGGGATTACCAAGCCACGCAACCGAGGGATCAATGTCCCGCATTCCCGTTGAGCCTTTCGCCGGGAGACGTTGTTTCAGGGCAGCCTCAAAAAAGGGTATCGACATATGGCGCATATAGGCGAGGTTATGGTTCTGGCCAGGATTATATGCGATTGCAGCATAAGCGTTCATCGCACGCATCTTCGCAAAGGTATGGACAGCAGTCGCCTCGCACAGGCAATCCGGAGCATCGTTCTGTCCGGCATGCCTCAACAAAAGAGGGACGCCGGAGGCTGTCGGCAGATAATCCCACTGCGGATCCCACGCTGCGGAATATGTCACGGCTGCAAGTATCCTCTCCGGATAATCGCGAAGCATCGCAAGTGTCCAGTGACCGCCGCTCGAATGGCCGAACAGCAGAAGTGGTGCATACGACAATTCCGGATGATGTTGTTCTGCTGCTACCTGATTAATAACCTTGAAAAGGGCTGCCGCCGAACCACTCTCCGGATGATGCCAGACTCCACAATCACCATGAAGTGCAGTCTCGATTACAAGAAGCCCCCACTTCTTTGCAAATGCCTGATATTGAAGGTCCTTGTTGCGGGTGATTCCAAACTGCTCCATCCCGCAACCGTGCTGGAGAACAAGTACGCCATTTAGCGTTTCCCACGCAGGCGGAAGATAAATACCATACTCCGCATAATTTGCAAAGGTGCAGTCCTCGCCATTCAAGGTAATCGTATAAAGCGCCTCACCTTCGGACGCGATTACAGTGACCTTTATCTCTGCCGTCTTCCCTTCACAAGCTGCAGTAACTGTTGCTTCTCCGACAGCAACAGCATTAATTGTCCCGTTGGTAACAGTAACTATATGTTCATCAGACGAATACCACGTGATTGCGGGAGGGACCGCCATAGAAGGCACGACAGAACCCTTTACTGCTTCCGACTCACCGACATAAAGAGTCAACTCTGTTCTGCTCGTATAAACCGCCTTCACCAGAGAGTCCTTTGATGAAAGATTGTTTTTACTTCCGCATGCAATGATCAGCATACCAAAGTAAAGACAACAGACAGCTTTCAGTAATCTTCTCATCTTACACGAATCAAATAGCGTTATTCAAAAATTTCGGGCAGGTCCTGCACTATGCGCTCGAACATCGCACGGCCGCCCTTAGGGTTGGGATGATGGTATATCTGCCAGCCGGTCATGGGGGCGGGATAGTCGGTGTAATCTTCCCAGTACATCATACTCTTGTCCACGTTGCGGCCGTCGCCGTTAAGGCTGGTGGCTATGTCCAACTGAGCCCCTTTCACATTCTTCTGCTCGCGCACCCTGGAGATGAGCGGATTGCCGCCGAATGCCGCATCGCACTGCGAAGCGCTTTCGTTGGCCGGCATATTGTTCAGGATGGGAATGGACCCTTGCGATTTGATATACTCTATCAATTCCGACAGATTCTGTGCGGTGTTTCCGCCATTGGTACCGATGGTCACCATCACGTAGTCCGCCTTTATATAAGGCAGCTCGTGCGGCAGAAATTCCATCACGGTATTGATGTTGCCGCCGCCGCGGCCGCTGGACATTGCGCTGCCGCCAAGACGGTTTATGAGCAGCTGAGTGTAGGCTCCCGGGAAATCGGCGGTGGGATAATAGGCCTCCGGCTGGGTGATGGAATCGCCGCAGATGAGCAGCCTGACGTGGTCCTTGAGAGACTCCACGGTGATGCGGCTCACCAACATAGACGTACCCTTCTGAAGGCCGAAGCAATAGTGATCCCAGCCGGGCCCGACATAGAATCCGTCGTGAATCTTGCCCTTGCCGCAGCCGCCTTCGCCGTCCATTGTAGCGGACGCCTCGGCCACAGCACCGGATGCAACGTCGGTTACTGTCACGGTCTGACTTTGATAGACGTGCTTTACCTCGACTTCATACTCCTTGTCTCCAGCCAGAAAATCGGCCGTGGCGGAAACAGCAGGCGTCGTGAGAATGGTGATCTTTTTGCCGGGAATATCCACCGTAGCCTGGAAATCGCCTTCGCTGGAGCGGAACAAGCACACCGCGTCGCCCGTAGGGCGGATGCGATAGCGCACCGCACGCTCTGCAAGAGCATAGAAGCGATCGAGTTTGACAACGCCGCCCGCCTTGTTCACCAGCAGACCGTCGTCGGCATAGGTGGCCACTCCGGCGGTCTGGATTGCCTCTGGACGGTTGGATGCAGATATTTTCTCATCGTACATCACTGCCCGCGAGAACGCCCCCGGCACCGGTTCTGGCTTGGCCTCTACTGTCACGGGGATCTCCTTGCTGACGGTCTGGTAAGAAACCGTGATGATGGCCTCTCCAGCCCCTATGGCCTCTACAAGACCGTCGGAGACGGTCGCCACCGCCGCGTCGGATGTCTTCCATGCGAGCGAGAGAGCATTAGCCACCGATGGCTTGGGATATGCCTTGACGGTGGCTTTATCCCCCACCACCATATCGAGGCGTGCGGGTGTCACAGAAATATCCTGGAGCGTATATCCGCCCTCGGGCTGCTTGCCGCACCCGCAAGAGAGCAGGAGCGGCAGCAGCGCCAGAACGGCATATAGTCTTAGCTGTTTTATCATTTATTTGAGTGCAAAGCCTTTGAAATAGAAGCACTGCCATATGTAGTGCCAGTTACCGCCTTCGTCCTGGTATGTATTCATATGGGTGTTCTCTACCCAGCCTACAGTCACAGGGCCGGCTTCGGTAACTTTGAATACAATAGACTTGGGTGTGGGAACCTGCTGACCGTCTTGCTCCACGAAATGCACGTCGTGGATATCAAGGAACGCCAGAGTGTTTTCGTTGGGGGTCAGTACACCCTCCTCGGAGACATTGGGCAGATTTGCCCCGTCAGCCCCACCGTCGCCTTTGACTGCCACCAGATACATATCCACATCCGGCTCATAGTCAGCTCCGTGTACAAGCGCCTCAAAAGTGTAGTATCCGGGAGCTGCAAAGTCCACTGTCTGCCATATCTTGCCGT
>JAFSUF010000037.1 GCA_017445425.1 Bacteroidales bacterium | reverse complement strand
GGGAGTTCAATCTGGCGGTAACGCTTTTGCCGGCGCTCCCACCGTTCGCGGGCGTATTGCTGCATGTCGCTCACCTCGTCCATCTCGTCAATAATCTCGAGGCCGAAGATTGTCTCAATGATATCTTCCAACGTGATGATGCCGGTGAAACAGCCGTATTCGTCGATAATCAGGCCTATTTGCTCTTTGTTCTTGAGCAGCTGCTCCCAGATGTCGCTGATGGCTATCTCCTCGTTGAACAGGGTGATGTTGCGCTTGATGTCACCCAGCCGCACCTTGAACTGGTCATTGGCCAGTTTCTCCAAGGCCTCGGTGCGCAGGACGTAGCCGGTGATATATTCTGGACTGTCGGCATACACCGGGATTCGCGAGTGGTGGTTGAATGCCGGGTTCTTGTAGAACTGCGCAAGGGTCATCTTCTCGGGGGCGATGGCTGCGACCACGCGGGGGGTCATCACATCAAAAGCCTTGATATTGTCAAGTTTGATGATGTTCTGGATAATCTTGTTCTCGCTCTTCTCAAATACCCCCTCTTCTTCGCCGATATTGGCCATCGCAGAGACCTCTTCGCGGCTCACGGTCTGTTCATCTTCATCGCCGCCGATGATGCGCGTAATCCATTCGGCAACAATCACAAAAGGGTAGGTGATGATTATCAGAATGCTTATCATGCCCGCCGTGAAGCCGGTGAGTTTTTTCCAGTAGGTTGCCCCGATGGTCTTGGGGATGATTTCTGCAAAGACCAGAATCGTTACCGTCATTATGGCAGAAACGACTCCCACGGCAGTGCTGTTCCACAATTTAGCAGCTATGCCGCCGATTATGGCGGCGCCCATAGTGTTGGCTATCGTGTTCAGTACCAGTATGGATGCAAGCGGGCGGTCTATGTCGGTTTTATACTTCTTGAAAAGGGCTGCCGACTTGCTCCCCTCTTCTTCACGCATTGTGAGATAAGAAATGGGGGTTGACATCAGGGTCGCCTCAAGCACAGAGCAAAGGAAGGAGATCAGAATAGTCCCGATTATGGTGAGGATAAAAGCCGTCATTCTTTTGCTCTATGGGTTATTCCAGACTCCACTCGCTCCCCTCTTTAGTATCCTTTACGCGGATACCCAACGCGGCAAGACGGTCCCGGAGAGCGTCGCATTTAGCCCAGTTCTTCTCTGCGCGGGCAGCCTGGCGCTCTTCGAGTATGATATCCATCAGGCCTGAGATGGCCTCGGTGCCGGCACCGGCGCCCTGTTCATCTTTCAGGCCAAGGATGCCGGTGAGCACATCCTTGAAGATCTTGTTTAACAACACCTTGTCTGCGGCGCCCAGCTTGATGGCCTTCTCCTTGGCGCGGTTCACGATGTTCACAGCCTCAAAGATGTGTGCCAGAGCTATCGGGGTGTTAAGGTCGTCGCAGAGCGCGTCATATATATCCTCATATATCTTGGCCAGGCCAGAGCCGGGTGCGCTTGCGTCGGTCTCCAGTTTCTCAGAGTCGCGAGCCGCCTGGAACAGTTTCTTGAGACCCTTTTCTGCAGACTGCAGCGCCTCGTTGCTGAAGTCCAGGGTGCTGCGGTAGTGCGCCTGCAAGATGAAGAAACGGATTGTCATCGGGCTGTATGCCTTCTGGAGCAGGGGATGGGTGCCGTTGAAGAGTTCTTCCAGGGTGATGAAGTTGCCGTAGGACTTGCCCATCTTCTTGCCGTTGATGGTAATCATATTGTTGTGGATCCAGTAGCGGACCCCGCCCCGGCCGCGGGCAGCAGTATTCTGGGCAAGTTCGCACTCGTGGTGGGGGAACAGCAGGTCCATCCCGCCGCCGTGGATATCAAACTCTTCACCCAGATACTTGGCGCTCATTGCAGAGCATTCCAGATGCCATCCGGGAAAACCTTCGCTCCAGGGTGACGGCCAGTGCATAATGTGCTCGGGAGCCGCCTTTTTCCAGAGGGCGAAATCGTACGGGGAGCGTTTGTCGCTCTGGCCGTCGAGCTCGCGGGTATTTGAGATCATCTCGTTCAGGTCGCGACCCGACAGCAAACCATAATTGTGGTCCTGGTTGTATTTGGCAACGTCAAAATATACGCTCCCGTTGCTCACATAAGCGTAGCCGTTGTCCAGAATCTTCTGAACCAAGGCAATCTGCTCGATAATGTGTCCGGATGCACGAGGCTCGATGGAGGGTGGATTGACGCCCAGCTGTTTCATGGCCTCTTCATAGCGGATGGTGTAGTATTGTACCACCTCCATAGGCTCAAGCTGCTCAAGACGGGCTTTCTTCGCAATCTTGTCCTCCCCCTCATCGGCATCGTTCTCAAGATGCCCCACATCTGTGATGTTCCTTACATAACGCACCTTGTAACCCAGGTTGCGAAACAGCCGCACCAGCACATCGTAGGTTATGCCGGGACGCGCGTGACCCAGGTGAGCGTCGCCGTAAACGGTAGGGCCACAGACATAAATGCCGACGTTCCCCTCGTGAATAGGTTTGAACAACTCTTTAAGCCTCGACTGCGTGTTGTAAAGATAGATGGCTCTTGACATATTATTGCGCTTGTAAAATGATACAGAACGCAAATTTAACTGGTTTTTGTCAAAAGACAAAATGGCGGCCTGCTATCTGAACCCGCCGGGAGCGACCCCGGCCTCGTTTTCTTCCTTGCAGATATCCAGATGGTTGGCGGTGATTTCCGAGAAGTATTTTTCCTCTCCGTCAGCCCCTTTGTATTTGGAGTTGCGGATGCGGCCGTAGATGTGTACAAGCACCCCTTTCCGTATCCCGTCAAAATCGTTGATACCCCTGCCTTGCCAAATAGCCACGTTATGCCAGGTAGTCTCCTCATGCAACATTCCGTTGCGGTCTTTGTAATGCTCGTTGGTGGCTACCGGGAAGCGGGCTATGCGTGTCTGTCCTGCAGCAGCAATCTTCGGGTCGGTCCCGACCCTTCCCAAAATCTCGACACGGTTGATGGTCAATCTCTCCATAATGAAATGATAAATAACTGTTAGTAATATCCGGCTTGCGCGTTTTGGGCAAAGGAACATTGTCGGCGGGGCCGTAACAATAATTTAGATGTTTATAAATGTATATAAACTTCTATACTCCCTTTGGACGTTTTCAAAAACTGGAAAAAACTGTCAGGATTATTGGAACGCAAGCTCCGGCCGCCTTATGTAAGGGTATCTTTGAAAAAGAAGAACAAAAAGGAATGGAGAGATTATGCAGGGAATGTGCGGCTCCGCTGGCTGGCCGCTCCGACAAACAGTTCTGCTGCGATGCCTGCCGTACGGCGTTTCACAACCGCAGGTATCGTGAGCAGTGGCATGAGACTGCGGGAATCAACAGGATATTGAGAGTCAACAGGCTCATCCTGGCATCGTTATCGGCGGCGGGCGTGCGCGACATCAGCCTCTCAGATAACCGTTTGAAAGGTTTCGACTGCCGATACTGTACAGAAGTAAAACGATATCCGTTGCGGCGGACGGCATACCGCTGCTATGAGTTCGGGTATTTGATTGCGGGTGGGAGGATTTGCAGGATTACCCGGTATTCTGAGGGCGCTATCTGAGCCACTGTGAGGGATTCTGCTTGGCATTCCCCTTCCATATCTGGAAATGAAGCTGGGCGGTGCCGTCTTCTGCAGCCTCCAGCGGCCCCAGGGAGTCTCCGGCTTTGACCTTCTGGCCGTTCTTGACGGAGGCTTTGGCCAGTTTGCAGTAGAAAGTGAAATATTCTCCGTGCTGTACCAGTACGCAGTGGTTGTACCCCGGCATTATCATTATCTGCTTTACGACCCCTTCAAACACGCATTTTGCGTCGCTCCCCTTCTGCGCCGTGATGGTGATGCCGTTGTTGGCCGGCAGGGTTATGTTCTTGTAAACAGGGTGGGACTGTGTCCCGAATGGTTCTGTAACAACCCCCTTTACCGGCCATGGCAGGTTACCCTTGTTCTGTTCGAATCTGCCCGACATAGTATAGTCGATCTTATCCTTTTTGGCCATCTCCTTGCCCAGGATTCGCTGCACCTCCTTGTTCAGGCGCTCCATCTCCTTGCGTTTGCGGTCAAGTTCTGCCTGATACTTCTTTTTGTCCTTTGCGAGGGTGTTTACCACGGCGCGGGTCTTCTGCTCCTCTGACATCAGTGTATTGTATTCCTTTTCCCGCTCACGCTTGAGTTCGCCCGCCTCGTCGTACATCTGTTTCAACTCAGCCTTCTGGCCTGCCAGTTGTTCTTTGGCGGCAATGATTTCCTCTGCTTCTGAGTTCATCGCCGCAGATAGATTTTTCAGGTAAGAGAACCGGCGGTAGCCCTGCCCTGGGTTTTCGCTGGCAAGCAGATACATAAACCATACGCGGTTATCCCGGTTCTTGTAAGTGTTGTAAACCAGTGTGGAGTAGTACTTTTCAAGGGTATCTATCTGTGCCTGGAGCTTACCGATTTCGCGGTCTTTGACATTTATCTGCCCTTGTAAATCTCTTATGGCCCTATCCGACTCGGCTACCAGTTTCTTGCGGCTGGAGCTCTTTTTCTGGAGCAGGAGCAACTGGTTGTATGAGGCTTTGTGCTTTGAAGAGGCCTCTTTGAGCTCTTTGTCAATGAAACTTATCTCCTCTTTGAGGCGCGCTATCGATTCATTCTGCTTTGAGACATCCTGTGCGTGCAGAGCAGTTGCAATGATAAGCGCTGCCGATATCACAATAATCTCTCTGCCAATGCGTTTCATTCTCCTAATCTGGATGCCTGATCTGAGTAAATCTCTGCCAAATCATTCTCACCAAGGGCTTTAAGCACAGTGGCGTAATGCCTCAGGATAACCCCGCTCTCCTTGCCTCCGTGAATCATGGCGTGTTTGAAATGGGCCTTTGCCTCAAGGTCGAGCCCCATCAGGTGCAGGATCCAGGCGTATGTGTCCAGGTATGTGGCGTTGTCGGGTTCCTTCTCTATTGTTATGCGGCTCATGTCAAGGGCTTTTTTCAAGTCCTTTGTCGCCCTGTTTACCGGGGTGGGATAGCGTTCGCTGATGTAGTAGGCATAGTTGTTAAGTACCGGGATATAGCCGGGATCTATCTTCAGAGCCTTGTCGTAATAGCCAAAGGCGGCCTTCTGGTCCCCTTTGAGATGATAAAGGTCGCCCAGGGCGCTGTAGCAGATCAGATGTGTCTCGCTCCCTTTTGGCGCGGCCGCGGAGCAGGTGATGTAATCTTCAATTGCACTGTCATATTCGCCCATCTGCCAGAAACTGGAGGCGCGCAACTGCAATAAGTCGCAATCGTCGGGGAACCGCTGCAGGGCAACGGTGGCGCTGGCTGTCACGGCGGGATAATCTCCGCTGTAGTATTGCATCAGCGGATATGTGAAATTGAGGCTATAGCTCTCAGGATAGTTGTTTGCGTTTAGTTTTGCGAGCAACAAGGCATCATCCACACGCCCCCGCTGGTAGAGATAGGTGCTGGTGAGGGCGCATATCGACGAATCGACAGGGGCGCTGGAGTATAGATTCATCATCATCGTATCCACCTGCGGTGCAAAAGTATGTACAAATTGTTGCTGTTGAAGCACATCTGACATATATTCTGCTTTGGCAGAGGGGAGTATGTCGGGATTTGCAAGGAAGGGGTTAATGTTCTCAAAGTAGAGGTCATATTGCCCCAGAGCCCTGTGCACGTGGGCTTTGCCATAGCGGGCTTCGGTGTCAAACGGGTTTATCTCCAACGCATCGTCATAGAACTTCAGTGCCTCCTGGTTGTTGAAGTTGGCGGCGTTGTACTGCGCCAGGAAACAGGCTGCCCGCGGAGAGCGGTTCTGCTTGTAATAACCCAGCATGTAGTCGTAGGCTTCCTGGGCTTTGCCCTGTGAGAGGAGCATATCGGTGCGGATGGTGGCCAGCGCATCGGAAGGGCCCACTCTGTTCTCTATCTTGTCAATGGCATCCAGAGCCTTGTCGTACTGTTTTGAGGCGCTGTACACTCCAATCAGATCGGTGTACAGGGAGGTTTTCTTAGGGTGGTCGGCTGCCAGTTTCTCAAGAATCTCAGCGGCTTCTTCATATTTATCCTGAGCAATATAGTTCTGAGAAAGGGAGTAGTTGTACCAGTAGTTGTCGGGGTCCAGAGACACCGCCTTCTTGAGTTGTTCTGTACAAGCCGTCGTATCGCGCAGCATGGTGCTCAGGTAGTAGTATGCGGCGTCGTTCCCGGGCTCTTCTGCAACAACCTTTCTGAATTGGTTATACGCCCCCCTCACATCATTGGCATAGTATAGCCGGATGGCCTCGAGAAAGGCCTCTGACTGGGCGTTTGCCCCGTTTGAGAAGAACAGGCAGAATGCCAGTGAAATCAGGAAAAAACTGAATCTCTTTATCATATCACACAAAATTACGGATATCTTTTAACAAAAACCAGTCCAACTGCCTTTTTTGAAAACCTATACGTAGTTTTAAAAACATAAAAACTTGACTGTGTGGAATTTTTGGGAGTATGACAGCGGATTGAGCCGGCCTAAATTTGCCGGAAAAAACATTATGATTTGCAAGACATACGCAGCGGCATGCATAGGGTTGCAGGTGGTGACAGTTACTGTTGAGGCCGACATCTCGGCCGGAGTAGGATTGTATATAGTCGGGATGCCCGACATAGCCGTAAAAGAGAGTCTTATGCGCATCACCACAGCCATGCGCAGCTATGGCTATTCAATTCCGGGCAAGCGGATAGTCATAAACCTGGCGCCTGCCGACATCCGCAAGGAGGGCTCTTCGTTCGATCTGGCTATCGCCGTGGCGCTGCTGTGCGCCATGGAGGTGATTGATGCCTCCCGTCTCTCTGAATATATTGTAATGGGGGAGTTGGCGCTGGACGGCAAAATCCGGGACATCTACGGGGCCCTGCCGATTGCTGATTCCAGCCGCGAGCGGGGCTTTTCCAAGTTTATTCTGCCTCACGATTCTGCGATGGAGGCGGTGGAGCTGGACGGCGTGACCATCTACGGGGTGCGCACTCTGGCCGACGTGATAGCGATACTCAACGGTGATTTGGAGTCTGAAGCCTTTGTGATGGAGCGTCCGCCGCAGGGGACTTTTACCCCCAGCATATCTAACGATTTCAAAGATGTAAAAGGCCAGCAGGTGGCAAAACGCGGGCTGGAGATTGCCGCAGCCGGGGGGCACAACCTCATACTTATTGGCAGCCCCGGGTGTGGCAAGACCCTGATGGCCAGCTGTATGCCGTCGATACTGCCCCCGATGACAAAAGCAGAATCAGTGCAGACCAGCAAGATTTATTCTGTGGCGGGCAAATCAATAGGGCGTTGCGGCCTGCTGCGGGAGCGCCCCTTCCGGTCGCCGCACAACAGCGCCAGCGTGGTCTCGCTGTTGGGCGGAGGGGCGATGGCGATGCCCGGGGAGATATCGCTTGCCCATAACGGGGTGCTCTATCTGGATGAGGTGACTCAATTCAGTAAGATGACGCTGGATCTGCTCAGGCAGCCGCTGGAAGACGGGAAGATAGTGATATCGCGGGCCCGATACCGTGTGGAATACCCTTGTGAGTTTATGTTCGTAGCATCTATGAACCCCTGTCCGTGCGGTTATTATGGCGACACGACCCACAAGTGCAATTGTTCTGAACGTGAGATTGCACACTATCTCTCCCGGATATCGGGCCCGTTGATGGACCGCATAGACATGCATGTATATGTAGAGCGTGTGCCTGCGGAGTTGCTCGTGTCGGAACCTTCGGCTGAGCCCAGCAGCGCTATTGCAGAGCGTGTCGCCCGAGCCCGAGCCATACAACAGCGACGGTTTGCCTCAGATGGGATTTTTACCAATTCTGCCATGTCGGCCAACATGCTTACCAGATACTGCCAGCTTACGGTTTCCCAGCGGGAATTCCTGGATAAGGTTATAGACAGGCTGGGCATCTCAGCCCGCGCATACAGCCGGATTCTGAAACTCTCCAGGACCATATCGGACCTCGCTGGAGAAAAAGATATCACGCAGCAGGCCATAGCAGAGGCGCTGCAATACCGCAACCTGGACCGGCTTGGCGCGAGATAAATTTGTCGAGTAGTAGGAATTTTTATACGTTTGTAATGAAATACAGTGAACTTGAAAGGAAACTGAGGAGGATGGGGTGTTACTGCACAGGCAAGGATAGGAATGGACACCCCCTTTGGTACAGCCCAAGGACAGGCAAATACTTTTGTATGAGTCATCACACCAGTTTGGAGGTGGCAGCCGGAACATTAAAGTCGATAAAGAAAGAATCGGGAGTTAATTAAGTATTATGAAGAAGATTAAAGTATTTATTGAACCGTCACAGTATGGTTATTCTGCCTATATGGAGGATAACGAGCTTGATTATGGACTTATAGGTGAAGGAAAGACCGTCCAGGAAACCATTCATGACTTTGATCTGGCTTACGACGGTATGCGTGATCATTATCGCAGCATAGGCAAACCCTTCGAAGAAATCGAATACGAATTCTATTACGATACGGAGAGCTTTCTTGCGGCATATAGCAAAACCTTTAGTCTTGCCGGGCTGGAGATAATCACCGGTGTCAATCAAACGCAGCTCGGTCACTATCTCCACGGCCGCCGCAAACCTACTCGTAAGACAATTGACAAGATTCAGCAGGGTGTGGAGCGCTTTGCCCGCGAACTGACGGCCGTACGTTTTGCGTAACAAACACAATAGTCAGTTTATTTCTCTCCCGCAAACGGAATCCAGACCTGCATCTTGCCGGGGGCACGGTTGTCCCAGGCGTAGTAGGGGATGAGTTTGATCTGCTGGTCCCCGCAGGTGGCGGTGATGGTTGTCACGCCCCGAAGCAGGTTGCCCTCCCATGTGGTCCCGAACTGATACTCATAAGAGAGGGAGAGATTGTCGTAGCCGGGGTTGTCAACCTCCTCCATACAATATACCAGGGGGCCGCGCTGTATGGCCCGGCGCCCTTCATCTTCCTTGACGCGGGGGTCGGCGGCCACAATCTCCGTAGGCATCTCCATATTGAGCACAACCTTGTCCCCGTCGCACCATTTGCGGTTAATCACGGCATAGCCTTTTACCACCGGGATTTGTAAAGAGCCTCCGTTTACAGAGACGGTGCATCTCTTGCACCAGCCGGGAAGCCTGAGCCGCAGCGCCGTCGTAAATGGCCGTTTGCACCCTACGGTGAGAGTCACCTCCCCATCCCATGGATAGGATGTCTCCTGGGTCAGGGTCACGGCGCGGCGGCCAAGCTTGATGGTGGCGGTATTGCCCATATAGAGGTTTACATAGATGCCGTCCTTGGCCACGCCGTAAATGTAGTTGCCTATTGACGGCAGGAATCTGCATATCTGGCTGGGGCAGCAGGCGCAGCCGTACCAGGGCTGGCGGTGGTGGTCGCCCAGGGATTCAAGAGGATTAACATAGAAAAAGGTGTCGCCATCCAGTGAAACGCCAGCCAGGGCGCCGTTGTACATGGCACGCTCCAGCACATCGATATATTTTGAATCTGCAGTAAACTGGTTCATGCGCCAGTTCCAGAGGACCATCCCCACAGAAGCGCACGTCTCGCAGTAAGCGGTCAGGTTGGGAAGACTGTAGTCGTTTGTAAAGCCCTCGTTGTGCGCGCTTTGTCCTATGCCGCCGGTTATGTACATGTTGCGCAGCACCACATCCTCCCAGAGGCGGTTCAGGGCATCTATGTAACCCTGGTCCCCGGTGTAGGAGGCGACATCGGCCATTCCGCAATAGAGGTACATCGCCCTCACGGCATGGCCGGCGATGTCGGTCATCTCCCGTACCGGCTTGTCATCCTGGAAGTATTCTGCGGTCCAGGGCTGCGGAGGGTTTCCGCTGGTGCCGTATCCGTGGCCCCTCTCATCTATCAGCCACTGGGCAAAATCCAGGTATTTCTTCTTTCCGGTTGTCTGGAACAACTTGACCAGCGCCAGCTCTATCTCTTCGTGCCCGGGGACCCAGTGGCGTTTGCCGGGACCGAAGATGGTCATCATGTGGTCTGCCATCCGGATAGCGACATCCAGCAGCTTGCGCTTGCCGGTGACATTGTAGTATGCCACCGCCGCTTCTGTCAAATGGCCGGCGCAGTACATCTCGTGGCTCGTCATATCAATCCAGCGCTCATCCAGTCCGGTAAGGGAATAGAAGGTGTTGAGGTAGCCGTCATCCTCCTGAGCCGCGGCAAACTTATCTATCCACTCGTCGCACTTGGCCTCCAGGAGCGGATCGGGATTGTTCTGCAGCGAATATGCCATCCCCTCCAGCGCCTTGTAAACGTCGGAATCGTCAAAATAGATGCCCGAGTGTCCGCCGGTTCCATTTGCGGCATTCTCAAAATTGCGGATGCGGCCGGTCTGGTTCTCTATCTGGTCTATGCAGACCGTGAGGGTGACATCTTTATGACTGGCAAGACGGGGGCTCCAGAAGGCGTCGTCTATGGTGACATCCGAGAATTTTACAGGGGTGATGAGCTTGTTGGCGGGGCTGTTGCTGCGGCTGCAGGAGGCGGTAATCACAACTGCCGCAAAGAGGAGAGTCAGGATACGTTTCATACCGCTAAAATACAAAAAAAGTCCGGCCCTATAACCGGAGCCGGACTTGATATAACCCTGGATGGATTATTTAGAGTTGATTACTTCCCAAGCGTACTCGTAGATTTCGGGGTCGCCACCGTCGTAAACCTTGCTGACCTTGGTTACGAAGCCGTCCTCGTCTTTCTCATAGGTCTGGACAGCGATAGCGCCGCTGCCATCCCAGGTAGCCTGGTCGAGGAGGTGCTTGGAAGGCTTGCCAAAGAGACCGAGCTCAATCATCCAGCGGTCTATGCCAGCCTTGTCGGTAGCGTCGGGGAAGATGCCGCCGACGTTCTCGTCAACGAGGAAATTCTGGAGCTTGAACTGCTCTGCACCGTCACTGAAGCGGGACCATTTCTCCAGGTCGCCGTCTTTCCAGACGCAGTTGCATTTCACGTCACCTGCCTTGTCAACTTTGAGAAGGTGGCCGTCTGCATCGTAGGTGCAGTTGCGAACGTCACCCCAAGTGTCGGTATAGGTAGATACAAAACCGTTTGCGCCAAGGGTAAAGGTGTACGGATCCTTAACTTCACCTTCTTTCACGTAAGCAACAGTAGCGGTGTTGCCGTTCCAGGTGAAAGTCCAGGTACGCTCACCCTCGTTGCGGTTTACAACGGAGATCTTACCGTCAGCGTTGTAAGTGAATGCATACTTGTCCCACTCGTCACCGCACATAACGAGACGTTTCTGGATCTTGGGTTCCGGTTTTGTGCAGCCGCTCAGGGCAACCACAGCAATCATTGCAATTGCAAAAAGAACTTTTTTCATTGTCTGTTGATTTAAAATGGTTAGTGATTGATTGTTAGAAGTTATATAAATTGGATTTTACATATTCTATCCCGGTAAGGAAGTTGGTCTGCGCATCATCCAGATGGTTGCGGCAGCGGTATTCAAACGTTACGTTGCCACTCTTGCAGGCTTTGTAGAGGGCGTTGGCCGATTTGTAATAAGGGCCGTCGTCGGTATCTGTAAAGAAATAGCTCCTGTCACTGGAGACGGTGATGTCGCCATTGATTTCCGCACTTTCAAAATAGAGCGCAGAAAAGAGCGATTGTTTCTGGATGGCCTCGCTGCCCGCCTTGCCTATGGCCAGCACCTGGCAATTGTCGGTGGGGTAGATGTCCTTGTAGTAACTTACCCACTCCGAAAGGCTGCGTACCTGCAGGTTGCAGGGGAGGAGGACAAACTTTTTGGATGTCATTCCGCGCTGGATAATGGCCATGGCATCCTTGAGCCACTCCTGTGATATGCCGTCGTGGGCGATGAAAAGGGCGGTGCCGCCTTTGCCTGCTGCGGCAACATAACCGTCGGAGATATAATTATCCTCGGAGGTGAAAGTACAGCCCTGTGGTACGTCCACCTCGCGGAGACTTTTTTGCCATGTGGTTTGTCCAGCCATAAGGGCGGAGAACCAGGGCAGAATCTCTTCGAGGGCTGTTTTCCAGTAAGAAGTGGTATGGCCGCCGTTGCCAACGCGATATTCGTGGTCATAGCCGTTGTCGCGCATGAGCACGTGCAGGTCGTCGTTGGCAAAGAGCAACTGCTGCTCGTCATCGCCGCAGGTCAGGAACCAGTGTACGGAGGAGTACTTGTCTTTATTCTCTGCCGTGAACTGATGCAGCGGGCAGTGCGCCTTGTAATAGTCGGTCAGGCGTCCTTCCCCGGTCTGCCCCACGCCGCCGAATACCTTGCCCCACTGATTGTTCCAACCATCCTGGGACTCGGTCATATATTGCTCGTCGGTACGGAAGGACATGGAGAGCGGAGCGCTCATGGAGAATAATTCCGGGTGCTTCATGGCTGTCACCATCGCGCCGAAACCGCCCATAGAATAGCCTGTTATGGCGCGGTGGCCCCGGTCGGCAATGGTGCGGTAGGTGGCATCTATCAGGGGAACCAGCTCGGTGGCCAGCATCGTCATATATGGGAACGTGCCGTCGTAACGGTCGCACCAGTAGGTTTTCCAGCCGTTGGGGAAAACGTATATCATCGGCTCCAGACCGTTGTTCTCCAGGCTGGTGATCTTGGCCTCGCAAGCCATGTAGTGGCCGTTCCACGAGGTGTTGTCATCGCCGTAGCCGTGCAGGCAGTACACTACCGGGTAACGTTTGTCGTTATTATCGTTATACTCCCCGGGGAGCATTATGTCGTATGTGACGGTGGTGTTAATCGCCTTGCTGGAGAATGTCAGGCCGGTGTTGTAGCGTGGCAGCGGCACGGGGTCGACATCGGGCAGGGGGCGGTGTTTGGTGCAGCTCCCGCAGGAACTTAGCACCATCAGCAAGAGCAGCAGTGGCAGTATGTACTTATTCTTTATCATAGACAACCATTTCAGAGGCGTATAGTTCGTAGTCGGGATGGGGGTTGTTGAGGCGCAGCGTCAGCGTATGCCTGCCGCTGTCAAAGCAATACTTGGAGAATATCTCGTACTTGCGTGTGATATAATCTACCGGCATGTTAAAGTTCTCCACTTCGCATCCGTCCAGCAGGGCGGTGATGTTGGCGACATAGCTGTCATCGGCATGCCCGGTTTTGCGTACACTCCCCTCTACCACAATACTGTTCCCCTCAAAGGCAAGCTCCACCGAGTCGGTGAAGGCCTTCTTGAGCACCCGCTTCTCTACGGGTACAATCCCTTCAAAGCACTGCTCATAGCGTACGCTTTGCGGAGTCTCCAACTCAATATAAATGCATCCATCCCCGGTATTATCACTATTTTGAGCCACTTTTTTCACGAGGTCAAAGTTTGCCTTGCATACATCCTCGAGGCTCAGGTTGGTGTAGGGGAAGGGGATCTCTTTGATGCGCTCGGCCCCTTTCTTCCATTCGTCGGGGATGGCGTCGTAGCCGTACATCACCCCAAGGATGCCCGCCGCGGAGGCGGGATTGCAGTCGGAATCGTTGCCGCAACGGGTAGAGATGTCCATGGTTTTGAACAAATCGCCCCCGCCGTAAAGCAGGCCAATCACTACGAATGCAGAATTTATGGTAGCATCTATGTTGAAGCCGTTCCAGACTCCCTCCGGGCAGCCGACATCGTTGGCGTGGCGGTTGGTGACCTCAAACCAGCACTGTTTCCAGTCGTCGGGATACTGCTTCCAGTATTTGATAACATCAGATATGGTGCTGTGGAACTTTGTCCCTTCCGGAATGGTTCTCAATGCCTCCGTAACAATGGTCGGTATGTCATCGCAGACATAGGCCAGGCAGTACATCGCACCGGTATAAACGCCGCCGTACCACCCGTCGCCATAGTTCATTATGTGGCCTATGCGGTCGCTGAGCCCGGAGGCCTTGTTTACCTGCCCGGGATAGAGCATCCCTATGAAATCGGCCTCAATCTGGAAGTCGATGTCGTCGGCGTGCGGATTGTACATCCAGTGACCCGATTCAGGTGCGGTGCGACCATTGAGGATATTGTACCGTGCGGCCTGGTTAGCGTGCCACAGCTTGTAGTCGGCATAGGCAAAGGCTTTGGCATACTCTTCAACAGGGGCGTCCAGACCGTGCCTGAGCATCGTCTCCAGGAAGGTCAGGTCCATGTAAACGTCGTCGTACAGGCCGGGGTCCTCAATGTAGGTGTCGTAGATATAATCGTCGTACCATGGGATGGGAATTTCATCCATGATGATGCCTCCCTTGTACTTGAATTCCGTGGGGCCGCCGTAGGTGCAGCCGATGGTCTGGCCGTACCAGCCGCCAAGGATCTTGTCCATCAGCGTGGCGTCGTCCATCTTCACGGTCTGCCCGTAGGGCACTTTGGGCGCTGACGTGCAGGCTGTAAAGAGCACCAGCAGCGGTATGATGAGTCTTTTCATTCTAATTGTGATAGTAAGTGTCGGTTATCGGCTTGTCGCCATAATACTGGATGGCGTTGATGCGCAGCAGGTACTCGTCGGGCTTGGGGTTGCGCCATACCATCTTCACGTTGTGGCGGCCCTGCTGAAGGCCGTATTTCCACGCAGGTTCAAGCTTGCGGGAGGTCCCCTTCATGGGGAGCATCGACACCTCCTCCAGCGCGCCGTCTATCCAGACTTCAACCTCGGCGACGTAATCGTCATCCTCCTCTGCCAGTGCAAATACCTCGCTGCCGACATGCTTCTTGCTCACGCGTGCCGCATAGTCGGCGGTGATTCCTCGAAGGCACACCAGGTTGCCCCAGATAACGAAGCCGTTGCCGGAGAAGTCAAACTCGTAGGAAGAGCTCATCCAGTCATCTTTCTGGTCGCGGTATATGGGGTAGGTATCCACGAAGTTCTGCTCCAGCGGAAGCACCTCCACCGGCTTCAGGGCAATGGTGACATCGGTATCGGTAACTTCGCCGCCGTTCTGCCCTATCAGCTCCAGCGCCTGGTCAAAAGAATATTGAGAACCCTTTGCCAGAGAGACGTCAGTACCCTCAAAATCAAGGTCCCAAATCTCCATGACGGGCTCTTTCCAGAATGCCGGCAGGGCGTCGAGTCCGAGCACTACACCCAGCACGCCGCCCACGGTGGCGGGGTTGCAGTCGGAGTCCTGGCCGCAGCGGGTCGCAATCTCCAGCGAGCGGCCAAAGTCGCCGCCGCCGTAGAGCAGCCCCATCGCAACGTATGCAGAATTGATCTTGGCGTCGATGTCAAAGCTCAGGAACACCCCTTTGGGGCAACCGGTGTCGGACCCCCATTTTTTGAGGAGTTCAAACCATGCCTGTTTCCAGTCGTCCGGATATTTCTTGTGGAGTACGCGCACGTCGTTGACGCACTGCCAGAAGGTGCTCTGAGGGGGGATGCCCTCCAGCGCCATATTTACAATGCGGGCGGGATCGCTCTCCACAAAAGCCGCGCTGTACAGTCCGGATACGAACGCGCCCCCGTAGAAGCCGTCACCACTGTTCATTATGTGGCCCACCCGCTCTGCGATGTCCAGCGCCTGGCCAATCATGCCGGGCGACATAAGGCCTATGAAGTCGGCCTCAATCTGGAAGTCGAGGTCATCGGCGTGCGGGTTGTTCATCCAGTTGCCCGATTCGGGCGGCATGATACCTTGGCGGATATTATAGCGCCCGGCCTGGTTGGCGTGGGCCAGGTGATATGGTGCGTATGCGAACCTCATTCCCAGCTGCTCTGACGTAGCGTCCAGGCCCAGCTGTTCAAAGGCTTCTGCAAACGTAAGGTCGTTGTACACGTCGTCAAAGAGGCCCGGCTTGCGGTCCCACCAGTATTTGACATACCCTTCGCCCCAGCTGATGGGCTGGTTGTCGGGAATCAGGGTGCCGGTGAACTTGAACTCGGTGGGGGCGCCGTACACCACCCCGATGGTCTGGCCCGCCCAGCCGCCACGGATCTTGTCCATGAGCGCTTCGCGGGACATGGTCACGCTTTGCGGGGCTTTTGGTGCGCCGCAACCTGCCATGAGGAGCAGCAACAGGGCCAGTATGCTACTTCGCTTCATAAACCTGCAATTCAGTTATTGAAATGAATGCCGATACGTCTTTGGTATATTTGTTCCAGTGAATCAGCACGGCGTCGTCGCCGATCACACGGATGGCGGTGGTTGTCACTGCCGGGAAGGAGAAGATGAACTCTCCGTTGTGCGGCTGGAAGAAGACCTCGTCGCTGTCGGGCCAGTCGGGGGTGACGGTGGCCTCGATGGCCTTCCACTCGCCGTCCCCGTCCAGATATTCAGGGTGCAGGTTGCTGTACCATCCGCCGAATTCCTCCAGGGGTCCGTAGTGGAACGAGATCATGCCGGTGGTTATGGGTTCGTCCCAGCGGTAGCCGAAGAAGTCCTGCTTGGGGGCGTTGGATTTACTGCCCAGCGAATAGAATGCCGCACCGGGGCCGCCTACCACGCCGTCATTTATTACATCCACGGTGTATGCGCGGTATGTCTTGGGTATAGTGAGCCAGCAGGAATCGAGTGTTGCAACATCGGTTTCGCGGGTCAGCGCCAGTATCTCTGCAGCTTCGCCAGCAAGGTTACGGCCGCGGTCAGCGGGCAGAGTAAAGGTACTCTCCGCCACGGGAGCCGGTTTGAAGACAGCTTTGGTATTGATAGTGTATATCTTCTCTCCGTTCTCTTCTCGGACACTGCCGCCGCGGGCCAGAATAATCTTCTCTGCCAGTACCACCGTGCGCTCTATGATATCTTCTATGGAGGCATCGGGCATATCATAGCGGGTAACGTTGATATAGCGGTCGTTGAAGGGTTTGGTCCAGTGCCCGAACGGCATCGCGCGGTCCAGCGGGACGCTCTCCACCCCGTTAATCACACCCAGCAGGCCGCAGATAGTGGCGGTCTGGTTGTCGCAGTCAAAGCCCAGCGCGCAGCCTATCAGGAGGGTCTTTTCAATGTCACCCTCGCCATAAAGCAGCGCAAGGATGCCCATTGCCCCGTTGAGGTCGGCATTCCAGATGCTGCGGGTAATCTCCGGCTCGTTTACATACAGTTCATCGGCAATTACCTTGCGGGCTGTGTGCCAGTCGTCGGGATTCTGCCGCCAGAGCTCCAGGCATTCGTCAATGATGGCGCGGAAACGGTCCTCTTTGGGAAGATACTCCTTGGCGTGGCGCACCAGGGTGGGGATGTCGCTCTCAAAGAAGGCTTCTGAATACATGGCGCCGTAAACGACCGTGGGCGATACAGCCCAGTCATCGGAGGTGATGCGGGCCGCCCAGTCCGATATGCCGGCGGCATAGGCGGGCATTCCGGGAGCGGTGTAGGCCCAGATTTCGTTGATCAGCTGCGGGTCGATCTGGAACCAATGGGGGTTGTATTCCTTCTTGCCGGTATAGGGAGGAGTGAGGCCGTAGTGCATAAGGCCCAGGGCGGCTCGGTTCGCCAACCATACGCGGTCGCGGATGTGGTACATCCACCCCTCCTTTACCTGCCCGTAAGTGATGTCGATGCCATATTTCTCCATCATAAGCAGATAGAGATACTCAACGTCGGTGTCGTCGTCAGAGAAAGCCCCGTCCACCGCCTCCATCTTGCGCATAGCCTTGTTGAACACGAAGGGACCTTCGCCCGGCTCATCCACAAACTTGTTCTCATATTCAAGGCCATAGATGTTGCCCACCATCTGGCCGAGCCATGCGCCGGCAATCTTCTCTTCAAGCTGTGTGCGGGTAATCTCCTTCTTCCCGGAGTCGGCACAGGAGAATAGCAGCGCAGTTGCGAGTATTGATATCAGGAGTCGTTTCATGTTACTTCAGGTTAGGGTTGGCTGCGATGGCAGATTTGGGGTACGGCAGAGTAAGGTCAGAAGCATCCTTGACCGGTTTTGCCCACCATGCCTCAAGATACTTGTCAAAGCGGATCATATCCTGGCGCTGCCACCCCTCTATGGCGAGTTCGTGGGCGCGCTCCCAGTAGAGATTGTCCAGAGTAAGCTGTGCGACGGTGAAAGGTTTCAGCCCGGCGCGGGTGCGGATGCGCTGGAAGTCTGCGACATTGGCAGCCTCTGCAGTGCGGTTCTGGCGCACCAGGGCCTCTACATACATCAGCACGACGTCAGCATAGCGGAGAAGGAAGAAATCATTGTCCATGCCGACCTGTCCGCCGGTGAGGCGACCGTCGCTCTGGTATTCCCACTTTGCTATACGGGCGCCCTGCAGCGCGTCGCGGCGGGCGTCTTTGCCATATACGCTCTCAGGCATGTCGGGATCGATGACGTACGGTACGCCTGGGGCAAACTCAATGGGATTGCCGTCTTTGTCGTATATCTGGCCATACAGCCATGTATCTTTCTTGCGGGTGTCGCCCTCTTCATAACTTGCCATGAAGTCCGGCTCTGCGCAAAGGCCGTCCCACGCGTCGGCGGGGATGCCCAGCGGGCGGCAGAGGTCTGCCGGCAGGGTGGACATGTAAATAATGAAGGCGTGGTGGTCGTCGGTAGTGTAAACAGTGCTGTAAGGGATGGCGAATATCTGCTCCGGAGAAGTCTCGTTATATACCTTGAAATTATCTTTATAGTTTTCTGCGAGACGATAGTTGCCGCGGCTGATGATGTCCTGGCAGGCCTCCTCGGCTTCCTTCCACATCGGCTTGCCTATCCACTTTTCTGCATTCAGATAGAGCTTTGCAAGGATTGCGTCGGCGGCGCCGCGGGTGATGCGGCCATAATACTCGCCGGTGGGCTCAACCTGCAGGAAATCTATGTTGTCCTTGATCTCCTTCTCTATGAAGCTGAACATGAAGGCGCGGTCCTTCTTCTCGGGGTAGCCTTTCTCCTTCTTGGAGATGGAGTAGGGGACGCTCCCCCAGTTGTCTGTCGCGCACAGGTAATAGTAGGCCCGGAGGGTCTTGACCTCTGCCACGACGCGGTCCTTGGCTTCAAAGTCCTTATCCACGCTCTCGAACATGTCAAGCACGTCGTTGCAGGCGGTCACTCCGCTTGCCCAGTAATCCCATGCCATCTCCAGGAGACGGTTGCTGGAGGAGATGCTGTGCACGTGGACCTCGTTGTAGCGACCGTCGTCCCACCAACCGCCGTTGGGGTTGACGGGGGTGCAGACCTCGTTGGTGTTCTGGATCACGAAGGTCCAGAGGCTCTTCTCGGTGCCCCAGTGCTGCAGCGACGAATATGCGCGGGCGGAGTACTTGACAAACTGCTCCTCTGTGGTAAAGAAGTTATCCTTGGAGATCTTGGAGTATATCTCCTCATCCAGATTGGTGCATGCGCTGAGCGCAACCGCACCGAGAATCATTGTCAGAAATAGCTTTTTCATACCGCGGAGAGTTTAGAAGGTTAAATTGACTCCAAGGGAGAATGTCATGGTACGGGGATAGTAGCTGGTGCTCTCGATACCGGGAGTCAGGCCGGAGAGGCTCACTTCCGGGTCAACCCCCTTGTAGCCCGTGAGGCAGCAGAGGTTCTGGCCGGAGACAAATACGCGGGCAGAATGCAGGTACTGGTTGTGGTAAGGCAGGTCGTAGCTTACCGACACGTTATCCAGTTTAAGGTAGCTGGCATCTTCTATGTACTTGTCAGAATAGCGGATTTCGCCGGTATAGGAGGTGTCGTCAAGCCAGGATGCGAGGATGTTGCGCAGACCGATTTGCTGCAGGTTCTCGTAGGTGGCGCGGTAGCTGTTGAACACCTTGCCGCCGATGGCTCCGCGCAGGGTCATTCCAAATGTCCACTGACGGTAGCGGAGGGTGTTGCTCCAGCCCAGGGTCGCGTCGGGATAAGCACTGCCTATGCGGCTCCATTTTGCCACGGGCACCTTGCCTGCAAATTCATCCTTAAGTACGTCGCGTCCGTCGGGGCCTACGTGGTCCCATCGGGGGGCATAGAACGACCCCAGGCTTTCGCCCTCTATAAGGCGCTGGACATAAGCCCCCACGGGGGTGGCGATCCAGCCGATCTCATAGTCCTGGTTCTGGAACTCCTCGTTGGTGAACTTGATGAGTTTGTTGCGGTTGTGCGCAGCCACAAGGCTCGTGGTCCACACCAGGTTGCGGGTCTTGACCGGCGTTGCATAGAGCGACAGTTCTACACCGGTATTGCTGATGGAACCCACGTTGGTGAAGAGGGTTTTGTAGTCGTACGGAGGCACAGGCACGTTGTATTCATACAGAAGGTCTGTGGTGAGGCGGTAATAATAATCCAGGGTACCGCCCAGGCGTCCGTTCAGGAAAGAGAAGTCGGCACCCACGTTGAACTCGCTCTTGCGCTCCCAGCGGAGGTCTGGATTGGCATTGGAGGCGGGGGCGTAGGAGTTGATCCACTCGCCGTTGTAGTAGAAGCTCGTGCCTGAAGACATCAACATCAACGACTTGTAGTTTGCAAAGTCCTGGTTGCCGGTCACGCCGTAGCCGGCGCGCAGTTTGAGTTCGCTGAGCCACTCCACGTCCTTGAGCCACTCTTCCTGGCTCATGCGCCAGCCGAGGCTAACAGCGGGGAACCAGCCCCACTTGTGGTCTTTGCCAAAGCGGGTGGAGCCGTCGCGGCGCAGAGAAACCGATGCGAGGTATTTCTCCTTATAGTTCCAGATTACGCGGCCGAAGAAGGCGATGTACCGGTTGGAGGAACGGTTGGTGTACATGTCGGCCAGGCCCTGCTTGAGGGCGGTACCGATACCCATGTTGTTGTATTTGTAGAAGTCGGAGTCAAAGCCGTAGTTCTCCATGTTGCTGGACCAGTTTATCTGCTTCTGCCAGGTGTATCCGAGAATGCCCTGGAAGGAGTGGTCGCCGAACATGCGGGAATACTGCAGGGTGCTCTCCCACTGAAGGTTGTCATAGGCATTGGCCGATGTGTAAGCTACGCCCTTCTTTCCGACGCTGCCGGGATAATACGATGTCTTGTATTCACAGCCGAAGTACTTTTCGTCGGAATAACTCAGGAAGTTGTCCCACTTGAGACCCTGGATTGGCAGGATGTTGAGGGTTGCCCTCACGCTCGCTGCAACCGTGCTGGTCTCGTTTGTGGCAGAACGCTCGTTTATCATTGCCACCGGGTTGGAGTAGTCCGACTCGGTCAGGGTGAAGTACCCGCCATATTGGGTGGCGGCCTCATCGTAAACGGGCTCTGTGGGGTTGCGCATGAAGGCCTGGCGGAAAGCGCCGTAATTGGCGGGAGAGGCCACCCTCTTGACATAGCTCAGGTTGTAGTCCATGTCGAGCCAGCCCTCCAGGCAGTGTTGCACGATGTTGGTCTTGATCAAGTACTTGGAAGCTTCGTTCTTCTTCTGGAGGCCCTGGTTCTGCTCTACATTGAGCACGGTACGGTGCGAGAAGCGGTCGTTGCCGCCCGACACTGCCAGGCTGTGCTTGTGGCTTATAGGGGTGCGGGTAATCTCGTCAAACCAGTCGGTTTCATAGCCGTAGAGCGAACCGGTCTTGGCGGGGGCGTAGTGCTCGATGGTGTATTTAAACTCCTCTGCCGTCATAGGCATCGCGCGCGACTGGACGGCCTGGACAGATACCTGCCCGTCATACTCCACGCTCGTCGAGCCGCTGCGGGCCCGGCGGGTGGTGATAATGACCACACCGTTGGTACCGCGGGTTCCGTAGATTGCGGCGGCAGAACCATCCTTGAGCACGTCGATAGATTCAACCTCCTGGAAGTTTATATTGCGGATGTCGGCATCGGCCACGCCGTCGATGATAATCAGGGGGCCTTGTCCCGCCTCGAGGGTATTGGTACCGCGAAGCAGGAACTGGTACGATGCGTTAGGGTCGCCGCCGTCGGGGTTGACCACAGTCAGGCCGGCCACCTTGCCCTGAAGCATCGCTCCGGCATTGATGTAAGAGCCCAGGTCAAGATTCTCCGATTTGAGGCTCGCCACGCTGCCGGTGGTCTCTTTCTTGGTGGTGGTTCCGTAGCCTATGACCACCGTTTCGTCCAGCATGATTGCCTGCGAGGGGGTCATGCTTATATCCACCTTACCGCCGCCGGCAGGTACGGTAAAAGTGTAATCTTCGTATCCCATATAGGATACAACGACGGCGGCACCGGATTTGGTGGACAGGGAATAGTGACCCTCAACGTCGCTGGTGGTATAGTCGCCGCCGGCCAGAAGCGCGGCAGCCGGCAGCGGTTCACCGTTTTCGTCAGATATGCGGCCGCTGACGGTCACATTCTGCGCCACGGCGCCCCACACCAGCAGGAAGGAGGCGATAGTGAGGATGAATTTTTTCATGGCGGCAAATAATTACATACCAGCCTTGACGACGCATGCCAGACCTGCCACGAACAGGGCAAACATAAGTGCAAGCAGCCAGTAAACCTTCTTGGGAGCCCCCTTGAACTCTTTCCAGATGAATACGCCCCAGATTGCGGCAATCATGGGTGCGCCCTGGCCGAGTGCATAAGACACGGCTGCGCCGGCGGTGCCTGCGCAGATATAGTTGAGGGATGTACCCAGCGCCCAGATGCAACCTCCCAGGACACCTACCAGATGGGTCTTGAAATTGCCTGCGAAATATTGCTTATAGGTGACGGGGTCGCCCACGAAAGGTTTCTTCATCACGATAGTGTTAACGATAAAGTTGCTCAGGAACACGCCCAGTGCAAAGATGACCATGGCGGTGTATGGGGTCATCTTGCCGGCTGCGGGAGACGCAAAGTTGTCGAGGTCCACGCCGTTGTAAACCAATGCGGAGAAGAATGACATGATGATACCTGCCAGCAGCGCCAGTATGATGCCCTTGCGGTTGGTGGCGCGGTCGCGCTCTTCATTTGAGATTTTGCCCGAGGCTATGCCGTTGCAGATGATGGCGAGCACTACCAGGGCCACGCCGATCCAGAGCAAAGTGGTATTCTGGCCCGTTGTGGGGTGGAGCAGCAGATTGTTCAGCACGCCCATTACCAGCGCAATGCCCACACCCAACGGGAAGGCAACTGCCATACCGGCCAGAGAGACCGATGCTGAAAGCAGGATGTTGGATACATTAAAGATTACGGCGCCCAGCAAGACCCAACCTATGCTGGTCCAACTTACCTGTGCAAGGTCCTCAAGGAAGGGGCGGCCCTGGCTGCCTATACTGCCGGCTGTGAAAGCCAGGATCAGCGAGAAGATGACCATGCCGATCACATAGTCCCAATAGAAAAGTTCGTATCTCCAGCTCTTGGCGGCCAGTTTCTGGGTGTTGCCCCAGGAGCCCCAGCAGAGCATTGTAACAAAGCAGAAAATGACTGCAAGTGTGTAACTGCCAACGATGTACATAGTAGTATATTTTTAATTGTTTATTATTCTAGCTCTTTACGGAAGGGAATAGAGGGCTGCGCACCCATGCGGGTTACGGAGATGGCTGCCGCCTTGCTGGCAAAGCCTACTGCCTTTTCCAGAGGCTGACCCTCCGAGAGGGCAACCAGCAGCGAGCCGTTGTAGGTGTCACCGGCTCCGGTAGTGTCCATCGCTTTCACCTTCATTGTGGGGACCACGCTGCTTCCGGAGGGGGTCCTTACATAGGAACCCTTGCTGCCGAGGGTGATTACGACGTTCTCCACCCCCTTGGCCATCAGGCATTCCGCCGCGTGGTCCAGGTCGGCGTCACTCTGTATGTCGATGCCGGTGAGCTGGCGGCATTCTGTCTTGTTGGGGGTAATCAGGTAGAGCCCCTTGAGCAGGGCATCGCTCAGCGGCGCTGCTGGAGCGGGATTGATGATGACCTTCTTCCCATACCCTTTGCCTTTCGCTGCGGCATACTCGATTACCGGCATCGGAATCTCGAGCTGCATAAGGATATAATCTGCGTCGCGGAAGAGGCTGTCCGCAGCGTCGATGTCGGCTGTGGAGAGTGAGGAATTGGCGCCGGGGGCAACCACGATGCAGTTTTCGCCGTCGGCGGCCACGCTGATAAGCGCCACTCCGCTGGGAGCTGCCTTGTCGGTGCGGATATGGGAGATGTCCATGTGCTCCTTTTTGTAGTTCTCCAGTGTCTGGCGGCCAAACATATCGTCACCTACGCAGGCGATGAAAGCCACGTCGCCGCCAAGGCGCGCAGCCGCCACGGCCTGGTTGGCACCCTTGCCGCCCGCGGCTATCATGAAATTGTCACCCAGAATTGTCTCTCCCGGTTCGGGAATATGGTCTGTTTTTACCACAAGGTCGGTATTGGAACTGCCGATAATGAGAATTTTGCCCATAATATATTATTTTATCTGTTTCTGAATCTTTATTATTTTTGCGCAATCGTTTGAGCAAAGCTTTACGCAAAAGTACAAAAAAATGCTTAACTTTACAAGCGCAAAGTGTGATGGAAGGTAAAAGCAACATATTCACAATAGCGTCCAGGACAGGTTATTCCGTCTCTACCGTGTCACGCGTCCTCACCGGGCAGGCAGCAAAATTCCGTATCAGCAAAAAAGCGATAGACCTGATTTCTGAGACTGCCCGCCAAGTCAATTACCAGCCGGATCTGGTGGCACAGACACTTCGAACAAAGCAGTCCCATACCATCGGACTGCTGGTGCCGGGCATCGACAACCCCTTCTTTGCAACTTTGTCCGGCATTATCATCAATCTGCTGGCCGCCCGCGGCTATCACACTTTGCTGGCCGATTCAAGGGAGTCAGAGCAGGAAGAGGAGCAGGCGCTACAGATGTTCAAGGGGCGCAAAGTGGATGGCATAATCGCCGTCCCGGTGGCAACAAAGGCAGACAACCTGGAGCAGATTGGCCGTGATATCCCGGTTGTGCTCATCGACAGGCACTTCAAAAAGACGACCCTGCCCTATGTTTGCACCGACAACTACCTTGGGGCACGGATGGCTACGGACTATCTGCTGGACAGGGGTTACAAAAGCATTCTTGCAATCCAGGGCGTTCCGACCTCTATGCCTAACCAGGAGCGGCTGCGGGGCTTTACCGATGCTATCAAGGGGAAGCCGGTACACTATGCCGTGGCGGGTAATGCCTTCTCTGTGGAGAATGGCCACGATGAGATAATGAAATGTTTCTCTGATGGTGCGCGGCCGTTCGATGCGGTATTCGCATTCAGCGCCACCATACTGCTGGGGGCGATAGATGCGTTCAGGGAACTCAATATAGAGGTAAAGAGGGATGTTGGAATAATATCCTACGACAACAACGGCTTTCTCGATTTCCTTGACCCGGCGGTTACCCGCATAGAACAACCGTTGCGCGAAGCCTCGTCGATGGCGGTAGAAACCCTTTTTGGAATTATTGATTCCCGACGCGAAGGGCTTCCGGAGCCGGCTGTCTGCCAAAGACTGATTCCGCCCACCCTGGTAGTACGTTCAAGTTGTTAAGGCGGCCTATTGCAGATTTGACGGTTTGCGGGTAAGGATCTCCACGAAGTGCTCCCTGATGGCGGCCGCCTGCTCCGGCGTTACGGCCAGATATCGTTGCCGTCCCGAAGAATCGGCCGTGAAGGTCGCCACGCCATTCCCATCTACAGAGATCTTTCCCGGTTCCGATACGGTAAACCAATCCCCCCCCTCAACAGCATATAGGGCGGCGGTTAAATCCCAGCAAGGGCGGTCGTGCGGCATCGGACAGTAGGCCAGATAGCCTTCCCGCATAGGGTGGGGGATGCCCCAGTCCAAATCATTCTCAATGCTCTCTCCCGGGTAGCAGATTGCGATGCCCACCTCAAACGGCGATGTCACAATCTCCGTGGGCCAGTTTTCAAATACGCTGCGGCTGGCCTCCAGGTCACCCAGCAGGTTGAATTCCCCGTTGGGTGCAAAGAAACAGCCCCCCATGGTGGTGAGAGAAACGACCTTCTTCTCTACCAGTTCCGGCTCGTTTCCCAGCAGGGCGCTGAGATTGCCAAAGAATCCTACAGATATGATTTTCACCGACTTGTCAGGTACTTCAGAGAGTATCTTGCGATAGAGCGACAATGCATCCGGCAGGGTGTCGCAGCGCTCCAGCGTGCGATGGAAAACCGGCTGCCCGGCATCGTCTTTCATGCCTGAGACAACCTCCGCGAAATTCACTCCCCCCTTCTCTGCCGGGTCGCCGCCATGGCGGACCCCGATAGGAACCTGATGTCCGTAGAAGGTGTTCATTATATCAACAAATTCTGCCGGCGCGCTCCCCTCTTTGTTTATCATCACCGCCAGCAGGTTGATCTTGCCATCCTCTACATATTTGTAGAGCATGTCCAGCGCCATGGCATCGTCGATGTCGTTGCCCATATCGGTCTCAAAGATAACGTTGACCGGTGCCTCTGCCGCCTGTTTCGGGGCGCATGCAGCAATCAGTACGACTGCCGTCGCGGCAAGTAAAGATGATAAGTGTTTCATGCGGCTATTTCCAAACTATCCGGGCGCGGACGCAGTCGTTTCCCTCCGTATCCTTTACCGCAAAGAGGGTGGAGCCGTCTTCACGGTCCTGGTAAAAGACGTTCACGGTCTCGCCGTAGCGTACTTCGTGCACATAGATAATCTCCAGGCGGGCCATCTGGCTGTCATATACCTTCTCAATGGGATAGGCATCCAGCAGCCACTGCAGATACTGCATGCTGTTTGTATGGCCGTTGAAATCGATATCGCTGTAAGAGACCGTGACGGCCCGCTTAGGTGTATTCTCGTCGGGGACCAGGCCGGTGAGGCGTCCCGGGAGTGCTACGGGGACCTTTATTCCGGTGGCACAGTCGGCAATTGCGGTATCGGCAGAGATGTTCATGGGGCGGCGGGTGGTGAGGTCTATCAGGGTCCATTCTGAGGTGGCGTAACCTAAGATATCACCCGCCGAGTTGCGGATCTCAAAGTTACGGGTTGTGAGCAGGCTGCCGACCTTCTCCACCCAGGTGCTGATGCTCATGGTATCCTCTTCCGCGGGCATAGAGCTCATCTCTACCGCGAATTTAAGCAGCACCCAGCTGATGCCGCCGTTGTCAATCAGTTTGAAAGCTCCGAAATTGCGGTCGTTGGCCGCTTTGCCGGCGATGTTGAGCAACATCATCTCCAGTGCCACAGCGCGGAAGTGGCGCTTCCCGTCCAGATCTTGCGGCATCACCTGATAGGTGTATGTATTTATCTTGGAATCGTTCATAACGAGCGCAAATTTATATCTTTGCGGTGTATTTCAAGCAAAATGAAAGAGATAATATCCACATTGGACAATCTGGACGCAGCGGCCGCCGAGTTTCTGGAGGTTGTTGGCGAGAACCGCCTGATTGCTTTTTACGGCAATCTGGGAGCGGGTAAGACCACCTTGATCAAGGCGCTTTGCGACAGGCTTGGGGTGGACGACAATGTATGCAGTCCTACCTTCACCATTGTGAATGAATACCGCGCCGCCGATGGCGACAGCGTCTTTCATTTTGATTTTTACCGCATAGATTCGCTTCGCGAGGCACAGGATTTGGGGCTGGAGGAGTATTTCTACAGCGGCTGTTTCTGCTTTATGGAGTGGCCCGGGAAGATTGCGGAACTGTTGCCGGAAGAGACTGTCGAGGTGCGCATTGAGCCTTTGGACGAGTCCACCAGAAAGATATCGATATGTTTGTAGGTCTGATTTCAGATACCCACGGCACCTTTGCAGAGGATGTACGGCGGTTCCTGGAGCCGGTGGATGTAATCTGGCACGCCGGTGACTTTGGCGGCATTGCCTGCGCCGATACAATTGCGGCTTTCAAGCCTCTGATTGGGGTTTACGGCAATTGTGACGGCGGCGACGTCCGGCTGGCATATCCTCTCACACAGGTCTTTATGGCAGAAGAGGTGAGGGTGGCGATGACCCATATCGGAGGCTTTCCCGGACGCTACGACTGGGAGGCTTTCAATTTGATAACACACAACAAACCCCGCATCTTTGTGTGCGGGCACTCCCATATCTTGCGCGTGATGGGCGACAAAAAGTTTGATATGATGGTGTTCAACCCCGGCTCGTGCGGCTTCCAGGGGATTCACACCGTCCGCACCGCGTTGCGTTTCCATATAGACGGCAGCGACATCCACGACATGGAGGTCGGGGAGTGGAAGCGCACAGAAGCCTGCTCATAACGCCATGGAACTGTTTTTCTCAAGAGAAATCGCCTCGGGCGCCCGCGAACTGGACCGGCAGGAATCGGTCCACTGCATCAAGGTGCTCCGCCATCGCCAGGGCGATACCATACACGTGATAGACGGCTGCGGCAACCTCTATGAATGCCGGATAATCTCCGTCGACCCCTCTGCCACCCGGTTCGAAGTGACCGGCGTTATTGAGGGTTACGGTTCGCATCCATATAACCTGACGATGGCCGTGGCGCCCCCCAAGAACATAGACCGCTACGAGTGGTTCTGCGAGAAGGCCACCGAGATAGGGGTAGATACAATTGTGCCTCTGGTGGGCGATTACTCGGAGCGCAAGGTATTCAAGGGCGACCGTTGTGAGAGAATATTAATCTCCGCGGCAAAGCAGTCGCACAAAGGGGCGGTACCAACGCTGGAGCCACTGACAGCGGTACGCGAGATGCTCGTGCGCGATTTCGCCCCCGATACCCGCAAACTGATATGTTACTGCGGGGAAAGCGAAGGCAAGATTTCCGTCCGGGAGGCCCTCAGCAGCGCTGCCGCCAATTATATCATAATGATCGGCCCCGAAGGGGACTTTTCCCGCGAAGAGATAGCCCTGGCCCTGGAGCATGGCTGGACTCCCGTCTCCCTGGGTGATTCCCGCCTCCGTATAGAAACCGCCGCCCTCACCGCAACAGCCGCGGTTTACCTCCACAGTATTTGACCCTTGATTGATAACAATTCTTTTTTGTAACTTAGCACATTATGAAGAAGATAGTTATCACAATCGCAATCGCGCTCCTGTGCCTGGCTGGCACTGGATGCTGCCAGAATGCCCATCAAGCTGCAGAAGAAGAAATGACCAACCCTGTTATCGAAACCATTATGGCCCGCAGGTCGGTTAGGCATTATACCGACCAGGCCGTGCCTCGCGAACTGCTGCAACAGATAGCCGAGTGCGGCGTGAATGCCCCGAATGCTATGAACCGTCAGCAGTGGGAGGTCCGAATCATCGACAGTCAGGAGTATTTCGACGGCCTGACGCAAGCTATTAAAGACAAGTCGCCGTTCCCGATGGGAGACGATGACCCCAAGTTCCGCAACTGCCTGCGCAACGCCTCAGCCGCCATTGCCGTCGCCTGCCCCGATGACGAGTCGGGCATGTGCCTGATAAATGTCGGTCTGCTTTGTGAGAACGTATGCCTTGCGGCCAAGTCGCTCGGTTTGGGTTCGGTGGTCATGGCCGGTCCGGTGATGATGATGAACAGCATCCCCGAGGCAAGGCCGTTCCTGGACAAATTAAACTTCAGCAAAGGATATAAGCTGCGCGTAATAGTCGGCCTCGGCTATCCCGACGAAGAGCCGGAAGCCAAGCCCCGCGATATCGGTAAGATCCAGTTTGTGGAGTAGGCAGGCAAGCTTCACTTGCCCGTTGAATGGCAGAAGCGCCTAAACCACCTCGCAGAGGAGGGTGGCGGGGGTGCTGTCTTTCACCAGGATGGTGACGTATTCGCCTATGTGATGCCCGGCGGCAGGGAAGACGCACGCCTTGTTCTGGGAGGTGCGCCCCATAAGATCGTCCTGCGAGCGCTTGGAGAAGCTTTCTGCCAGCACCTCGAAGCGGCGGCCCACATCGCGCCGGTTGCTCTCTGCGGAGAGTTCGTTCTGCAGGGCGATAATCCGCTCCAGGCGCTCTGTCTTGACCTCAGGCGGGACGTCGTCGGGGTAGTGGCGGGCAGCAAGGGTGCCGGGGCGCTCTGAATACTGGAACATAAACGCAGCATCAAACTTCACCTGGCGGAACAGATCCAGGGTATCTTCAAAATCGGCTTCGGTCTCGCCGCAGAAACCTGCTATTACATCGGTGGTTATTGAGCATTCCGGCATTATCTCGCGGATGCGGGCAACCCTCTCCAGATACCATTCGCGGGTGTGGCGGCGGCGCATCTTCTCAAGCATGGCGTTGTTGCCGGACTGGACCGGAAGATGTATGTGCTTGCAGATGTTGGGATAGGCCGCCATTGTGAGCAGCACCTCGTCTTTCATATCCTTGGGATGGGAGGTGGAGAAGCGGACCCGCAGAAGCGGGGAAATCTCTGCCACCATGGCCAGCAGCCTGGCAAACCCGGTTTCACCATAGCGGTAAGAATCTACATTCTGCCCCAGCAGCACCACCTCGCGGTAGCCCGCCTTGAACAGTTCACGTGCCTCCCTGAGGATGCTTTCCGGGTCGCGGCTCCGCTCTGACCCGCGGGTGTAGGGTACCACGCAGTAAGAGCATACGTTGTTGCAGCCACGCATTATGGAGATGAATGCGCTCACACCATTAGGGTCCATCCTTACCGGAGAGATGTCTCCGTAGGTCTCTTCGTGTGAGAGCAAGGTATTTATCTGTTTCTGGCCTGAGGAGCCCAGGATGCCGACAAGCCGAGGCAGGTCGCGGTAGGCGTCGGGCCCCGCAACCAGATCCACGACAGGATTCTCCAGGAGCTTGTCCTTGAGCCGTTCCGCCATACACCCCAGCACCCCGACCAGGAGGTGTGGATTGCGCTTTTTCAGCTGACGGTAGTATTCCAGGCGGCCCAATATGCGCTGCTCGGCATTGTCGCGGATGGCGCAGGTGTTAATAAGCACCAATGAGGCGTCTTCTGGCTTCTGGCACAAAGTAAACCCCGCCTTCTGCAATATGGAAAGCACCACTTCGCTGTCGTTGACATTCATCTGGCAGCCATAGGTCTCTATGAACAAGTGGGGGGCGGCGGAATCTATCAGGGGCCGTACGGAACGAAAATTGATATTACTCATCTTGCAAAAATTACACCGCAAAGTTAGTTTTTATTATTACCTTTGTAGAAGAATGAAGAGGTTTTTCAAAATATCTGCACTGGTTTTCGTAATCGCGTCCGCCACAGTGTCATGTACGCCGCTGAGCGAGCAGATTGAGATAAACAGCTGCGAGCTTGCAAGCCTGGATAACGTCTATCTGGGCGCGGGCCAGTTGTCGCTTGGAACAAACCTTAAGCTGGAGGCCGACAACTCCTCATGTCGTGACATAACGCTGCAAAAGCTCTCTGCCCGGGTTTATTCCAAGGGGGGCAAGGAGGTGGCCCAGGTGGTCTTTGACGGCAAGAAGGGGGAGGATAAGCCCACCCTGCACCGCCATAGCAGCGAAGAGGTGTCAATCCCTTTGGAGATTACCTTTGACAACCCTCTCTCTGCACTGAGCCTGGCGGCGATGACGCTGGTTGACTATGGTGAGAAGGGTTATACGGTGAGCTACGACTGCACAATCGGTGCCGGATGCCTCAGAAAGAGATTCAGCGGCACCAAAGTGCCGATTGAAGATTTTGTAAAGATGCTGGAAAAATGAAGAAAGCGATATTGATACTGATTGCCTTTTTTGCATTTGCACTTTCCGGCTATGCCCAGAGCGATATTGCCGTTGAAGTGGACTCTACCTATGCCAACCACGCTGCGGTGGATTCTACCCTGGCCGGTAAAGATATCTTCCAGATGCTCAAAAGCGGACAAGGCTCCTTCTCCCGCGAAGGGAAGATTGTGATAGACCAGACTCCCGCTGTTTCCGGTGCAATGTCGCGCCACATCGCTAATAATGCCCACAAGCGGCCGACGGGTTATCGCGTCCGCATCTTCTTTGACAACAAGCAGACTGCCCGAAATCAGTCGGAGCGGGTCGCCGGAGGCTTCAAGGCACAGCACCCCGGTATAAGCGTTTACAGGGAGTATGAAAATCCCTATTTCAAGGTTACCGTGGGTGACTTCCGCACAAAAGAGGAGGCCCGCCGGTTCATGAACTCCATAAAGGGTACGTACCCTTCATGCTTTATCGTACGCGAAAAAATCAACTTTCCAATTATGTAAGATGGCAAAGCAGGGTTTGACACAGGAATTGAGGCAGACCCAGCGTCTGTCGCCGCTTCAGATTCAGACAATCAAGCTTCTGGAGCTGCCTACGCTGGAGTTGCAGCGTCGTGTCCAGCAGGAGCTGGAGGAGAATCCGGTGCTGGACGAGGCGGCCGAGGAGGAGAACAACCCGGAAGAGGAGGCCCCCAAGAACGTTTCTTTAACTGAATATGCAGGGAGCGATCCGACACCCTCTTACAAGCTCTATGTAAACAATCAGGGAAAGGACGAGAAACCCCAGTACAATACCTTCTCCGTGAAGGAGAGTTTACAGCAGAACCTGGAAAACCAGTTGGGATACTGCAAACTGGACGAGCGCAGCTATCAAATAGCCCTCTTCATGATAGGCATGCTTGAGGAGGACGGCTATCTGCGCCGCGACCTGGAGAGTCTGTGCGACGATATCTCTTTCAAACTGAACATAGAGACCACCGTAGAAGAGCTGGAGGGGATACTTAAGGTGATACAGAGCTTTGAGCCGGCCGGAGTGGGTGCCCGTGACCTCAGGGAGTGCCTTTTGCTGCAGCTTGATGTGGACAACCCTACCCCCAGCCAGGTGAACGCCCGCCGGATAGTGACCGACTGTTTCGACGCCCTGGCAAAGAAGCACTACCCCAAGATTACCCAGAAACTCGGCATAGATGAACAGCAGCTCAAGGATGCCATTGAGGAGATTGTCCGCCTGAACCCGAAGCCGGGAGGCCAGATAGATGACACATACTCCGACCAGGCACAGCAGATAGTGCCCGATTTCATACTCGAACTCAAAGACGGGGTTCCCGTGATAACGATGCCCCGGTTCAACATACCCGAGCTGCGGGTGAACAAGAACTATGCGGAGCTGCTCATGCAGGCCGCAACCAAGTCTTCCCGCCAGGAGAAAGAGGCGGTGTCGTTTGTAAAGTCCAAGCTCAACTCTGCAAAGTGGTTTGTGGAGGCTCTCAAGCAGCGTCAGAAAACGTTGCAGAACACCATGAACGCCATAGTCGCTTTCCAGTACGACTTTTTCATAGACGGCGACGAGACAAAGCTCAAGCCGATGGTGCTCAAGAATATAGCCGACAGTACCGGCCTGGATATCTCAACTATTTCCCGCGTGGTAAACTGCAAGTATGTGCAGACCCACTTTGGTATCTATCCCCTCAAATACTTTTTCTCTGAGGGGCTTGTAACCAAGTCGGGCGAGGAGGCCTCTACCCGCGAGATCAAGGCTATCCTGACGGAGAGCATCAAGTCAGAGGACAAGCACAAGCCGATGACAGATGAGCAGCTTGTGGACCTGCTCTCTTCAAAGGGGTATAATGTAGCCCGCCGTACCGTTGCAAAGTACCGCGACCAGCTTAACATACCCATTGCCCGCCTGCGCAAGGAGATCTAACCCCGCCGCTTCCGGTAGTTTTCTTCGCTGAAACTGAAATACCTGTTCCTGGCCACGATTATGTGGTCAAGAAGTGATATGTCTAACAGTGCGGCGGCGTTGCGCAGGGCGACCGTCTGGGTGCGGTCGTTCTCTCCCGGCTCCGGGTTGCCGCTGGGGTGGTTGTGGATCAGGATGATGCCGGAGGCGAGTGTATCCACCGCCCGCTTCACCACCATCCGCACGTCGAACGTTGTGGAAGAGATACCTCCGCTGCTGAGGCGCTCCTTTACAATAACCTTGTTCGCCCGGTTCAGGAAGATGCCCCAGCACTCCTCGTGGTTGAGGTTTGCAATCCGTGGGGCGATCAGGTCCACGGCGCTGCGGGCATCGGTAATGACCAGTTCAGAGTCACGGCCGGCGGCCATGCTCCGCCGCCCGGCTTCAAAGGCAGCCATCAGTGTCAACGCCTTTGCCGTACCGATACCCTTGATTCTTGTGAAGTTGTTTAATGAATAGTTTGACACGCCGCGGATAGAGCTGCCGGCTCCGTCGAGCAGCTTACGTGCAAGGTCCACCGCGCTTGAGTTGTTGCTCCCGGTGCGAATCAGCACCGCCAGCAGTTCGGCGTCGGTCAGGGCGTTCGCCCCCCTTTCGAGCATCTTTTCACGCGGTCTTTCTTCTCTTCTCCAATCTTTGATGCTATTGTTGGCCATAATCATATAAAACAAAAACTCCCCGAATATGGGGAGTTTTTGAGTATCTGTCGAGACAAAAATCTCAAATTATGCCATTTTGTTGATGTGGAGTGCGATACCGCTTTTCAAATTCGCAGCTTTGTTTTTATGAATGATGTTGGTTTTTGCAAGTTTGTCAATCATTGCAAATACCTTGGGTGCGAGCTGCTCTGCGGCTGCCTTGTCTGTAGTGTTGCGGATCGCCTTGATGGCGTTCCTGGTTGTGCGTGCATAATACTTGTTATGCAATCTGCGTTTCTCGCTTTGACGGAAACGTTTGTCTGCTGATGCGTGATTTGCCATTACTTTAATATTTATTAATAAGTAGTGGGTAGGAGAATCGAACTCCTCTTCCAAGAATGAAAATCTTGTGTCCTACCGATAGACGAACCCACCGAAGTGCCCCCAAATTTGGGAGTGCAAAGGTATGTAAAAAATGTATTAAAGCAAATTAATTTTCCTATTATTCCGGAATATTGTTCCAGTCAAAGGAATAAAGCACCGCTTCTACCTGGCGCAGATAGTTCCGCTTGTCGTATCTGGGGGCATAGACAAAGCCATCCAGAGTGATTACATATTGATTGTCCGGGGTCAGGAAAGAGTGCGAGACAAAGGGGCCTCCCATAAAATCGTTATATGCCTCCCAGAGGCCACGGAGTTCTGCGATGCTGCGCCCCTTGTAGTCGAGAGTCCTGTAGCCGGGGAAGATGTCTGGATTGAGAATCATATAACTCCCCTCCGTAGTGCAAGGAATCTGCTCTTTGGTTATCTCGTTGCGCTTTGCCGCCAGGGCCTCGTCGGTAAAGTCAGCCTCGCCGGTATATGGATATTTCCATATCAGGATGCCCTGGATCGTATATGCCGGCTCATAGGATATCCACATAAAGTTGTCTGCAGTCTTCTTGATTGTAAAGCCCTTGGGAAAGCAGGGGCTGCCTCCGAACATATCGTTCACCGGCTTGCGGAGCTCCGCGTTTTCAAAACTGTTGATGTTGCTGATTATACGGTTGCGCTCTGTCCGCTCCAGCAGGGCGAGGATCTTGTTCCCCTGCTTTGCCACTATCTCGGCCGCCCGCAAACCGTCGGGAGCGTCAATCTGGATTACCAGCTGGGGCGAAGCCCACACGTCGGTCCAGGTCGAAAACCTGGGCTTATCAATCTTTTTGTCGGTATTGATAACGATGATGTTCCTGTGCACCTGGAATACCTTGTTGAAGGCTTGCTGGGGCACGTTGAACAGGTCGTACATAGGCTCGACCTGAGGCAGATAGGGCACTTCCGCCGCAAGCAGGGTACGGATGGTGCTGCCCGGTTCCGATTCCCATTCCACCTTGGAGCATACCACTGCCACCTCACCGGCCTTGCCGCTGATGGTGGGGAGAATCTTTTCTCCGTCCTTGCCCTTGCCTTTACAGCCGGCCAGTACCGCCGCCGCCAGAGAAAGGTATAATATAATCCGTTTAGTCATATCAGTATTGTTTCAAAGCAACTTAAAATAAACTTCTGATATCGTTTCCAAACGCCAGCACCATCAGCGCCAAAAGCAATATCATGCCAATAGTCTGCGCTATTTCCAGGAATTTGTCGCTGGGTTTGCGCCCGGTGAGTATCTCCACAAAGATAAACAGGATGTGCCCGCCGTCCAGCCCGGGGATGGGGATGATATTGAGCACGGCGAGCATTATTGATAGCATCGCGGTGAGCGACCATACCCGCTGCCAGTCCCATGTGCCGGGAAATATGCGCCCGATGGTGATAAAGCTGCCCACCGACTTGTATGCCTTGGTCTTGGGGGAGAAGATCAACCCCAGGTCCTTGACATAGCTCCCAATATAGTTGCAGGCCTTGCGGATGCCGGCCGGGATGGCCGGGAAAAACTTGTATTTGTTCCGGGTGATGTGGAAGAACTTGGTAAGGTCACTCTGCAGCATCACCTGTACCATACCGGTGGTGTCCACCTGCAGCCCTACTTGCTGCCGCTGCCCGGCACGGCTGACCTCCACCAGGATAGAATCGCCCTTGTGTGCGCGCAGGGCCTCCTGGATGTCGGGTACAAGGGACATCTCCTCTCCGTTAACGGCAACCACCCGGTCACCGGGCTGCAGCCCGCTCTCCTTGTTTATGGAGTTCTCCATAAAGCCGGCCACCTCAAAGGGATATGCCAGTGAGAACATCCCGGGTGAGTTAAGCATCTGCGGAAGGAAAGATTCGTCAATGTTGATGGAGATGGTATCCTGGCCGCGCAGCACAAGCGCCTCCGTAGCCCTGGAGTGTACAAGTTCTACCTGCAGTTGTGAGAAATCTTCCACCTCGCGCCCGTCAAAGCTCAGGATCTTATCGCCGTTGCGGAAACCTATCTCTCGCGAAAGATCGTTGACAGCGATGCCGTACACAGCATCTTCGTTGCGAAGATACTCCTCGCCCCAGTGATGGAGGATGGCGGCATAGAGGACTATTGCGAGTATAAAGTTGAACAGCACGCCGCCAAACATAATCAGGAAGCGCTGCCAAGCCGGCTTGGTGCGCAGTTCCCAGGGCTGCGGCTCTTTACTCAGATCGTCTGCCTTTTTGGTCTCATCCACCATTCCGCCAATGGCGCAGTAGCCGCCCAGCGGAATCCATCCGATACCGTATTCTGTGTTGTCGGGATATTTGCGCCAGTCATCGTCGCTCAGCACGCTCAGGTCGCTGTCGGCAGGGAGCGGCTTGTCGTTCTTCGAGAAAAACTTTGTGTGCAGCTTGCCGTTGAACCACTTGCAGCGGAACAGCGAGAATTTGGGATTGAAGAACATGTAGAACTGCTCCACCCTGGTCTTGAAAAGTTTGGCAAATGTGTAGTGACCGAACTCATGCACCAGCACCAGAATGGAGAGGGCAAATATCACCTGTATTATCTTGACAAAAACAATCATCTTTAGTTCAATTATCAATCAATCATTTGTGCGGCCAGCTCAAGTGCGCGGCCATGGGTGGTATAGATGTCGTCCAGGGAGGGTTTTGCCACAAACTCTGTACGGAACATCGCCACCGAAATAATCTCCGGAATGGCAGAGAACGGGATCTTGCCCTGCAAAAATGCGGCCACTGCCACCTCATTTGCGGCGTTCATGGCGCAGGCGGCGTTACCTCCGCGGTCCAAAGCCCTGCGGGCGATATCCAGGCAGGGGAAGCGGTTGGTGTCGGGAGCCAGGAAAGTGAGCTGTGCCAGTTTTGGGAAACTGATGCGGCTGGCATTCAATTCAAGCCGCTCCGGGTAACCCAGCGCATACTGTATTGGGATGCGCATATCGGGCACGCTCAACTGCGCAATCACCGCTCCGTCGCGATACAGTACCATGGAGTGGATTATGGATTCCGGATGCACCACCACCTCGATGCGCTCTGCAGGCATGTCAAACAGCCAGCGGGCCTCAATCATCTCCAAGCCCTTGTTCATCAAACTGGCAGAATCTATCGTGACCTTTGCCCCCATATTCCAGCGGGGGTGCTTCAGGGCGGCCTCCGGGGTCATCTGTGCAATTTCTTCTTTGGTCTTATGCAGGAACGGCCCTCCTGAGCAGGTGAGCAGCAGTTTCTCCACATCGCGACCACTGTTGCCCTGCAGGCACTGGAAGATGGCGGAGTGCTCGCTGTCCACAGGGACTATACGGGCGCCATACCGAATCGCCATAGACATCACCAGAGACCCGGCTGCAACCAGGGTCTCTTTGTTTGCAAGGGCCACTGTCTTGCCCGCCTTAATGGCAGCCACGGCGCTGCGCAACCCGGCAAAACCCACTATTGCCGCAACCACTATGTCGATGGTGTTGTCCGATACTATGTCGCAGACAGAATCCATTCCGGCAAATACCTTGATATCCTCTTTGTCGAGGGCGGCGGACACCTCCCTGTATTTACTTTCGTCACAAATCACAACGCTGTTAGGCTGGAACCTGCGGGCTTGCTCTATGAGAAGGGCGCTGTTGTTGTTGGCCGTGAGCAGTTCCACTTGGAACAGGTCGGGGTGCTGCGATATTACGTCCAGTGTCTGGCATCCTATGGAGCCGGTGGAACCAAGAATCGCGATATGCTTTTTGCCGTCGTTCTGCATGTTAAAAGCTGATAAATTTTGCGGGGTCGATTGCCTCTCCGGCATGCCAGAGCTCCAGGTGGAGATGATTGCCGGTGGAGAGCCTGCCGGTGTTGCCTACCGTAGCAATGGGGGTGCCGGCCTTGACCTTGTCGCCAACCTTCTTGAGCAGGCGTTCATTATGTTTGTAAACCGATATCAAATCGTACCCGTGCTGGATAATCATCACGTAGCCGTAATCCTCGGTCCAGTCGGCGCTCACCACCGTGCCGTCCAGAATGCTGTAAACTGGGGTGTTCTCTTCCGCTGCTATATCAATGTACAGATGGTTTATTGCCTTGTTAAAACTCTCCGTGACCATTCCTTTAACGGGGGTGAAAAACTTGAGTCCGTTTAAATCTGCGTAAGGTCCGTTCCCGGGGCTTATCATAGCCGCTTCCTTCTCCACGAGCCCTCTCAGCACAGAATCTTGGTGGGCGTACATGGTAGCGTATATGTCAACCTCGCCCTCGTCGTTGCGGAGGGTCTCGATGCTGTCCATGTCTATGGGTTCGCGCCCGCTCATAACCCGCTGGATATTGCCCACCTGGAACGCCCATAGGGAAATCTGTTTCTCAAGCGAATCAATCAGGAGCCGGTTCTCCAGGGCTGTCTCACGACTCTCCCTGGTGGGGTAGCCGCGGACGGTCTGCCTTAGCGGGGTGAAATCTATCAGGATGTATGTGAGAGCCATTATCGCAATAATCACTGCCGCCAGAGCTGCAACGGCCCATCCGGTAGTTGCCTTGAAAGAAAAGAGCTTTTTACTGCCGCCGCTGCCGCTCACCGAAAAATCGTAGGTATTTCTATTTTTGGGCATAATGCATTAAATTTGCGGACGATGAACAGAATAATCGGTATCGATTTCGGGCGCAAACGAACCGGGTTGGCGGTAAGCGACCCGCTGATGGTGTTTGCAACGGCTCTGGACACGGTCCATTCTGCAAATATAATAGATTATCTTCAAAAATACGGCCAGAATGAGACCATTATACGCTTTGTGGTGGGCTACCCGATTAATCTGAACGGTGCCCCCAGCGAGGCTGCCCGCGACGTCGATGCCTTTTTGAATCTGTTGAAGAAAAAGTTCCCTGACATCCCGGTAACTTTGGAAGACGAACGCTTCACTTCCGTGCTGGCCCACAGGGCAATGATAGACGGCGGGATGAAGAAGATGGCCCGGCGCGAGAAGGAGGCGGTTGACAAGATATCGGCAGCCATTATCCTCCAGGCCTGGCTGGACCGTCCGGAAAACGCAAAAATGAAAGAATCATGATATTACCCATTTATCTCTACGGATCGCCGGTGCTGCGCGAACATGCAGCCGATGTGGATCTCTCAAAAGCCGACAAGGCACAGGTGCAGCAATTCTTCAACGACATGCATGAGACCATGCAGCACGCCGACGGCTGCGGACTGGCCGCACCCCAGGTGGGTGTGAGCGAGCGGATGCTCATAGTGGACGGCAACGAACTGGTTGAGAACTATCCGGAACTGAAAGGCTTTGTCCGCAAGATGGTCAACCCGGTGGTGGTGGATGAGAGCGAAGAGATTTCAGAATATTCAGAAGGGTGTCTCTCCATCCCCGGCGTGGATGCCGACATCAAACGGCCCAAACGTATCACGGTGCACTATTTTGATGAGAATCTGGAGGAGAAAGAGGAGACCTTTGATAATTTCGCAGCCCGTATGATCCAACACGAACTGGACCATCTGGATGGCGTAATGTTCACCGATAAGGCGGCGCCCATCCGCCGCAAGATAATTGCAAAACGGCTGAACAACATCTCCCACGGCCTTGCCAGGACATCATATAAGGCAAAGGTGGATAAATAGCTCTCTGTAAAGGAATCTAAAGCAGACCTTCAGGAATCTGTAGCCAGATGCGGCGATGGCGGTTGTCAACCTTGACAATCAGGTCATCCGGGCAGGGGACCAGCGCGCCCCCCTCAATCTCTACGCATGGGTTTCCGGGGATATCTTCAAAAGCGGTAATCCGGCCAATCTCGCGGCCCGAGGCGTCGCATAGGGTATAGCCTGTAATCTCTTCGCTCTCTTCATCCCCCCCGTCTTCAAAGTAAGGCTCCTTGCCCACAAGCTCTTCCGCCAGCGCTAAGGAGTCGATATCCACCAGCTTGATATAGTATTTTGCCCCTCCCCGGGGAGTCACTTCCTCAATAAAAAAAGGAACCGGCAGTCCATCAAAAACGATGAACACCGGTTCTTTTGCTCTCTGCTCGACGTCAACCTCAGGGGCGCTTAAAATAACGCCACCTTCGGTTCCGTACGATTTGAGAATACGCATTGCTTTAGGCCTCTGCGGGAGCCTCTTCTGCAGCTTCTTCAGCAGCGGGAGCCTCAGCAGCTTCAGCCTCGGCAGCAGCCTTGGCCTCTTCTGCAGCTTTGCGTGCAGCTTCAGCCTCTTCTGCTTTCTTCTTTGCGATAGCCTCTGCGCGGGCGTCGTTGACCTTAGCCTCAGCCTCCTTAGCGGCCTTGGCAGCGTCACGCTTGCTTGCAGCAACGCCGGATACCTTAGCGGCAACCTTGGCGTCACGCTCTGCTTTCCAAGCATCCCATTTTGCAGCAGCCTGCTCCTCGGTGAGGGCGCCCTTTGCTACACCGCCTGCAAGATGCTTCTTAAGAAGGATACCTTCATAAGAGAGGATGCGACGGGTGGTCGGGGTGGGCTGAGCACCTACGCCAAGCCAATAGAGTGCGCGCTCGCTGTTTACAACGATGCTTGCAGGGTTGGTGTTGGGATTGTAAGTGCCGAGCTGCTCAATGTAACGACCGTTACGGGGTGCGCGGGAGTCAGCTACCACGATGTGGTAAAATGCGGAATCTTTCTTGCCATGGCGAGCCAGGCGAATCTTTACAGCCATTGTAACTGGTTTTAAAAGTTAATAATATGGTTTAACTTCCTCTTCTTCACGAGAAAAGGCCTGCAAAGGTAAACCTTTTTATCGAAACGGCAAATAATTCTATAATCCCGCCTACTCCACAAACTGTATCTTGCCGAGGTCGCGGGGCTTGCCTTCCGGCCCTTCGTAGGGGTAGCCCACAGAGAGGCTACAATAACCCTTCACCCACAATGCATTTGGCGTTTTTGCCATTTACCAAGCGCGATGATTCCTCTTGACAGCTCTCCAGCAGCACTATTCGCGGACGGTGAATTGCAAAAATCTTTTGCTCCCAACGAGCTCTGCAATAGTATCCCGATTGCTTTGCTGTTAATGGATTAATTCCGGAGAACAAAAAACCATCATCCGTGGGGGTGATGGTTTTTTTAAGTTTATTACGGTCGTACCTTTTCTTGGACTTGTGTGCTTGCCGCCGGAAAGCAACCTGTTTGCCGTGCGCGAGAATCTCCTCTTCGCGAGAGGCTTTTCTGTTCGCAAGAATGAAATCGCTCGCGCTGATTCTTAACCGTTTTCTTTTCTTCGTTCTCATACGCAGATTTCTATTATGTGTTTGTTAAAGGTCTGTTCTTTGCCTGCAATTATCAAGCCGCGGAGGGACGGCATCTAATGGAACGGTTGAAAATATTCAACGAATCCTTGCATATAATAGAAGATTGTCTATATTTGCGTTGTCATAATGTGCTAAAGATATGAGTGGATGAAAATGACAGAATTACACAGAATCATTTTGCGAAGTGGGTGGGTTCCGTTGCCTGATAAGGGGAAGGGGAGCCATGTTAGGTATATCAAAAACGGAAAAGTTTATACAGTCCCGTTTCACAAGGGAAAAGAGATAGGTGATGATTTCGCAAGGCGTATCCTCAAAGCAATGGAGATAGAATAAATCATGAAAACAGTTTATATAGTCATCAGCGTGGCGCAGGACGGATTCTATTCTGCCTATTGTAAGGATTGCCCTGCTTTGTTCGGAAGCGGGGAAACACCGTCGGCAGCAATAGATGAGTTGCGTCAGACGTTAGCCCTTACCAAAGAAGAGGGGAAAGAGGCGGCCGCCTTTTATCCGGATTGGCTCGACGGTGAATACGAATTTGTCACTTGCTGGAACGTGCCGGACTTAATGTCATATTATGCAGGAATCATTACGCCGACTGCTCTTGGCCGCCTGGCAAACATCCATCCCAAGCAAGTTTGGGCATATATGCATGGAATCTCCCGGCCTCGCAAGGCCCAGGTTGCCAAAATGGAAACCGCCCTGCATAAACTTGGACAGGAACTCATAAACACAACGTTCTTGTAGCTTCAAGCCGCTTTAGCGGCCGGCGCTCTGCGCCGCAGGGGGTCCGGGGGGCGGAGCCACCCGTAAAATAAGGTGCCGAATGGCACCCGACGAAAAAAGCCAGTCGCAAGACTGGCTTTTCGTCGGGTGCCTGGTGGGACTCGAACCCACGACATTCAGAACCACAATCTGACGCTCTAACCAACTGAACTACAGGCACCGTGTTATGTGGAGCGCAAAGGTAAACATTTTTTTCAATATCCAACATTTTTTGGCTAAATTTGCCGTCTATTCATCAAAACAAATAATTTTTTAAATGGCTCGCGAAATTAAATTCTCTCTGGTGTACAGAGATATGTGGCAGTCTTCGGGCAAATATGTTCCGAGGGTAGATCAGCTTTTGCAGGTGGCCCCCGCTATCATCGATATGGGTTGCTTTGACCGCGTAGAGACTAACGGCGGCGCGTTTGAACAGGTCAATCTGCTTTTTGGTGAAAACCCCAACGTGGCGGTGCGCAAATGGACCGCTCCCTTTAACAAAGTGGGCATCCAGACTCACATGCTGGAGCGTGGCTTGAACGCTCTCCGCATGAATCCCGTCCCCAAGGATGTGCGTGAGCTGATGTACAAGGTAAAGTGCGCCCAGGGTACCAATATTTCGCGTTCTTTCTGCGGCCTGAACGACCACCGCAACCTCCGTCTTTCGGTTGAATATGCCAAGAAGGCGGGTATGATAAGTCAGGTGGCGCTCAGTGTGACCCATTCCCCCATCCACACCGTTGAGTATTACATGGGTGTTGTGGACAAGGTGGTGGAGTATGGCTGTGACGAGATTTGTCTCAAGGATATGGCTGGCATCGGCCGCCCCACGGCGCTGGGCCAGCTGGTTTCCAGCATCAAGAAGAAATATCCCCACATCAAGGTTCAGTATCACGGTCACTGTGGTCCCGGCTTCTCTCCCGCAAGTATGCTGGAGGTGGCGCGTGCAGGCGCTGACTATCTGGACGTTGCAGTGGAACCGCTCTCATGGGGCAAGGTTCATCCCGACGTAATCACCATCCGCGAGATGATGAAGGCCGACGGCTTTATTGTAAAAGATCTCAACATTGATGCATACATGGAGGTCCGCCGCCTTACCCAGAGCTTTATGGACGATTTCCTGGGCTACTTCATCGAGCCGACCAACTCCAAGATGAGTTCCCTGCTGGTGGGCTGCGGTCTTCCCGGCGGCATGATGGGTTCCATGATGGCCGACCTCAAGGGCTTCCAGGGCGCTATCAACATGTCTCTCAAAAAGCAGGGCCAGAAAGAGCTCAGCCTGGACGAACTTGCTGTCAAGCTGTTCCAGGAGGTTGAATATGTATGGCCCAAGCTCGGTTATCCGCCATTGGTAACCCCTTTCAGCCAGTACACCAAGAACACCGCACTGCTCAACCTGATGAGCATCATCAAGGGCGAACCCCGCTGGAAGAACATCGACCCCGATACTTGGAACATGATTCTGGGCAAGGCCGGCAAATTGCCCGGGCCTCTCGCTCCCGAAATTCTCGCTTTGGCAAAGGAGAAGGGCTACGAATTCTACGATGGCGAGCCTCAGGACGCATATCCCGACCAGCTGGACCACTACCGCGCAATGATGAAAGAGCACGGCTGGGACTGCGGCCAGGACGACGAAGAGCTCTTCGAGCTGGCAATGCACGAGCGTCAGTATCTCGATTATAAGAGCGGTGTTGCAAAGCAGCGCTTTGAGAAGGATCTGGAGGTAGCCCGTGAAAAGGCCGGCGCCCCTATTATCGTTAAACGCGCAGTGGTTGAGGTTCCCAAGATTGACATCAGCAAGGTTACCGAGGTTTATCCCGATGCTGTTGCGATTCAGGCTCCCACTACCGGCCAGGTTATTTGGCAGTACGATGTTGCCGATCAATCCACCGCTCCCAACGTGGGTGAAAAGGTTAAGGAGGGGGACATCATCTGCCGCGTGCAGGCATACTACGGCCTGGAAGAGATCAAAGCTCCCGCGACCGGCAAATTCGTGGCTGTTTATCCCGCTCAGGGCGCCAATGTCAAGAAGAATGAGATACTGGCGTTCATAGTGGCTGATAAGTAGCAATAATAGATAATAACACAAATGTGAAGGAGGCTGACTAAAAAGGTTTTTAAAGGCTCTGAGAATTGCATATTTGAGGAAGTCTCAAACCAGTAGTACAAAGAAAAAGAGGGTGGCTAAGACTTTTTAGTCACCCTCTTTCTTTTAATACAGGTTAGTGACCTGTTAAACGAAGGAGGGGCTGCGGATAATACATTTGTTGGGAAAAATAAAAAGTGTTATATTCGGGCAAATATGCTTTTTTAAGAATGTAAGCGCTGTAGTCGTAATATGAAGAAACTCGCTGTTATCCTTGGTGCACTGATAATAAGTGCTACGGCTGTTGCCCAGAAAACGGACTCAAGGTTGTTTAACCACCTCGGTATCGGTGTGACTGCCGGTATTGACGGTATTGGCGGTCAGCTGGCTGTAACTATGGGCAATCACTTCCAACTCCGGGGCGGCTATTCATTTAATGAGATATCTACCAGCAAGGCCCCATTCTTTGCAAAGAAACCTTTTGAAGAGTACGTTGCGCCTTATCTGAGGTTCCCTGCAGACAGGCTTCCGTCAAACATCAGGGAGAGTTTCAAGGTTCCAGAGGGATCAACCGTTGACCTGGCAGGCCGTATGAAACTGGGCCAGTTCAATCTTCTCCTTGACTTCTATCCGTTCACCTCGGGCAGTTTCCGGATTACTGCCGGAACATTCATAGGCGGCTCCCACTTGATTGACGTTACTGCGGGACCTCTGCCCTGTGACCCTGCTGAGTATAACAATGCATATATCAAATTGGGAGACAGTCGTGTAGGTACAGACAAGGACGGAGTGCTTAAGTTTGACGTCCGGCGCCCCAGTGTGAAGCCATATCTTGGCCTGGGTTTTGGCCGCGGTGTGCCAAAAGGCATTGTCGGCTTTGGCTTTGACCTTGGAGTAATGTACAACACATCTGATTTCAAGATGTACACGTATGATCTGGATGGAAAGGATGTCCTTTTAACCACAGATATCATTGTTCACGATCTGGCGGCCTTGACAGATGAGCAGATAGCCGATAACCAACAATACATTGATCTCCTGGAGAAGGCTCTCGGCTGGAGATGGTTTCCTATGATGCGTTTCTCTCTTAACTTCAAGCTATTCTAATAAAACCGGCATCTATGAAAATTGCGTTAAAAACTCTTGCTCTTGCAGCAATTCTACCCTTGATTGTCTCCGTGGCAGTTTCCTGTAATAAAGAACCTGATCCCAGTAAAGACAAGAGTGGTTCTATGCCCGTGCTGGAAGAGACAAAATATGATAAGTTTGTAACTGCAGGGGTGGTTGCAGACTATGTGGCCACTTCTTCCCGCAAACTCGTAAGCTACGATTTCGGCGGCAATGGTACTGCGACCCTGGGTTTTGTAGATGTAATGGAAACCAAGGTCATCACCAAGGCAGAGGAGACCGTAAGTGATGTTTATTATGAGTTATATCCCTATAAGGTAGAAGACGGTGAAGGGAATGTCAGATATTATATTGTCGAGGGTTTCGGCACCCTTATGATTGAATTTGTAGAGGACCCCTCAAGTGAGGTTCCTGCAATTGTCACTATTATTGAAGATGGGGCGGAAACCATAAAGGATGTTCCTGCATACGTCCCCGAGAAGGTAGAAGAGACCACTTTTTCCAAGAACATATGCCGTGACTGGAAGGT
>JAFSUF010000036.1 GCA_017445425.1 Bacteroidales bacterium | reverse complement strand
TACAATCTTGGGATAGTTCTCCAAGGTCTCTTCATACTGACGAGGATTCTTCCAACCGGGATTGTAAGCGGAGATAACGGCATCCTTGCCTTTTGCCAACTGTGCCAGCTCGGTGGGATTGGTAGCGTCGGCCACCACTGCCTCTACGCCTTCTTTGCCGACGAGGCTGTTTGCGTCACGAACGATAGCCGTCACTTTGTGACCACGGCTGATGAGTTCATTGAGAATTGCGGAACCTACGAAACCCGTAGCACCAATGAGTAAAACATTCTTTGCCATAACTTCTATGTGTTTTGTGTTGTTAATGAATCTTGTCTTTTCGGTTGACAATGCAAAGGTACAACACTAATATCCATTTGTCAAGTAAGTACAAAAATGTAAGGTAGTAGTATTCTTGTAAGAAATGGACGAAAATACCGAATAATGCCGAAATATTTTTTGAATAATTTTCAACTTTTTTCTCTTACAAAAAATAATGCCACTTTCTATTTAAAAGTATAAAAGAAACGGCTACCTTTGCACCATCGAACAAACGTGCAAACTATGAAAGAAGTCAATACCGCTTACCTGACCTGTCCCATCCGCAATGTCATCGACCGTTTCGGCGACAAGTGGTCCCTCCTTATATTATATCATCTGCACCAGGGCGGCACCCTCCGCTTCGGCCAGATCTATCACGAGATGACCGACGTCTCCCAGAAGATGCTCTCCGCCAAACTCAAGGACTTGGAGCGCGACGGCCTCGTCCACAGGAAGGCCTATCCGGAGATTCCTCCCCGGGTGGAATACCGCCTCACCCCGCTCGGAGAATCCCTGATGCCTCACGTGGACGGCCTCATCGGCTGGGCTGCGGACCACTTTCAGGAAGTAACCGGAGGGAAGGTGCTTGTGAAGTAAAATCACATTTATCTGTCTGATCCCAAGAACCGTTCGGGAGAAACCTTTTGGCTCATCTCACCGAGCGCCTGATCCTGATACACCTTATCCAGAATATGATAAGGCACTCCAGCCATCAGATCTTCGAATAAGTATATCATGTCAATGTGTAGATTTAAGATACTGAAGGTCTCCGTACCAATAGGAGGCTGTGCAGCCGCCGTCGATCAGGAAGTCTGCGCCGCTGATGAAGCGGCCACGGCTGCTCATCAGGAACTCTGCCAGGTCGCCCACCTCATCGGGGGTTCCGGCACGTCCGGCAGGCATTCCTTTGATCATATTCAGGTAACCTTCCGCACGGGGGCCGTGAAGTTCGTCGTTGGCCAGCGGGGTGATAATGATGCCAGGGCTGATGGAGTTGATGGTGGCGCTGCGCTTCCCCCATTTGCAGGCTTCCCCGGCTACGCGCAGTACATTGCAGCGCTTGGAATACTGATATGCTTTGAGGGTATCTGTAATGGCGGTGATGAACGGGAGTTGCAACAGTTTATCTGTGGGAGCAGTTGCCAGGGCCTCATTCTCTTCCAGACTGAGCGCAGGAAGACGATGTCCTGACTGGGAAGAGATAATGACGCCTGAACCGCCTTCGGCGATAACCTTCCCGAATTCTTCTATCAGAACGGAAGTACCGTAGAGGTCCACCTGCAGGATCTTCTCTACAGGAGCCTGAGAGGGCGACACGCCGGCAGCGTTAATCAAATGTTTGACCGGCCCAAGCTCGGTTGCGAACTTAACCAGTTCCAGGATGCTCTCTTTGCTGCCAAGGTCTGTGATGATGGTTCTGGTCTCGAAACCGGCATCTTCCAGCGTTTTTGCCGCACCTTCTGCTTTATCCTTGCTATAATCGGCCACCACGGTAATCTTGCCGGCACCCACCCTGCGGGCGATGGCCATTCCTATGGAGCCTGCTCCTACGAGTACTGATACTTCCTTTTTCATGTCAATGTTTGTTTCTTGATGCAAAGATACCGGATTATATTTGAAGTTGTATGGATGATAATCAAGAGGGAGCATCCATACTGCTTTTCGAGATTCATCAGCAGCATCATGAAGATGCCGGTAAGAGCGCATCTTTGTTGGTGATGGGGTTATCAACTTTTTATTTGCTTAACTTTGCATTTGAATTGATTAAAAAGATAGAATACTTCAACAACATCAAAAGAATGTACGACGTAACAAAACTCAGTGACGCCACTGAAGGCGGCGTCCGCAAAGTTTCTTTTGCGACCTGCGAGCGAGTGTGCTCTAAGCAGATTGACATTGAGATTGAAGGTGATGCAATCCGAAAGATAAAATATACTGGCGGATGCCACGGCAACACCCAGGGCGTTGCCAGATTGTGTGAGGGTATGAAGGTGGCAGATGTGATAGATCGGCTTGAGGGGATAGACTGCAAGGGCAGGGGTACCAGCTGCCCCGACCAGCTCGCCAAGGCGCTACGCCAGCTCTGATAATCTGATAACCTGCCAGGCCTATGAATCCAGGTCGAATCGGACGCTTCGACAAATACCCTGTTATCACAATTTGCGGCATCACCCGCTCCGAAATAAAGCAAGCTTCTATTTGACTATCCGGCCGGTGGTCTCTCCGCTGCAGCCGGCGGCGTTGGCTTCGTCGGTGTCGATGTGCATGGCCAGGGCGTATTTCTTGCTGACGCGGACCACCGTGTCGCCAAAGATTATCTTGCGGCCGGTTTCTTGCTCAACCTCTACGTTGACTATTTGGCCGTTGGTTACGCCGAATGCTTCAGCATCCTCTGGGGTCATGTGGATGTGGCGTTTGGCAACGATTACACCCTCTTTAAGATCAACCTCACCGCAGGGGCCGATTAACTTGCAGGGGGCGCTGCCGGCAACATCGGCGCTTTCGCGCACCGGAGCCGTGATGCCCAGGGTGCGGGCATCGGTAAATGAAACTTCTACCTGGTTCTCGGGGCGTACAGGGCCGAGAATGGACATCTTGAGGCTGGATTTGGGACCTACTACCTCAACCTTCTGGTTGGTGGCGAACTGGCCGGGCTGGGAGAGAGCTTTCTTGAATTCCAGCTGGGCACCGGCACCAAAGAGGATTTCCAGGGTTTCCTGTGTTACATGTAAATGACGTGCAGAAGTTTCAATAATAAAGTTCATATCTTAATGTTTTTATGTTTTAGAATGGATATCCGATACCGAGATGTATTGCCGAGCCGTTGCTGGAGAACCACTCGCGGGGGGCAAGCCACCGCTGCAGGGCGGGGTCATAACCTTTGATGCCCCAGTCCACACGAATCAGCAGCAACCCAAAGTCGAGGCGGGCACCCAGCCCCCAGTTCATACCGATGGATTGGGGCAGGTTCTTAAGAGAGAAAACGGAGAGATCGTATTCTTCATCTGACATGTCCTCTTTTTTGGGGAGGTTCCAGATGTTGCCTATATCGGTAAAGAGGGCGCCGTTGATCTTCCACACCAGGGGGAAACGGAACTCGAGGTTGGTCTCCAGTCGCATATCGCCGACCTGGTTGTATATCGCAAAGGATTTGTCAAGCTGCGAGAGGCCGGGGCCGATGCAGCGGGACTGCCAGCCGCGCATTGAACTGGCACCACCGGCGTAAAACATCTGCTCCATAGGCATGGAGAACAGGGAGTTGCCGTATGCGTAACCCACACCCCCCAGGAACCTGGCGGCAAGGGCCATCTTGTTGTCGCGGCCAAAGCGGAGCGTCCCCACAGCGGTTACCTGTGTGCGGACATACTGTGAATAGGGGATTCCCCAGATGATGTGCTGTCCGCGCCGGTTCACATCCATATAACTGTTGAACAGGCTGAGTCCAAGACCGGAAGATGCCAGATCACCGCGAAGGTAAAAGTAGCTTACAGTGGGATTGACGTTTGTGTTTGAGGTGTAATATACCGACGCATTGGTACCCATATCAAAGTGGTCTTGATAGAGGTACTGCAGGTAGCTGCTGTTCAGGTTGGAATAGAAATCGGGGTCGATGTTGAAAATCTTGATGATGCTCACGTTGGGCACCTTTACAGAGAACCGGAGGTTGCGTGCGGAGCTCCATGAATAACCGTATGAACCGGAGAAGATGTTGCGTGTATATTCCGGACGGTTCTGGTAGTTGTATGCCAGTGAAATATCGGTGGAGGGGAGGTTGGGGGTGGTGCTCTTAATAAAGGGCAACAGCAGCAGTTTGGGGAACCTCAGACCGGTGGTTATCGCAAACTCGTTGCTGTGAGTGTTGTCGTTGAACTTGAACTGGAAGTTGCCGCGGAAACCGAGGCTGAGCACCTCTCCGCCATGGAATATGTTAAAGTGGTTGTAAGTGAACGACGGTGTGATACCTATCAGGCCGGCAGAGTTGGTGGAGGCATCCATATTGACCTCAAAGTTCTGCGGCCGTGAGGGGGTGAGCGCTATAATGCAATCCACATCGCCCGTGGTGTCCACAGGGTTGAGGCTGATGTTCACGGTGTTGAAGCACCGGTTGCCGGCAAAGCGCTGGTATGTGGTGCTTATCAGCTCTTCGCTGTAGGTCATCCCGCTCTTGATCAGGTTCAGGTTGTCAAGAAAACCGAGCCTTACCTTCATGTTGCGCGGCAGCTCATAACTCACATACCGGATGGTGTGCTTCTTGAGGATCCGGGCCATGGAGGGCGACTCGTTGCGTGTATAGTTGCGCAGTTCCACCCTCAGCAGGGCGGAATCGGGCACCGACAAGGTGTCGGCAAAATTGAACATATAGTTCTTGGTGAAGCTGTAGTAGCCTTTGCCCCGCAGGAGGGTGGCGATGCGGCTTGCCTCGTCCTCCAGGCTCTGCTCGGAGAGTATCTCCCCGGTGTGTAGGGTGCGCGAAGCGGAGTCGGCAGCCATTATCTCGCGGATGGCGGAATCGGCCACAAAATACTCCAGCTTCTGGATGGGGTATTGTTTGCCAAGTTTGACCAGATAGTTCACGATGGCTTTGTGGCGCCCCCGCCGGGAGATAATAGTGTCTACGGAGGAGTTATAATAGCCCTTGTATTCCAGGTGGCGAAGCATACCGTCCTTGCTGGCCTCTATAGTGCCCAGGTCCATCACCACCGGCGCTTCAAACGGCGAGCGGATGCCCAGAAGGCTGGGGGTTTCGCTCTGCTTTATATAGGGGGTAAGGTCGCTGCTGGGATACGTCTTGGAGTTGGTAACGATGACGTGGTTCTTGGTGAGGATATACTGCCCCTTCTCCAGCTTTTTCATTCCGGCGCAAGCGCTAACCGACGCTAATACAAGCACGGCTGTAATCAGGCGATATATTCCTTTAATACCTTTCATTACTTCTCTAATACGCAAAAATAGTTAATTTTGCGTATTGTTGGTACGAAAAGTCCCTTCCCTGGGGAAGGGATATAGGGATGGGGACAAATATAGGTGCGACAGGTATAGGTTTCGCATCCCGCCTATCGCTCGTTTAATAAGGAAAAAAGTTGATGCGAAACCACTGTCGCGTATGATTTCAAAGGCAGATATCAAAAGGGTGCGCTCGCTGGGCAGCAAAAAACAGCGCGAACTTAGCGGCCTGTTTGTGGTGGAGGGGGAGAAGATGGTTGCAGAGGCCCTCGCAAGCGGCTTTGATGTGGAGGATGTATATCGTATAGAAGATATCGGCGAGGAGGCCATGGGGCGCATTTCACAGCTTAATTCGCCATCCCCGGCGCTGGCTGTGGTGCGGATTCCCGCGCCCCCTTCTGAGTCAGAAATCGATGCTCTGATTGCTTCCCGCCCGCTGTGCCTGGCGCTCGACTCTGTGCGGGATCCGGGCAATCTCGGTACAATCGTCAGGATCGCCGACTGGTTTGGCATCGATGCGGTTTTCGCTTCCAGGGATACTGTAGAGTTGTATAACCCAAAGACCGTTCAGGCTACGATGGGAGCAATATTCCGCCGTAAGGTGATATACTGTGACTTGCCCTCGGTTGCGGGGCGTTTTCAGAAGGCTGGGATGCCTGTGTACGGCACATTCCTCGATGGCCGCGACATCTATTCTGAAGTTCTCCAGCCTGAGGGTCTGATTGTAATGGGTTCTGAATCTAACGGAATCGGCGCAGATATGGCTGCAAAAGTCACCTCCAGACTCTTCATTCCGCCATACCCGCGCAATGCCGTCGGCAGCGAGTCGCTCAACGTCGCCATCGCCACCGCCGTTACCTGTGCATTATTCAGGAAATAGCTTACTCTCTTATTTGAACCAGGTGGTGATGCGGTCCCTCGCAAAGAGGAAGTAAACAGCAAGCCCTATCCAGCTTGTAGCAAGCACTAACACGGCGCAAATGATCTTGCCGACCAGTGAGATGGGTTTCTTGAAGATATCCAAAACGGCAATAATGGAGAGGACAACGCCCACTATGTAAACTAATGATGCCATAATTTTGTGATTATTAGGTTATAACGTGTCTTGTTTCAGAGATTCTATGTAACGGGAGATGCGGCGCAACTCGCGAGGGATAGAGATTCCCTGGGGGCAGTGCGCTATGCAGTCGCGGCAGCTGATGCAGTGGTCGGCCTGACGGATGGTCTCCACGGCGCGGTCGTAGCTTACCAGGTAAGCGCGCTTGAGCTTCTTGTAGTCCGCTTGCTGATGTGTCTGCGGGTAGCGCCCTTCCGTTACAGAGTCGTTGTAGTGGCGGAAAATGCCGGGGATATCCACGCCCCAGGGGCAAGGCATGCAGTAGTTGCAATAGTTGCAGTTCACTATCGGGTATTCTTCCATCCATTTGGCCATCCGCTCCAGGAAATCCAGCTCTTCATCACTTAGCGGCTTGAAGTGGGTGAAGGTGTCGATGTTGTCCAACAGCGGATCCATGGAGGCCATGCCGCTGAGGATGCACAGCACGCGCGGAAAACTGCCGCAAAAACGGAATGCCCATGAAGCCAGCGACTTGTCTGGTTCGCGCTCCTTCATCTGGCGGGCGATGCCGTCGGGCACGTTTGCGAGGCGTCCTCCAAGCAGGGGCTCCATTATCACTATCGGAATCTCGCGCTTGTCAAGCTCGACATAAAGGTAATCGGCATTGACGTTCCGTTTGGGGTCGGCGTGAGTCCAATCTTTGTAGTTCATCTGAATCTGGCAGAAATCCCAATGTATCCCGCCGTTGTCGTGGAGCTGCAAAAAGTAATCGAACATCTCACGGGTGCCGTGGAAAGAGAATCCGAGGTTGCGGATGCGGCCCTTTTCACGCTCAGTTTTGACAAAGTCAAGCGGGCCGTTGTTTACATAACGCTCGTTGAAAGCCTCTACACCGCCGCGGCCGATGGCGTGCAGCAGGTAATAGTCAAAATAGTCGGTTCTCAGCTGCTCAAAAGAGTCGCGGTACATCTTGAGCGACGCCTCCTTGTTAAAGTCGCCAAAGTTTGAGAGCTTGGTGGCTATAAAGTAACTGTCGCGTGGGTGGCGGCTCAGGGCGATGCCGGCGGCCTTCTCTGACTGCCCCTGCAGATAGGCGGGGGAGGTATCGAAATAATTGACGCCATGCTCCATGGCATAATCTACCATCTCGTTCACAGCATCCTGGTCAATGACCTGAACGCCGTCCTTGTCTATCATGGGCCAGCGCATGCAACCAAAGCCCAGCAGGGAGACCTTGTCGCCAATGGCCGGGTTAATGCGGTACTCCATCTGGCCGGGTAGATTGCAGTCTCCGGTGGTCTTGCCGGGTTTGCAGCCGGTGGCAGCAAGGGTAAGGGCACCTGCCCCGGATATCTTTATAAAGTCTCTACGGTCCATAGTTAGTTCTCGTTAAGGTGGTTGTGGCGGCCGGTAACGGTGATTGCGCTTAACGGGCGCACCGGGCATAGATTCTCGCAGGCACCGCAGCCAATGCATAGGTTCTCGTTGATTACGGGACGCTGGTTTTCATCTTCACCGGTATGCACCATCTCTATTGCGGCGGCGGGGCAGTGGCGGGCGCAATTACCGCAATGGGTGCCGTTTTCTGCGACGCACAGTTCGCGGTTGATATGTGCCAGACCTACATGATAACGGGTCTTCTCTTCCCGCGTAATCTGGGTGATTGCCCCGGACGGGCAGACCTCGCTGCAGCGGGTGCACTCGGGACGGCAGTAGCCGCGTTCATACGACATCTCGGGCTGCATCAGATGCTCTAAGGAGGCGCTGGGGCGGAGTACATTGTTGGGGCAGGTCGCCACACAGAGCTGGCAGGCGGTGCAGCGGCTATAAAAGTCTTTAACGCTTTTTGTCCCCGGAGGGGTTATGGGTACTTCGCGCTCCGGCGCTTTCTTGTCTAACAGTACCGCCAGGCCGCCGTCGGTCTTTTTCTCCTGGGCGCTGAGGGCGATGCTGCCCGCAGCCAGTGCGGCACCGGTAATAAAAGCGCGCCGGGCGTTCTGCCCTTCGGGTTGGGGTGTGTCTGCTTTTTTATCGGTGCTGCCACAGCCCCATGCAAAACGATACTTCAGTGCATCGAACTGGCAGTCTTCCAGGCAGTTGAAACAGTCCACGCAGCGGGAATAATCTATCTTATGCTCCGCAATGTTGATGCACGATGCCTTGCAGTCGTGCTCGCACTTTTTGCAGTTGCGGCACTTGTCGGCGTCAATAACAGGGCGGAACATCGCAAAGCGGGAGAAAAAGCTGAGGGTGGTGCCCACCGGGCAGACGGTATTGCAATATGTGCGGCCGCCGCGCCATGCGAGCACAATCAGAACTGTCAGGGTTACGGCAGCAATAACAAAGGTAGGCAGGCTGTGAATCCACACCTCGCGGCTGTAGAAGGCATAGCTGCCGGTGCGCTCAGCGATAGCGGCCAGAAGGTTGTTGCCCAGAAGGGTTATCGGCTGGAAGAGGTTCTGCACTATGCGTCCCCATGCGCTGTAGGGTGCCAGCAGGGCTACAAAAGCATGGATGCCGATGACCAGCGCCGCTACGAACAAACCCCAGACAATGTATCTGAGCCACCGCTTTTCCGGGCTCCAGCTGTATGGCTTGTTGTTATTGTGACGGCGCTTGCTGGCTGCGCCCATGTGGGCAATGCAGTCCTGGAATATTCCAAGGGGGCAGATTACGGAGCAATAAATGCGGCCAAAGATGAGGGAGATCAACACCAGGGCGGCAATTACAGCCACGTTGAGCGCCATTACCGCAGGGAGGAACTGGATTCTTGCCATCCACCCTAACCAGCAGTGCAGCGCCCCCGTAAAGTCCAGAAGCAGCAGCGTTATCCCTGCAAAGAATAATATGCCAAATGTTATGCGTAGTTTTCGGAGCATCATACTGTTTGTTTGGTCTTGTAAATATAGTCTTTTTTCTCAATAGACGGCAATCAGTTTAGCGCAGGCGCATGGATTCCTGAATTGTATCGTGGCACTTAATGGCTTGATATTCAGTGGATTGTTATATGTCCCTTGCGCGAATTTACACAAGGGAGATGTTGGAAAAAACTGGTAGTCAGATGAGTATCTGCCACGGTGCAGGACCGCAGGCAACTGGCCGGAGGGCACGTTTTTTACGAAAGAATTAGTATATTTGTAGGTTGTAATTTCTCAATGGATATATGGCGATAGTCAGGGAACTGAATGGCGTTAAGCCGATAATCGGGCGCAGATGCTTTTTGGCGGAGAATGCCGCCATCATCGGGGATGTGAAGATGGGTGACGACTGCAGCATCTGGTACAGCGCGGTATTGCGGGGCGACGTGAATCCAATCATAATGGGCGACCGTGTGAATATTCAGGACGGTGCGGTGTTGCATACGCTGCACAAGCGCAGCGTGGTGGAGATTGGAAACGACGTTTCTGTGGGCCACAATGCCGTGATCCACGGAGCCAAGGTGGGTAACAATGTGCTGGTAGGTATGGGCGCCATACTGATGGACAATGCAGTTATCCCGGACAACACCATAATAGCGGCAGGTGCCGTAGTGCTCAGCAATCAGGTTTTGGAAGCCGGTATTTACGCCGGCATTCCGGCCAAGAAGGTGAAGGACGGGAGCGAAAAGATTGCGGAAATGGCCCATAATAATGCGCAGGGCTATATGAAATATAAAGCCTGGTTTGATGACGGCATCGGCGGATGCTTTGATTGGAGCGAGCCTGAAAAAGAGGTGGCGGACGAGTTTGAATACGAGCCCACCGGCGAGCTGGGCGGAGGAAACCTGGCGGAGCCTGCTGGTGAAAATTAGTTAGACAGAATAATGCATATCGGGATTGCGGGAAATATCGGCAGCGGAAAGACTAGCCTCACACGGATGCTTTCGGAACATTACGGGTGGACTCCGCAATACGAGGCCGTGACCTACAACCCCTATCTGGAAGATTATTACAAGGACATCCAGCGCTGGTCGTTCAATCTGGAAGTGTATTTCCTCACGCAGCGCTTCAAGGACCTGCTGGACATAGCAGAGAGCAAGGAGACGGTGATCCAGGACCGGACGGTGATGGAGGGTGTGAGCATCTTTGTGGAGAACAACCGGGCCATGGGGAACATCTCCGAGCGTGATTATCAGGCATATATGGAGCTGTTCCGGGTGATGATGCGCATGGTGCGCCTGCCGGACCTGCTCATCTACCTGCGGTGTAGCGTGCCGCACCTGGTAGGCCAGATACAGAAGCGCGGCCGCGATTACGAGCAGGGCATCAGCCTGGAATACCTCAAGGGGCTCAACGACCGTTACGAGAAATGGATTGCAGACTATAAGGGTAAAGTGATAGTTATTGACTCAGATAATTTAGACTTCGTCAATAAGCCGGAGGATTTCTTTGAGATTATTAATATCATTGATGCTGAATTATTTGGCTTATTCAGTGCTTTGAGTCCGAAGGGCGATGGTAACTCCCTTCCCCGAGGAAATTGACTTAAGGATGGGGATACGTTATAATGTGCGTTGGGTAAATAAGTAAAATGATTGTGGTCAGGAAAAGGTATAGAGACAGTTAGATTATGACTAAAGGATATATATCACAGATTATCGGCCCGGTTATCGACGTAGCGTTCGAGGCGGGTGTCAGGGAGGAGGATCTCCCGTCGATTCACCACGCAATGACGGTCCGCCGTCCGGACGGTCGCGACCTTATAATTGAGGTGCAGCAGCATATAGGCGAGAATATCGTCCGCTGCATCGCAATGGACTCTACTGACGGAATGTACCGCGGCATGGAGGTGGTCAGTGCCGGGGCATCCATCACCATGCCGGTCGGCAAGCAGATCAAGGGGCGCCTTATGAACGTCACCGGAGATGAAATCGACGGCATGGAGGCCCTGGACCGCGCATCTGCAGTCCCCATCCACCGCGACCCGCCGCCGTTCGACACCCTTACCACCAGTCAGGAGGTGCTCTACACCGGCATCAAGGTCATAGACCTGCTGGAGCCTTACGTCAAGGGTGGCAAGATAGGCCTCTTTGGAGGCGCCGGAGTTGGGAAGACGGTGCTCATCATGGAACTCATCAACAATATCGCAAAGAAGCACCACGGCTACAGCGTCTTTGCCGGCGTGGGCGAGCGTACCCGCGAGGGTAACGACCTGCTGCGCGAGATGATAGAGTCGGGCGTCATCCGCTATGGCGACGAGTTTGTCAAGGGGATGGAAGAGGGCAGATGGGACCTGAGCAAGGTGGATAAGGAGGAGCTGGCAAAGAGCCAGGCAACCCTTATTTTCGGACAGATGAGCGAGCCCCCGGGAGCGCGTCTTTCGGTGGCGCTGAGCGGCCTTACGGTGGCGGAATCTTTCCGCGACGGTGCCGACGACAGCTCTGCAAGCGGTCCGCGCGACATCCTTTTCTTCGTAGATAATATCTTCCGTTTTACACAGGCCGGCAGCGAAGTTTCTGCGTTGCTTGGACGTATGCCCTCTGCTGTGGGTTACCAGCCGACCCTGGCCACCGAGATGGGTCAGATGCAGGAGCGTATCACCTCCACCAAGAGCGGTTCAATCACCTCTGTGCAGGCTATCTACGTCCCTGCCGACGACCTTACAGACCCGGCCCCCGCAACCACATTCTCGCATCTGGATGCGACTACAGTGCTGAGCCGTAAGATTGCAGAACTCGGTATCTACCCGGCAGTGGATCCGTTGGAGTCCACATCCCGCATCCTCGCTCCAGAGATCGTGGGAGAAGAGCACTACAATACCGCGCAGCGCGTAATCCAGATTCTGCAGCGCTACAAGGAGCTGCAGGATATCATCGCCATCCTTGGCATGGACGAACTCAGCGACGAGGACAGGCTCATTGTAAACCGTGCCCGCCGCGTGCAGCGATTCCTCTCCCAGCCATTCACCGTGGCGGAGAAGTTCACAGGAGTGCCGGGTGTAATGGTCAACATAGAAGACTGCCTGCGCGGCTTCAACATGATCCTCAACGGAGAGGTGGACCAGTTCCCCGAGCAGGCGTTCCTCAACGCCGGCACCATTGATGAGGTTATGGAGAGGGGTGAGAAGATGCTACAGAACATTCAGCAGAAATGATGGAGTTGAAAGTCATAACGCCCGTAGGCTGCACGGTAGAGGCTGTGGTGACCAAGGTGTTCCTGCCCGGAGGGGCGGGGGCGTTCGAGGTGCTGCAGGGCCATGCCCCGCTGATCAGTACCCTTGAAAAGGGAGTGGTGAGGTACGAGCAGGACGGCGTTATGAAGGATTATCCGGTGGAAACCGGTTTTGTGAAGGTTGATGACAACACTATAGTGGTTTGTACAGAGAAGTGATGAAGCTGTTCCTCAGATATGTTCTCGTGGCTGCAATCGCACTGGTTGCCCCGTCAGTCGCGTCGGCTTCCGGCCATGGCGGCGGGGAGTCGTTCAGCCCCAAGGAGATGGTGATGGAGCACCTGGCCGATTCTTATGATTGGCACATCATCACGATAAAGGATAAGGACATTGTGGTGCCGCTGCCCGTGATAGTGCGTTCATCCACCGGCTGGCATATATTCTCATCAGATAAGATCTGCCATGAAGGTGCGGTTTATGAAGGTCTTTATATCGCACATGAGGGCAAGTATAAGGATAAGATTGTAGAGGATATCGACGGCGTCCAGAAACGGCCGTTGGACATATCGCTCACCAAGACCGCCTGCGGTGCGGTTTTCTCGCTCATAGTGGTTATGATACTGTTCCTGGTTGCAGCCAGTGCATATAAGAAGCGCGATGAGATAGACTACTGTCCCAAGGGGCTCGCAGGCCTTATGGAGTGGCTTATCAGTTCCATTCTGGACAGTGTAATAAAACCTTGTGTGGGGAGCAACTGGCGCAAGTTCGCCCCCTATCTGCTCACCGCGTTCTTCTTTATTTTCGTCACAAACCTGCTGGGGCTGATACCCATTTTCCCGGCCGGGGCCAATGTCACCGGCAACATAACAATCACCCTGTTCATGGCGGTGATGACTATGCTGGCGGTGAACCTGTTTGGGAGCAAGCACTATTACAAGGAGATATTCTGGCCAGACGTGCCTGTATTCCTTAAGGCGATTCCCCTGATGCCGCTGATTGAGATTATCGGGATATTCACCAAGCCTTTCGCGTTGATGATGCGTCTTTTCGCAAACATCCTCGCAGGGCACTCTATCATACTGAGCCTCTGCTGCATTATTTTCGTCACGGTACACATGGGTGCTGCCGTGAACGGCTCCATGACGGCGGTGGCGTTGCTGTTTATGATATTCATGAATTGCCTGGAGTTGCTTGTGGCATTCCTGCAGGCCTATGTATTTACAATGCTGTCGTCGGTCTTCATAGGACTCGCGCAGGAGGGACATTAATAGAAGGATAAAAAGGAGATTATTTATAAACCATTAATAAAAAAGTTACTATGGAATTAGCAAAGATGGCTGCCGCAATTGGTGCAGCATTGTGTGTTTTCGCTGCCGCATGGGGCATCGGTAAAATCGGTAAATCGGCTATGGAGGCAATCGCCCGCCAGCCGGAGAGTGCCGGTAATATCCGTACCTCTATGATTATCGTGGCAGCGCTCATAGAGGGTGTATCCCTCTTTGCAGTGGTAGTCTGCTTCATGGCGCTCTAATACTCCGCAGGACAGACTATGGGACTTCTGACACCATCAGGTGGTCTGTTGTTCTGGATGACGATTGCCTTTGGGGTGGTCTTCTTCATCCTTGCAAAGTTTGCCTTCCCGGTGATTCTGGGCTCCGTCGAGAAGCGTGAAAAGTATATCGGCACGCAACTCGACGCAGCCAGGGCCGCCGAGGTCCGCATTGCCTCGCTTGAGGAAGAGGGGGAGAAGATCATTGCCGATGCCGAGCGCGAGAAGGTTAATATCCTAAAGGATGCCGCCACAAGCCGCGACAAGATTGTGGGCGATGCCCGCGAAACTGCCCAGGAAGAGGCGGCCCGCATCATCGCAGAGGCCAAGAAGCAGGCTCAGGAGGAGAAAGATGCCATCCTGGCCAGCGCCCGTGGCGAGGTGGCCAAGATTGCCATTGCGATGGCAAGTAAGGTGCTTCGCGACCAACTCAGCGACAGTCAGGCGCAGGAAGCCCTGCAGGAGATTCTGGGCGATGAGGCCTCCGGCGAAAAGGTTTAACGGACTATGAACGGCGGACTTATAGCAAAACGGTATGGCGCTGCGCTGGAGCAGTATGCCGCGGAGTGCGGGCAGCAGGGCGAATGTTATCGCGATGCCCGTGCGATGCTGGCGGTATTGCCCCAGCTGCACGACTATCTGCGTTCGCCCCATCCTGCCTCAGAGAAAATGGCGCTTCTTGAGAAGGCACTACCGGAGGCTTGCCCCGCGTTTATGCGCTTCTTGAAGTTAGTCACTGCGCACCGTCGCGAGGGTCGGCTTATCACCATCCTGCATACCTACATTGACATCTACAAGAAGGATCACGGGATTGTATCGGCACATCTCACTGTGGCCGCTCCGGCTTCTGAAGGGCTGTTGGAAAAGCTCGAAGCCCTCACTCGGGAGAGCACCGGTGCCAAGAAGGTGGAGATTGACGTAATGGTGAACCCATCCATCATCGGGGGCTTCATCTACAAGGTGGAAGACCGTCGCATCGACGCCAGCGTGCAGCGCCAGATAAATGATTTGAAAAAAGCGTTTGAATATAACAACACCAACAGAATAATTTAGGTTGTAATGGAAGAGAGTATCAGACCCTCCGAAATATCAAAAGTGTTGCTGGAAGAGCTCCGGCAGATTGACCTCAGCGCCAAGACAGAAGAGGTGGGAGAGGTGCTCAGCGTCAGCGACGGCGTGGTCCATATCTGGGGCCTGGGCGCTGCCGGCGCGGGTGAACTCCTGGAACTTGCCGGTGGCGGCAAGGCGGTAGTAATGAACCTGGAAGCCGATAATGTCGGCGCCGTGCTGCTGGGTTCCAGCGACGATGTCAAGGAGGGCGAAGTAGTTAAGCGCACCTACCGCACCGCTTCAATAGAAGTGCGGGAGTCGATGCTGGGCAGGGTCATCACCCCGCTCGGAGAACCTCTTGACGGCGGTGGCAGCATCACCGGCGAGGGTTTCCGGATGCCACTGGAGCGAAAGGCGCCGGGCGTGATCTTCCGCCAGCCGGTGGCCCAGCCGCTGCAGACGGGCATCAAGGCCATCGACTCTATGATCCCCATAGGACGCGGCCAGCGCGAGCTTATCATCGGTGACCGCCAGACAGGCAAGACATCCATTGCAATCGACACTATAATAAACCAGCGTGCCGGCTACGAGAGCGGCGACCCGGTTTATTGCATCTATGTCGCCATCGGCCAGAAGGCCTCTACCGTGGCAACAATAGTTGAGACCCTCCGCCAGCATAAGGCGATGGATTATACGGTGGTGATTGCCGCTACTGCCGGCGATTCTGCCGCAATGCGCTATTATGCACCGTTTGCGGGTGCCGCCGTGGGCGAGTATTTCCGCGATACGGGGCGCCACGCCCTGGTGATTTACGACGACCTCTCCAAGCAGGCCGTGGCATACCTCGAGGTGTCGCTGATCCTACGCCGCCCTTCCGGCCGCGAAGCATATCCCGGCGATATCTTCTACCTCCATTCAAGGCTTCTGGAACGTGCTGCCAAGATCATTGAGCAGCAGGAGGTTGCAGAGATGATGAACGACCTGCCGGAGAGCATGAAGGGGAAAGTGAAGGCGGGCGGTTCGCTCACCGCGCTCCCTATAATCGAGACTCAGGCGGGCGACGTTTCTGCATATATCCCGACCAACGTGATCTCCATCACCGACGGTCAGATTTTCCTTGAGACAGACCTTTTCAACCAGGGTAACCGTCCCGCCATCAACGTCGGCATCTCGGTATCCCGCGTCGGCGGCAACGCGCAGACCAAGGCGATGAAGAAGGTGGCCGGCACCCTCAAGATAGACCAGGCGCAGTACCGTGAGCTGGAGGCGTTCAGCAAGTACAGCAGCGATATGGACGCCATCTCCATGATGACGCTGGACAAGGGGCGCAAGAACACCAAACTCCTCATACAGCCGCTTCACGCGGTCATGCCGGTGGAAAAGCAGGTGGCTGTGCTGTATTGCGGTACAAAGGCGTTGATGAAGGATATCCCCATCGACAAGGTCCACGATTTTGAGAAGCTGCTGCTTGAACACCTCGCTATCGGCGATACATTGGAAACTATCCGCACAAAAGGGCTTACAGCTGAAGTGGAGGAGGCGATCCGCGACGCCGCTACGGTCGTATGCGACGCTATACTTAACTCTTAATGGCTGTTTGACATGGCATCCCTCAAAGAGATAAAGGCCCGGATATCGTCTGTAAGGAGTACGCTCAAGATTACGCAGGCGATGAAGATGGTTGCGTCGGCCAAGCTGCGCAAGGCGCAGAAGATGGTCGCTGGGCTGGATGCCTACAAGAGTGCGCTGAACGACATCCTTTCGCGTCTTGAGGGGCAGATGGCCGGCTCGCCTCTGATGCAGAAGCGCGAGGGCAAGACCGCTTTGATAGTTTTCTCCTCCAACACTGCACTCTGTGGCAGCTACAACTCCAACTTGTTCAAGACTCTGGAGTACAGGCTGGGCGAACTTGCCGGGGAGAACGGCACCACGGAGATATATCCGGTGGGGGAGAAGGTGTCTAAGATGGCCCGCAAGGCGGGGTATGAGGTATTCACCGATTTTGTGACGGCTGGTGACAACCTCTCTTACGATGATATGGCGGCAATGGCGCAGTTTTTCCTGGACGGGTTCCTGCAGGGGCGCTTTGCGAGGGTGGAACTGCTTTATATGCACTACATGAGCGCTGCACGGCAGGCAATCAAATGTCGTACATGGCTCCCTCTTAAATCATCTACGGCTGCTGATGCCGATGATGTTGGGGATGTGGCCGACGCCCTGCCGGATGCCGTGATTGTTGAACCATCCCAGAAGGAGGTGGTTGATAAGCTGCTCCCCCTTGCCATTCGCACTGATTTGTACGCGACACTTCTGAGCAGCAATGCGAGCGAGAATGCCTGCCGTATGATGGCCATGCAGACCGCCAGCGACAATGCACAGGATTTGCTGCAGCAACTCCAGCTAACCTACAACAAGCAGCGGCAGCAGGTTATCACAGAAGAACTTACCGATATATCTAACGGTAAACTGGCGTAGTGCCTGCCTGGCAGTTGCGCTTTTTTGAGGCCGGCCAGGTCTTCTTACTCCTGCGAAGCAAATACTATCGAGGCGGCGATAATTGCGAGTGCAATGATAAGTTTCATTGTGTTTACTTTTTTATTTCTGGTACAAAGATGCTGTCTGATATGTGTAAAATTTTGGGGCACATAATTATTTTTTGTTAATTTTGTCCAAGAATTATCGCACTATGAAAACCAGCACTTCTTATTTGGTCGCCAGGTATATATGGCTTTTGAATCTCATATATGAGGCGGGGTCGTACGGCATTTCCCGCGAGGAGATCAACCGCCGCTGGCGGGACTGCATATACAACGACAATCACGAGCCTGAGATCTCCCGCAAGACGTTTTATAACTACAAGTGTGAGATTGAGAGTTTGTTCGGGATCACTTTAGATGTGTCGCGAGTGGACGGCCATTTCCGCTACCGCATCGCGGAGGAAGACTCCCTTCAGCGTTCCCAGGTAAAGCGGCTGCTACTCAATTCACTCAGCATCAACGAGGCGGTATCTAACGGAGGCGAGCTCTCGGACCGCATCTTATTAGAGGATATCCCTTCTGCCGGCGGCACGGTGCTGGGTACAATCTTGCAGGCGTTGCGCCAGAATCGCACAATAAGTCTTGTCCACAAGAGTTTCAAGCCCGATGCGAAGCCTGTGGCGTCTGTAGTGTATCCGTTTTGCCTCAAGCTGCGCGAGCAGCGATGGTATATGCTGGCCTGGAAACCTTCAGATTCCACCGCCCGTGTTTATGGATTAGACAGGATAGCGGAGTGTACTGTCACTGCAGAGGAGTTTGATGCCCGCAAGGTGGCTCGGCAGGTTTTGGGCGGCGGCCGCGGCGCTGTGCCTGAAGATTATTTCCGCGACTTCTACGGAGTGCTCATAGATGATGCCGTTCCGCTGATGGATGTCACCGTGCGGGTCTTCACTTCGCAGTATGTCAATTACTTCCGCTCGCTCCCGCTGCACTCTTCGCAGGTGGAGGTGCATACTGTCGCCGCCTCACATACATCAGATAGTGTCTCGGGCCAGGTATCATACCAGATTGCAGACGATGCCTACTCCGACTTCACCTACCATATCCATCCTACGCTTGATTTTACCCGCAAACTGCTCTCTTACGGCCAGTTTGTCAAAATTCTCTCCCCGTCGGAATATGTCGCGGAATTCGCCTCCATCTTCCGCCTTGCCGCCGCAAATTACGAGTAGGCAATTCCGCCCTCAAGGTCAGGGCAGTGGCGTCAACGGATAAACTATATTGACACAAAAGATATTGGCCGCCAGGATAATCAGGTTCATCGGCAGGCCGATACGTATAAAGTCGCTGAAGCGGTAGCCTCCCGGGCCATAGACAAGCATATGGGTGGGTGAGCCGATGGGTGTTGCAAAGCTGCTGCTGACGCTTATCATCAGCGCAATGAGGAAGGGGTAGGGCTCATATCCCAATTGTATCGCAGCCTGGTACATAATAGGGAAGAACATGGCTCCCGCAGCTGTATTGGAGATGAACTCGGTGATGAATGTCCCCACGAAGCAGATGGCGGTCATCACTAATATGGGGTTGGTCCCGCACACATTCAGGATGCCATATGCCAGCCTTTCTGCAATACCTGTATTCTGTATGGCAAGGCCCAGCGCCACCGATCCGGCAAACACCATCAGGATATCCCAGTTGATGGATTCCATAGCCTGTCCCGGAGTGCAGCATTGCAGCAGAAGCATGGCTGCAGCAGCTAAAAAGGCACACTGCAGCAGCGGTAATACTTTGAGGGCCGACAGCACGACCATGGCCAACATTATGGTAGATGACAAGAGCGTCTTATAGCTGATGTTGGGCACTTGGTCCGAGTCGAAAAACTGCAGCTGGGTGCTCATTTGAGAGGTGTTTATGTTCAGCTTCGGGGGGCACTCGAGAAGCAGGGTGTCTCCGGCGTGCAGTTTCACCTCGTGGGGAGATTTCTCAATGCGCCTGCCCTGGCGCGCTATTGCTACAAGAACCACATTGTTGTCTTTCTCGAACGTGGTATTCCCCATGATTTTGTGAATGAGGCTGCTGTTGTATGGGATATAGGCTGTGCGGAGCTTGCGGTTATGGTCAACGCTGTCCATCTTAAACACATGGTGGTCTGCGTTCACAAAGCCGTGACTTTTCTTGAGGTCAAGGATATCGTCTATCTGTCCGGCAAACACCAGCCGGTCGCCGCCCATGATCGGCTCGTCGTCGGGCACGGGAGAAAGCACATCGTCGTAATGGATTATTTCTATGAGCTTGCCGCCGTGAACTTCTGTAAGGCCGGCTTGGGTAATAGTCTGTCCGATATGGGGATTGTCAGACGGTACCAGCAGTTCCACAGTAAAATCTGAAGTATCTTCGAATGCCGCCTCGGGAGCCTTGCGGTTGGGCAGCAGGCGTCGCAGCGCGATGATGGATATTACACCGATAAACAGGCAGAACAGGCCGGGAACTGTCGTTGCCAGTACGTTCATGGCTTCGCCCGTCTTGTCGGCATATAATCCCGAGATAATCATGTTGGGTGGTGTGCCGATGAGGGTACATACGCCGCCCATACCGGAGGCATAACTTAAGGGTATCAACAGTTTGGAGGGTGAAATCCCCAGTTTCTTGGACCACATCCTGACGATGTTTACAAACAGCGCGACGACTGTAGTATTACTCAGGAAAGAACTGAGGGCAGCCACCGGCAGCATAAGACGGGCCACGGCCCCGGAATAGGACTTGGGCTGTCCCAACAGGTGTTTGACTATCCATTGCAGGACCCCTGTATGTGTGAGTCCCGCCACCACAATGAACAGGACACCGATTACAATGACGGAGGTACTGCTGAAGCCGGAAAAGGCATCTTTTGCATCCAATACACCTGTCACAAACAAGATGGCGACGGCTCCCATGAATACCAGATCGGAGCGTAACTTGGTAAACAGCAGCACTGTGAACATCGTAAACACCGTTAAGATCGTTATCCAGGCGTGCAAATTAAAACCCAGAAACATAAATGAATCAGCTTCCATATCTGTCCAATGAACTGAAATCGGCCGGCAAAATTATGCAAAGATTCGCATCTTCACAAGAAATGCGCGGTGCATTATTGTTTTGCCATAAAAGGTTCTCCTTTGCGGTAGAAGTGGATTGATTGAGGCTCTTCGGGGCCGCGCCGGTTGTTGGGCCCTCCGGTCGGGGCTCCGCCCCTCTCTCCAGGCCCAACAACCTGAATTCAACTACAAAGATAACTCATTCAATCTTTTTCTACCCTCCGTGTCTACTTTTACGAGAGCAGCATCAAACCGCTCGAATATGTTTCTACGCAATATCTTCGCCGAAACCAGCAACGATGGCGGGTTTAGAGAAGTGTATTGTTTGGGGTAATAATATTATTACCTATATTTGCGGAGGGAAAGATTATGCCTACTGTGTTTATTTTATTTGGGTTCACTTTTAAGTTTTACTCTAATGATTACGAACCATTGCACGTACATGTGCTGAAAGATGGCAATAAAGCTAAGTTCTTATTATCGCCTGTCACTCTTATTGAGAATCAAGGATTCAAACCAGCTGAGATTAAACTTGCAGAGTCAATAATTGAAGAGAACCAAGAGGTGATTGCCGAACACTGGAATCGCTTCTTCAACAAAGAGCAATATCGTTAAAAATGATTAATGTTACAAAGATTTGGTTAACGGAAGATGCCGTTTGGATTCGCACTTCAGAAGGGAGCGAAGCCTGCGAATATTTTGCTGATTATCCACGGTTGAAATATGCCACTCGAGAACAACGGGCAAATTATATCACGGATAAATATGGTATTAACTGGCCGGATGTTGACGAGGATTTATGCTTTGAAGGATTCTTTTGCCAGAAGAAACAAACTGAACTTCAAAGATTGTTTATTAATCACCCTGAACTGAATGTATCTGCTATAGCAAGAAGAATGGGGATTTCCCAGAGTCTTTTTGCCCAGTATATCAGCGGACTGAAGAAGCCGTCAAAAGAAAGGATGGATGCAATTTATTCTACGATTCATGAGATCGGGTCAGAATTATTGGCTATAAGCCGTACGAACTGTTAGTTTCATTACACTGAATTGTAGTAGCGGCTGTATGGAGTGATTTCAAAGTATCATTTGCTTGCTCCAAAGTATCATTTTGATACTTTGAACTTTTAGGCAGTGAAAGTTGACCTGGAAGATTGTATATCGTAATTCGGCTTGTCCGCCAAAGCGTTTAGATTCGCTTGGTCTAACCCGTCCCATGCGGCAGTGCTCGCGCCAAAGGCTTTAAGAAGTGAGGAGCCCGTTCAGTTTCGTGGAGTCTCAGATTTCAGTGCAGCGCTTTGGCCGGACTGGATGGCGACAGAGCGAAGGCGCAGATATTGTCCGTAGCTTGAATTCTTTCAGGGCAGATTTTTGCCCAGAAAGTAGCGCAATCAGGCGCTAGCGCAGCGCGTGTGGGCAGGGTTTCAGAATAGCCAGCGCGGAACGGTAGGGTTTGGGGCGGAGCCCCAGTATTATGTTGGAAGGCGTCTGCGCCAAGCGGAAGGTAGTCTATTGCATCATTTCAAAAATACGTAAAGGTTTATGTAAAAACTTTTTCTGTTTTAAACTATCAGATCAGCATAATTTGAGAAAAAGTCGCATTGAAATAATGCCTCCGCATTATTTTCGCCGAAACACAGGGTTATCAGGTAACCCAATATAATTGCAATGTTGCATAATACGGAAACTTTTACAAACTTTGCATCGGATGAGGCGGATACGAACATACGGGGGGTACTTTGAGTCTTTTATGGAGACGTTGACCAAAGAACAACAACAGAAGATCAAGTATGGGCTCTTGTTATTGAAAACTACGGAAAGATTACCATCAAAGTTTGTCAAGCATATCATTGGTGGCATCTATGAGTTAAGGACATCCTTTGAAGGGAATATCTTTAGAACGTTCTTCATATTTGATGATGGTAATGTTGTCGTTTTGTTAAACGGGTTTCATAAGAAAACGCAGAAAACACCCCGACGTGAGATAGAAAAGGCTGAACAGATTAAAAAAGCATACTATGCAAGAACACGAGAATGACAATATCTTAAGGGACTATGACGTTGTCCTTGATGCGGAATTTGGGGAGCCTGGAACGCTCAAAAGAGTGCAGGCAGAAGAGGCTGCGTATGCCTTTTACTCCGGTCAAATAATACGTGACGCAAGAAGGGCAGAGAAGGTGACCCAGACAGAACTTGCGTCACGGATAGGCACGACTAAGAGTTATATCTCAAAGATAGAGAATGGTTTAATGACGCCAAGCGTCGGCACTTTCTATAGAATTATCAATGCATTGGGGCTTCAGATAATAATCTCAAAGCCAGCCATCCCGGCATATCAGGCGTGAGGCAATATCCCATTTATCTGCCACAAGATGAACGAGAAGGCCCTCGGATTCATCGAGTGGCAACGCCGAGAATCCGGCCGCGTGAAGTATATTGAAATAGAAAGAGGGTGACTAAACCGTAGTCACCCTCTCTTCCTGTCTCCACCGGAATCCTAATAATTCTCTGCGTGAACCTCGAAGAATGCCTGGGGATGGTTGCAGGCTGGGCAGACGTCGGGAGCGGCGGTGCCAACCACAATGTGACCACAGTTGCGGCATTCCCACACTTTGACCTCGCTCTTTGCAAAGACAGCTGCGGTTTCTACATTCTTGAGCAGTGCGCGATAACGCTCTTCGTGATGCTTTTCAATTGCTCCGATAAGGCGGAACTTCTCTGCCAGCTCGGGGAAGCCCTCTGCATCGGCAGTCTTTGCAAATTCCGCATACATATCGGTCCACTCATAGTTCTCGCCATCGGCAGCTGCAGCCAGATTGGCAGCGGTGTCGCCGATGCCGTTCAACTCCTTGAACCAGATCTTTGCGTGTTCTTTCTCATTCTCTGCGGTCTTGAGGAAAAGGGCGGAAATCTGCTCAAAGCCCTGCTTCTTTGCTACAGAAGCAAAATAGGTGTATTTGTTGCGCGCCTGCGATTCGCCGGCAAATGCGGCCTCCAGGTTCTTCTCTGTCTGTGTGCCTTTGTACTTGTTGTCCATATTGTATCAGTATTTTATTGTTTGTAACAAAGGTATGAAATTTGTAAAAACAATTACCAAATATTTATCAACGTAAAAATGAAAAAGTTAATTAATTCAATTTCTATACTGCTTGCAGCGGCGGCACTTCTAACATCATGTAAAAACGTGGAAGAATCTGACCAGTACAAGCAGCTCCAAAGCCGGGTCGATTCACTCAACCACGCAAACAGGCAACTGACTGAAAACTATAACGAGACCCTTGATATGCTCAACGAAATCGAGAGCGGTTTCAATGAGATATCGGCGGCGGAGAGCAGGCTGATTGCCCTCAATCTCGAGAACCAGGGCGACACTGTATCACGCAAGGACATTATGCTCAACCAGGTGGACAAGATCAAAGACAAGATTACAGAACAGCAGGATAAGATCAACAACCTGCAGGAGCAGCTCTCTAAGAGCAATGCCCGGAACAAGACCCTCTCGGCTACCATCACCCGTATGCAGCAGGAGCTGGACGAGAAGACAGCCGTAATTGAGGATCTGCAGCGCACTGTCTCCAGCCAGATGGCGCGTATCAATCAACTGGACAGTACCGTGACATCCCTGGAAAAGAACGTTGCAGGGTTGCAGGAGCAGAATGCATCGCAGCAGGAGCGCATCAAGAGCCAGGATACCGACATGAATGCGGTACATTACATCTGCGGTACCGAAAGCGAACTTACGGGATGGGGCCTGTTCGAGAAGAAAGGGTTGTTTGACAGCGGCAGGCTGAAGGACCTTTCCAACACCTCTGCCGGATTCAAGACATTCGACCGCCGTCGCGTCAATGTGATTCCCACCAACGGCAAGCGCATCAAGCTGCTCACCAACCATCCCGAAGGGAGCTATACTATCGAACCCCAGGAAGACGGCACAGAGAGCATCATAATCAACGATACCGACAAATTCTGGAGCATCTCCCGCTACCTGGTAGTAAGGGTTAAGCGATAGAGATATCGGCAGAAAACTATTAAAAAGAAAAACGCCCCGCGGGGCGTTTTTCTTTATGCCATATCGCAGACGGCTTTGAGGTAGCCGAAGGATTCCGCGATCCCCATGAAGGGGTCGTCCAGGTCTTTCTCGTATTCAAGGGAGCACATTCCGTCGTAGCCAACCTCCCGCATCGTCCTCACCAGGGCAGGGAAGTCTATAAGGCCGCGGCCAATCTCCACGCACCATCCAGCCTTTGAGGCCTCCGACTCGTCTTTGAAGTGCATGTCAAAGACGCGGGTATGGTATTTCTTGAGGTCTTCAACGGGGTCGGCACCGCCGCGCAGGTCGTGACCGATATCCAAGCACATCCCCATGCGCGGGTTGAGGTCTTTTACCTTATCCCAGATAACACTTGCTGTCTGGAAAATGTCGATGTCGGGGCCGTGGAGGTGTAT
>JAFSUF010000035.1 GCA_017445425.1 Bacteroidales bacterium | reverse complement strand
ATCCTTGAGCGAAACGGGCTGCAACAACGGCAGGCCCTTCTCCATGGCGAACTGCTTGACGGCGCTCTGGTTGACCTTAAGGCCGCGGCCGCTGGCCTTGTCGGGCACGGTCACTACCGCAGAAATCTCGTAGCCACCCTCTATAAGCGCCTTGAGCGGACCGACTGCGAATTCCGGGGTGCCCATATATACGACCTTGACGATGCCGTGGTTTTTCTTGAAGAAGTTAAGCGCCTTGAGCACGGCCTTGTCTGCCTTCTTGCCGAACATCTTGAACTTGTATTTGATTGCACCGAAATTGATGGTCTTCTCGTGGATGGCGAGCCAGAGCAGCAACATGCCCACCGGTAGCAGTACTGCAGAGGAGATGAACGACCCTTCAAAGGGAGTGATCGCCCCGTCGCGGGCGAGTTTCTTTCCGCTGATATCCACCACCCAATACATCAGGAATATGAGCGACGAAACGATAACCGGCGTGCCAAGGCCGCCTTTGCGGAGGATGCTGCCCAGCGGCGCCCCGATAAAGAAGAACAGCAGGCAGGCCAGTGAAAGGGTGAATTTGCGATACTCTTCTATGAGCATCTTGCGGATTGGGGATACATACCGGTATGTGTTGCGGTCATAATCGGCCAGGGCGGCCCGCTGCGATTCCAGGCTCTCCAACGCATGTTCCGTGAGCTCCAGGTCACGGGCGGTACGGACTGTCATCACGCTGTCTTTCCACGCCTCGAAGTCCCACTGATCGCCGTCGCATAAGTTGTGGTTCACTATTACCAGAGTGTCTAACTGGCTCATGCGTTTTAAAGCATCAGAATAGGCAAACCGCCTTACAGTCAAGGGTTTGATTGCTGCAAACTCGGTAGAGAGAGAGTCCCGGTCATGGTGGAGCATCTTCAGGTCCTTGGCCATGATCTCGTTGCCAAAGCGGTCGTCGTCGCTGCGCTCAAAAGAGTAGTCGTCGCGGGATACTATCATCTTTTGCTCGTCAAAGGTGATGATATCCTGCTTGAGAGTCGTGTCGCGCGATTTGTAAATGTTCTCCTCGTTATATGAGGTGCCGTTGTAGAGCATGAAGACGATGGTGGCGCCGTCGCCGGTGACACGTATAGAACCGGAATCGGCCACGGTAAGGGAGTTGTTTCCCAGATTGTTGGTGTGGTCGTACACAATTATGTCGTGCATCTGCCCAGTTTCGTCGTCGTGGGAATCCACACGGAGCATATATCCGTCGATGCCGTCGTAAAAGATGCCGGTGGGAATCTTTATGACCTCCTTGGTGCGGCCGATATCGTCGCGCAGCGCATAAATCTTCTTGTAAGCCACCGGAATCAAGTCGTTGGATATGAAGAAGGCGCCTATGGAGATGCCCACCGCCACAAATATCAGCGGCAACAGGACCCGGGCCAGCGATATGCCGGCGCTCTTGATGGCCAGCAGTTCGTTGTTCTCGCCCATGCCGCCCAGCGTCATGATAGATGCGAGCAGGGTGGACAGCGGGAGCACCATGGGCAGCAGGGTCGCGCTGCCCCAGGCCATAAACTCCAGGATGACTCCGAAAGAGAGACCTTTGCCGACCAGCTCGTCTATGTAGAGCCAGAGGAACTGCATGACCAGTATAAACAACACTATTGAGAACGTCAGGATAAACGGTCCCAAAAAAGATTTTAGTATATACTGGTCAAGTTTCTTCATCGCGCAGGTTTCGCAATCACCCTATCAGCTCTTTAAGCTTACTAAGGGCTTCGGGCAGGCCTGCAATATTCTTGCCACCTGCCGTAGCAAGGAACTTCTGGCCGCCGCCGCCACCTTGGATGAACTGTGCCGCCTGGCGTATGTCACGGCCGGCATCGCACCCGCCGGCAACGAGGTCATCGGTGTACATCAGCACCAGGCAGGGCTTCTGGTCCATCGATTCGAAAGCTGCCGCAAAAGCGGTGGTGGTGCACTCGCCGTGAAGGTCGTGGGCTATGCTCTTGGCGACCTCCATGGAGGGGCACTCGGTAAGGGTGAGGACGGTCTTGCCGTTAACGGTCTGTGCGTTGGCAAGCAGCGAGGCCTTCATGTCGGCAATCTTCTCTTTCTGGATAGCCTCGAAGGATTTCTTATACTGTTCGTTCTCCTCAATTATGCGGCTGATGGCAGCTGCGGGGTCTCCGGCGTTGTTGAACATTGCGCGCACCTTCTCAAGGATATCTTCCATCACGTCCACAGAGAGTTCTGCGTTGATGCCTGTCGTAGCTTCTATACGGCGTACGCCTGCGGCAACGGCGCTCTCGTTCAGAATCCTGAAATAACCAATATTACCGGTAGCGGGGGCGTGGCAGCCGCCGCAGAGTTCAACCGAGTCGCCAAACTTAATCATGCGGACCTTGTCGCCGTATTTTTCTCCGAACAGCGCCATGGCGCCGCGGCTGCGGGCCTCATCTATGCTGATTTCGCGGAACTCCTCTAACGGGGCGTTGGCGCGGATAAGGGCATTGACCATACGCTCCACCTTGTCCAGGGTCTCTTTGGGGACCTTCTCATAGTGGGAGAAGTCAAAGCGGAACGACGCTGCCCCGACGTATGAACCTTTCTGCTCTACATGGGTGCCCAGTATCTTGCGCAGCACATAATGCAGCAGGTGGGTTGCAGTGTGGTTATTCTGGATGTTGATACGGCGCTCCACATCCACGGTTGCGTGGAATTCTGCGGTAGGGTTTCCGGGGAGATGGTCCACCAGGTGTATCGGCAGGCCGTTCTCCTTGATGGTATTGAGCACCTGGAGGCGTTCGCCGTCGGCAGAGCGGAGCTCACCGGTGTCGCCCACCTCGCCGCCCATCTCTGCGTAGAAAGGGGTGGTATCCAGCACTATCTGGATCTGCTCTTTGTTCTTGGCTGTAACGGTGCGGTACTTGACAATGCGTGAATCGGTCTCTGTGGTGTCGTAACCTACAAACCCGCTTTGTGCCTGAGGCAGAAGCTCCACCCAGTCGCCGGCCTGTATAGAGGTGGCGTTGCGGGCGCGCTCTTTCTGCTTCTCGAGCTCAACGTTGAACTCCGGCAGGTCAATCTGGAAGCCGTTTTCGCGGGCTATGAGCTCGCTCAGGTCAATCGGGAAACCGAATGTGTCATATAGCGTAAAGGCGTCTTTGCCGCTTATGACTTTGGTCGCCTTTGACTTCTCCATGATATTGTCCATCAGGCGGATGCCCTTGTCCAGCGTGCGCAGGAACGCGTCCTCCTCCTCCTTGATTACGCGGGTGATGAGGGTCTGCTGGGCGCGGAGTTCAGGGAATGCGTCGCCCATCTCTGCAATCAGGGTGGGTACCAGCAGGCAGAGGAACGGCTCTTTGAGGTCGAGGAAAGTGTAACCATAGCGCACCGCACGGCGCAGGATACGGCGGATTACATAGCCCGCCTTATTGTTGCTTGGGAGCTGTCCGTCTGCTATGGAGAAACTTATTGCGCGGATGTGGTCGGCAATTACGCGCATCGCTACCGCCGTCTGCCCGCCCTCATCGTAGCTCTTGCCGCTGAGCGCGGCGATGGTGCTTATCATGCCGGTGAAGACATCGGTGTCATAGTTGCTCTTTTTCCCCTGGAGGGCCATGCAGAGGCGTTCAAAGCCCATGCCGGTATCGATATGCTTCGCAGGGAGGTTCTCTAAGGAGCCGTTGGCCTTGCGGTTGTATTGCATAAACACAAGGTTCCATATCTCAATCACCAGCGGGTGTCCTTCGTTCACCAGCTCGGCGCCTGGCTTGGCCGCAATCTCTGCCTCGTCGCGCAGGTCCAGGTGGATTTCGCTGCAGGGACCGCAGGGGCCGGTGTCGCCCATCTCCCAGAAGTTGTCGAGCTTGTTGCCCAGCAGCATATGGTCATCGGGCAGGTACTGCTGCCAGTAACCGCGGGCTTCACTGTCCATCTCCAGGCCGTCGGGGGCGTAACCCTCGAATACGGTGGCGTACAGACGGCTCTTGTCTAATTTGTAAATCTCGGTGAGCAGCTCCCAGGCCCAGCCAATCGCCTCTTTCTTGAAGTAGTCTCCAAAGCTCCAGTTGCCCAGCATCTCAAACATGGTGTGGTGGTATGTGTCGTGTCCCACCTCCTCCAGGTCGTTGTGCTTGCCGCTTACACGGAGGCATTTCTGGGTGTCTGCAGCGCGGTTGAACGCGGAGCTCTTGTTGCCAAGGAAAATGTCCTTGAACTGGTTCATTCCGGCATTGGTGAACATCAGGGTCGGGTCGTTCTTGACCACCATCGGAGCCGACGGAACTATTGTGTGTCCCTTGGATGCAAAGAAATCCAAAAAGGTTTTTCTAATCTCTTTTGACGTCATTTTATGATATAGCAGGTTGAAATTTACAACTAAACTGCAAAGATAACTTTCTAAAATCAATTTTTGTAACTTAGCACAATTATTGCAGATTTTTTCTCTGCTTTAATTATGTCAACAGCAAAAATCACATACAACTGCAGGCCAGGGGAGAATAATGAGGGCGGGCGACGCCATGCCTTTGCCGGACGTGACGCTGCCATCTCTTTGGCAGTGGGAGTGGTGATCTTTGGGTTGTATCTGTTGCTGAACGGCAGCGGGTTCTTTGTCCCAAGCATCCGTCAGATGGTTCTGAAAAAGCAGAATGCCCGGCTGATGGAGAAAATAGAGTATATCGGGCAGCGCACCGCGCTCCAAAGTGAGCGTCTGGAAGAACTGGAGATGCGGGACAACAAGGTCTATCGCCCGATATTCGGGATGGACGAGCTGCCGCCCGAGGTCAGGGGTGCAGGCTATGGCTCAGAATCGCGCTACGAAGTGCTTAAGGGGTTTCCCAACGCCGCGCTGCTTACAGAATCGGCCCGGAACCAGGATGTGATTGAGATGCGTGCCTATCTGCAGTCGCTCTCTTACGACGATATAGAAAAGGTCGCGATGAAGATAGAGGATATGACCAGGTATATCCCCTCTTTGATGCCGGTTTGCCCCGGGCGTGAAATCAATTTCACATCACCCTTTGGATACCGTATCCATCCGATTATGGGAAATGTTATCTTCCATAGCGGTACCGATATCGCCGGTCCGCGAGGCACGCCGGTCTATGCGTCGGCCGACGGGGTTGTGTCTGACGTGAAGTTAAACTATCACGGCTACGGCAATGTCGTGGATATTGACCACGGTTTTGGCTATGCCACCCGTTACGGACATCTTCAATCGGCAAATGTCGCGCCTGGGCAGAAGATACACCGAGGCGACCAGATCGGCACCATAGGCAGCACCGGACGCGCAACCGGCCCGCATCTTCACTATGAGGTGCTTTATAATACCCGGCAGGTGAATCCCTGGAACTATTTTGATAAGACCATCTCCCCAAAGGAGTATATGACCCTTGTGACCCCGGCTGATAAATTGAAGGATGAGAGATGAGACGGAACATGTACTTGAGATATCTGTTATGGGGTCTTCTGGTTGCCCTTGGCCTGTATGGCATTTACGAGCTGGTCTATACCGGCAAGCAGGACCGCGCCTTGAAGCAGGAGAACGAATATCTGCAGGAGCATTACGATAACCTGCTGGAGCGCTCTTTCCTTGTGGATGATGTTTTAAAGGGCCTACAGGCGCGCGACAACCAGATTTATCACAATATATTCAATGTGGATCCGCCCTCTCAGGAGGGGCTGTTCGCAAGTGGTGACGAAATAGAGTTGGAGAAATTTTTTGCGGCAGACGAGGAACACCTTGTAAAATCTTCGCATGAGGCATTGGAAGGACTTGTCCGCACCGCGAGCCAGGTAGAGAGGCAGATCAGGGCAATCAACGACTGTCTTGAAGACAAGGATTTCAACAAGGAGAACTTCCCTTCCGTCATCCCCTTGGAGAACCTCACGATCGCCCGCACCGGCGCCACCACCGGTAAGAAGATCAATCCCTTTTTCAAGACCTTTGCCAGCCATGCCGGGATTGACCTGATGGCCCCCTACGGGACCGATGTGATAGCCACAGGAGGCGGGGTTGTGGTTGAGGTGCTCAAGCAGAATAAAGGTCTGGGCAATATGGTGATAATCGACCATGGCGACGGATTGCGTACCACCTATGCCCATCTTAGCGACATTTATGTGGCCATCAACCAGAGAGTCAAACGCGGCAAGGTGATCGGCAGGGTGGGCAATTCAGGTACATCGTTCTCTACGTCGCTGCATTATGAGGTACGCAAGGGCGGCCGGGCGTTGGATCCGGTCAATTATTTCTTTGCAAACCTTTCACCTTCTGCGTACAGTGATATGCTATTATTGGCAAATACTACCGGACAATCGCTGGATTGATTATATTTGAAGAAATTTTCACAACCTATATGGCAAAAATCTGTTACACAATCGGCGAAGTGGCCGAAATCCTGGGCGAAAGTACCTCCGCCGTACGCTTCTGGGCCAACACCTATCCCGACCTGATCAACCCTATGCGCAATAAGAAGGGCAACCGCCTGTTTTCGCCTGATGACGTGGAGACCTTCAAAAAACTCCACTATTACATCAAAGAGCGGGGGATGACCCTCGAGGGGGCGGGCAAGATGCTCAAGGCCAATGCAGAGGGGGGAGACAACCGGGCTCAGGTGGCGCTCCGGCTAAAGGAGATACGTGATATGCTGCAACAGGTCCACGACGAGATATAGATTATGAAAGTCTGCGACGTAGCCCGCATAATAGAGGAGTTCGCTCCGTTGGAGAGCGCTGCCGGCTGGGATAATACCGGGCTCTGCATCGGCCGCCCCGATGCGGAAGTCACAAGGGTGCTGGTGGGGTTTGACTGTACTCCGCAACTCATAGCAGAGGCTGTGGAGCGCGGAGCCAGTATGGTCGTCACCCATCATCCACTGATTTTCCATGGCTTAAAAAGGATATCTCCTGATACCTTCCTGGGGGAGGCTGTTACCATGGCCATTAAAAACGACATCGCCGTTTACTCTGCCCACACCAATGCCGACAAAGCTGGGGAGGGGGTTAATTACCTTATGGCTGAGCGGCTTGGCCTCACCCGGCGGGAACTTCTGAGTGAAGACGGCTTCGGGCTCACCGGTTTTCTGGAGCGGCCGATGGAGTGCGGGGAGTTCATCTCTTTCGTAAAGGAGCGGTTCTCGCTCAAGGCGCTTCGCACCTCACGTCCAATCGAGGGGCCGATAGAGAAGGTGGCTTTGTGCAGCGGGAGCGGCGGCTCCCTTGTAGAGACTGCCCTTGCAAGCGGGGCGCAGGCATATATCTGCGGCGATCTGAGTTATCATCAATTTTTTGCAGAAAAAGGGTTCATTTTGCTCGATATCGGTCATTTTGAGAGCGAAATTGATATAGTTGATAAACTATTTTCGGTACTTAGTGAAAAAATCAATACCTTTGCAGTTCTGCGAACAAGAGAAGACAAAAATCCAATATATTACTTTTGAGACCAGCTTATTATGGCAACAAAAAAGGTTAAACAGACAATAGTTACCCCTATCGACGAGAGGGAGACCTTCGTGTCGGTAGCCAAGAGCGTGAACGATGCCGACGGCATCACCATGGACGAGAAACTGCGTACGCTCTATCAGATACAGATTAAAGATACTGCAATCGACAAGATTCACCTGCAGCGCGGTGAGCTCCCCCTGGAGGTTCAGGACCTGGAAGACGAGGTGGCCGGGCTCAATACCCGTATCGCCAACGCCGAGGCTGACATAGAGCAGATTGAGAAGAAGAAAGCAGATTTCAAACACGCCATTGAAGAGGCGGCTATGCTTGTGGAGAAATACACCAACCAGCAGAACAACGTAAAGAACAACCGCGAATACGAGTCTCTGGGTAAAGAAATTGAATATCAGACTCTTGAACAGCAGGTTTGCGAAAAGCGCATCGGCGAGTGCGAGCGCGATCTTCAGGAAAAGCGCGATCTTATTGCCTCTACCCGTGACCGTCTGGCAATCTTTGAGGCCAACCTCGAGGAGAAGAAAAAGGAACTCGAGACCATCATAGAAGAGACCGCTGCTGCCGAGGAGAAACTCCAGGCAGAGAAAGAGGCGCTCCAGAAGAAGATTGACGAGCGAATGATGGTAGCTTACAATCGCGTACGTGGTGCAGCCAAGAACCATCTGGCGGTAGTAACCATAGAGCGCGAGGCCTGCGGCGGATGCTTCAACCAGATTCCCCCGCAGCGCAAGCTCGACATCATCCAGGGCAAGAAGATAATCGTGTGCGAGTATTGCGGCCGTATCCTTGTAAATCCTGAATACAAGAACGACTACAAGTCAGAAGAGGTTGAGTAGTATACAAACAGCATCTTACAGTGCCGGCTCCCAAGAAACAGAAACGTGTGGATATCGCCCAGATATCTGCGGAAAGCGGACTTAAGCCACCTCAGGCGATAGAGATCGAAGAGGCGGTACTGGCCGCAATGATGCTTGAGAGCGAGGTTATTTCTGACGTGCTGGACCAGCTCAACGACAAATGCTTCTATAAGGAAGCCAATCGCAAGATATTCTCGGCCATCAAAGAGATAGCTTCCCGCAACGATAAGGTGGATATCCTAACGGTTGCAGATGAGCTTTCCCGGCGGGGCGAACTTGAAGATGCGGGCGGAATCACATACCTGAGCGAAATCAGCATGCGTATCAGTGCTGCCGCCAACACCGACTACCACTGCAAGATATTGCTGCAGAAGTATATCCAGCGCGAGCTGATATCCATATCGCACAACATCCAGAAGTTTGCGTATGAAGATTCCCTGCCGGTAGATGACCTGTTGCAAACCGCAGAACAGGATATCTTTGAACTTGCCGACCGCAATATGCGCAAGGACACTTCTCTGGTGAGCAGCGTGTTGAACCGTGCGATTGACGAGATTCAGGAGGGACAGAGCCGTCAGGACGGACTCTCCGGCGTTCCGTCAGGATACCTGGGCATAGACAAGGTGACCTACGGCTGGCAGAAGTCCGACCTCATTATCCTTGCGGCCCGGCCGTCGGTAGGTAAGACGGCGTTCGTACTCACCATGGCCCGCAATATGGCTGTGGAACACAACATTCCGGTGGCGCTTTTCTCTCTCGAGATGGCAGAGACGCAGTTGGTGAAGCGTATCCTGGTGAGCGAGACCGGGCTGGAGAGCAGCAAGATATGGGGTGCCAAGAAGTTTCGTGACCCGGAAGACTGGAAGTTGTTCAATGAGCGGATCACCCGCTTGTCGCGGGCTCCGCTGTGGATCGATGACACATCAAACATCTCAATTTACGAATTCCGGGCGAAGGCCCGCCGTCTGGTGCATGTCCATAAGGTAAAACTTATCATCATAGATTATCTGCAACTTATGACCGGCCCGCCCGAGCTGCGCGGTATGCGTGAGCAGGAGGTTTCTGCCATATCCCGTTCGCTGAAAGGTATCGCAAAGGATTTGGATGTCCCTATCATTGCCCTTTCCCAGCTTAGCCGTGCTGTGGAGACCCGCGGCGGAAACAAACGTCCCCAGCTGAGCGACCTCCGTGAATCCGGCGCGATTGAGCAGGATGCCGATATAGTGATGTTCATCCACCGTCCGGAGGTTGTAGGGGTGGAGACTCCTAACGAGTATCCCGGTTATACAGAGCTGATTATCGCCAAGCACCGCAACGGTGAGACCAAGGATGTAGAGATGCGTTTCATAAAGGAAGAGGCACGTTTCGTGGATGCGAATACCATGTATAGTGCAGATTCTGATGTCAAATATGAAAATGTGGAGTCAAATTTGAATTCTACTACAGCAAACTTGGATTTTGACAATGAAACGCTTTAGAACAATCCTGCTGTCGCTCTTTTTCCTGGCGGCAGCGCTGCCGGCAGAGACCGCAGCCCAGGACCATCCTTTTGGCGGCGGCGAAAGGCTCACATATAAACTCCATTACAAATGGGGAGTGATTAATGCGGATGTGGCAAATCTCTCCTTTGACCTGAAAGAAGAGGACTACCAAGGCACCCCTGCCTTCCACCTCGTTACCAAAGGCGCCACCAGTAATTTTGTGGCCGCCCTGGTAAAGGTCCAGTATAATTACGACAGCCGTTTTGCTACCTCAGACCTTACTCCGCTGGTGTTTACCCGCGAGCAGACAGAGGGGAGTTACTGGGCGCGCAACAATTATACATGGAGCGATGACGGCAGGAGCCTGAAGGCTCATGTGGAGAAGAGCACCCGCCCGGTCCGCGACACTGTATTTAAAGCTGACAAAGTGATATACGATGTCATCACCATGCTTTATGCGGTGCGCTCTGCAGATCTGGATGCTGTAAAACGTGGCAAGACCATACACATTATGTGCGCCCTTGACTGCAATGTCAACGATGTCTATATCGGCTATGTAAAAGCGGAGAACAGAAAGGTCTCCGGCATAGGTACCGTCGCCACAGAGAAGTATGTGCTTAGAGTGATTCCGCGCAAGGGGGCAGAGCAGCTCGACAAAGAGTCCGCTATCGCCGTATCCAGCAAGGGGGACGAGCTGGCACCTATTTATCTCTGGATTACGCCGGACGCATCCCGGACGATAGTCGATTTTTCAACATCTATCGCAGTTGGCAGGGTAAACGGCGCGCTGACGGGCGCATCGGGGCTCAAGTGCCCTTTAACCGCAATAAATTGATGAGTAAGCAACCCTCAAAGATAGTTCACGAAGGTAAAATCGTATCGATTAATGCCCAATCAATAGAAGTAGAGATAGTTAACAAGTCTGCTTGTGCGACTTGTCATGCCAGGGGGGTGTGCGGCGCCAGCGAAGAGCAGGTGCGAATAGTAGTCATTCCCCAGACACTGGCCACGGCAACGGCTGGGTATAAAGAGGGGGACAATGTGCATCTGGTGCTCTCTGCGGCAATGGGGATGAAAGCGGTAATCTTCGCTTACGGTCTTCCGCTGCTGGTCTTGCTGGCAGCGATACTCTGTTTTAGCGCGTGCGGATTGGAACAATTGTATACAGGACTGCTATCTTTGTTGTCCGTGGCGATTTATTATATTATATTTGCTCTTTTTAAAGATAAATTAGAGAGGGAATTCGTTTTTTCAATTGAACCATAACTTATACTAGTGTGAATCCTATACTAATTACAGTCATCACTCTTACTGCTATAGGGTTGCTGGTTGCAGCAATCCTTTTTGCCGTAGCTAAGAGATTCAAGGTCGAGGAGGACGCCCGCATTGATGATGTCGAGGCGCTGCTTCCCGGGGCAAACTGCGGCGGCTGCGGCTGTGCAGGCTGTCGTGATTTCGCTACCAAACTGGTCGCTATGGATGAGTTTGGTGATGCGCAATGTCCTGTGGGAGGCAGCGAAACTATGGCCAGGATAGCATCCCTGCTCGGTAAGACGGCGACGGTGGCCGCGCCAAAGGTGGCCGTCGTAAAGTGCAACGGCTCTTGTGAAAACCGCCCCACGGTAAACATTTACGACGGCTACGCATCCTGTAAGGTCAAGGGGTCTCTATACAGTGGAGACACCGCATGCAACTATGGCTGTCTGGGAGGAGGTGACTGCGAGCGTGCCTGCAAGTTTGACGCTATCAAGATGAATCCGGAAACCGGCCTGCCGGTTGTGGACGAGAATAAGTGTACAGGTTGTGGCGCTTGCGCCAAAGCCTGCCCCAAGAGTGTCATTGAACTCCGGGCAAAAGGTCCCCGTGGTCTCAAGGTCGTGGTGGCCTGCAACAATAAAGACAAGGGGGCGGTTGCCCGCAAGGCCTGCAAGGCGGCATGCATAGGGTGTTCCAAGTGCGCCAAGGTATGTCCTCACGACGCGGTCGTGGTGGAAAATAATCTTGCCTGGATAGATCCTGAAAAGTGTAAACTCTGTACAAAGTGTGTGGAGGAGTGCCCCACCGGAGCAATCCATAAGTTCAATTTCCCTGTCCGCAAGCCGGCTGCCGTCAAGGTTGATGAAGAACCGGAGGTGGATATGCCCGTATCCGAGTCTGCCCCCGAGGCAAAAACCGGGCTGGTCGCCAGGCTTGCATCCAAGGTAAGCGAAAAGGTTAAATCTAAATTAAGTCCAAAAGAGGTTGTCGTTGAGGAACCGGAGCCCGAGGTGGAGGTTCCCAAGCCCCAGATGCGTTCTGCAGCCCGATTCAAGGTGGTATCCAAGGTTGCGGCTCCTGAGTCTGCAGATGTAACTGTAGAAGCTCCCAAGCCCGCCCCTAAGAAGGCGGAGAAGCCAGTGGAGGTCCCTAAGCCGGAGGCAGAATCCCCGAAACCTGCTGAAGAACCTGTGAAGCCTGCAGAGGTAGTTCCAGAGAAGATAGTGGAGGCGGCCAGGCCCGCCTCGTCGCAGGAACCTGCAGATGCTCCCAAGCCGGAACCGAAAGCAGAGGAAACCCCTAAGCCTGCAGCGATACCTGTAGAGGCGCCGAAGGCTGAGCCCAAGGTGGAGGAGGCCCCGGAGCATGCCCCCAAGCCAGAGGTGAAGCCAGAGAAGGTCATGAAGTCTGAACCTGAAGCAGAAAAGGCTCCCAAGGTTGTTGAAGAAACCGAAGAAGTTCCCAAGCCTGCCCCCAAGCCTAAACGGACCAGGACAACTAAAAAGGCCAAACCGGCAGAAGAGACCGGGGGCGAACCTGCTAAACCCGCACAAAAGAGCGAACCTCAGGAGGCCTCCTTGTTCTCTGACGCTCCTGTTGCAGCTCCTAAGAGGGTCCGCAGGCCGTTACCCAAACCGGTTGTGAGTGAACCGGTGCCCAATCCGGAACCTGAGGCGGAGCCCAAGGTGGGACCAAAGGCTCAGTCCGAACCGGCGGATAACGACGATGTAATAGAGCTCGAATTCTAATCTGGGAGGAGAGATAGTATGAAATACAGAACATTCAGAATAGGCGGCGTCCATCCGGCAGAGCAGAAACTTGCTAAAGATGCCGCAATAGAGCAGTTCCCGATTCCTGCAAAGGTCGCCATCTCAATGGCCCAGCATTTGGGCGCCCCCGCAACCCCGGTGGTTGAAAAGGGTGATAAAGTGAAAGTGGGACAGGTGATAGGAACCCCTACGGGGTTTGTGTCGGGTTTCGTGCATTCCTCGGTGAGCGGGACGGTTACCGCCGTGGAGCCGCGCGCCGACCTGGCCGGTAATATGGTGATGCACGTCTGCATCGATGTCGAGGGAGATGAATATGCCGATGGCATCGTGACCTCTGACCGTATAGAAAGGGATATTAAAGGTTCTCCGGAAATATTGTTGGAGAAGATAAAAAAAGCCGGCGTAGTGGGTATGGGCGGTGCAACCTTCCCAACTCACATCAAGCTGGCTCCGCCAAAGGACAAGAAGGCGGAATATCTCATAATAAATGCGGCAGAGTGCGAGCCGTATGTGACCGCCGACGACCGCCTGATGCGTGAGCATCCCCACGAAATTGTGCTCGGAGCCCGTATAATGGCCCGCGTGCTGGGAGTGGAGATGGTGGTGATTGCCGTTGAAGAGAATAAGCCTGAGGCTTTTGACGCACTCAGTGATGCCACTCTCCGCTATGTCGGCATAGACGTAGTCAAGATGAAGAAGAAATATCCGCAGGGAGGCGAAAAACAGCTTATAGATGCTATCACCCACCGCAGGGTCCCCTCCGGCGGCCTGCCGATTGAGACAGGTTGCGTGGTGCAGAATGTCGCCACCTCCTATGCGGTTTATCAGGCCGTTCAGAAGGATAAGCCGCTCATAGAACGTGTTATGACTGTAACTGGCGAGTGCCTGCCGGAACAGAAAAACTATCTGGTCCGCATCGGTACCCCCATCTCTGCCATCCTGGATTCGGTCGGCGGCCTTCCCATGGAGTCGGCCAAGGTGATTTCCGGCGGCCCCATGATGGGCAAGGCGGTGGCCAACCTGGAGGCGACTACCCAGAAAGGCTCTTCCTGCCTGCTGGTGCTCACACCGGAGCAGACTGCCCGTACCCCGGAGACGGTCTGCATCCGTTGCGGCCGTTGCACCCAGGCCTGTCCTATGGGACTGGAACCCTGGCTTATGAATCGTCTGGGGAGGAACGGTGACTATGCCGCCCTGGAGGAGAACAAGATTTATGATTGCATCGAATGTGGCTGCTGCCAGTCCACGTGCCCCGCGCATATTCCGCTATTGGATATAGTGAGAACATCAAAGGCAGAGGTGATGAAAATCATCCGCTCGAGGGCTAAAAAATAGGAGGATCTGATATGGCAAAACTTATAGTTTCCCCTTCTCCGCATTTCCAGAACAAGACCACTACCCAGGTCCTGATGAACGATGTGCTCATCGCACTTGCTCCCGCAACGCTGGTTTCGCTTCTGTTCTACGGGTGGAACGCACTGTTGCTGCTTCTGGTTTGCGTTGCTACCTGCGTTGGCTGTGAGTTTCTCATAGAGAAGTATCTCCGCGGCCGTGAAATACCCTGCATCTCCGCTACCGTGGTTACGGGAGTGCTGCTGGCGCTCAACCTGCCGCCGGCTGCCCCTTGGTGGGTTGCTTTCGTGGGCAGCCTTGCTGCCATCGGCATCGCAAAGATGTGCTTTGGCGGCCTGGGTCAGAATATTTTCAATCCCGCAATCTTTGGCCGCGTATTTCTGTTGGTTTCATTCCCGGTGGCTATGACCTCCTGGGCTGCGCCTCAGGGCTGGCTGCCGATAGATGCATTCAGCGGTGCGACTCCGTTGGCTCAGATCAACGAAGGTATCAGGCAGGGCATCCCCGCGGATCAGATTATAGCAGAGAATGGCCTGAGCGGTTGGCATGCATTCTTTGGCGCAGCCGGCGGTTCTGCAGGTGAAGTCTCTGCGCTGGCCCTTATCATAGGATTTGTGTATCTGCTGGTTCGCAGGGTAATCAAACCGTATATCCCGGTGGCTATTCTGTGTACGGTGGTGGTGATGACAACCATCTTTTGGCTGGTTGACCCCGGGAAATACACGGGTCCTGTTTTCAACCTTCTCTCGGGTGGTCTGCTGTTGGGTGCGATTTTCATGGCAACCGACTATGTAACATCTCCTATGACCACCATAGGTATGATAATATACGGTGTGCTGATTGGTCTGCTCACGGTGTTGATCCGTTACTTCGGTTCGTATCCGGAGGGCGTTTCGTTCGCAATCCTGATTGCCAATGCCACCGTGCCGTTGCTCAACAAATATTGCAAACCCAAACGGTTTGCCGCTTAAGGAGGATCTGGATATGGAAAAAATGGAATCTTCTTTGAGAAATATGCTGCTTTCGCTTGGCGCCATCTGCCTGGTGAGTGCCGCACTGCTGTCAAGTGTCAATGCCCTGACGGCAAAGCGTATCGCTATGGTTCAGGAGCAGAAGACAGAGCGCGCTATAGCCCAGGTGGTACCCCCGTTTGACGGAACGCCTGTGGATACCACGGTCATTTTAGACGGAACTGAATATCTGGTACATCAGGCTATGGCCGGGGACAGTATAGTTGGTTATGCCATCGAGTCGGTGGCCACTGGTTTCGGCGGTCCCATAGACCTTATGGTGGGCTTCTCCACAGATGGCGAGATTTACTCCACTGCGGTGATTTCGCATAGCGAGACACCTGGCCTTGGTGCAAAAATGACAGATGAAGAGAGTTATTTCCGCACTCAGTTCGTGGGCAAGAATCCGGCTGAGTATAACCTTTCAGTGAGCAAGGATGGTGGCGATGTGGATGCAATCACGGCTTCTACAATCACCTCCAGGGCCTTTACCCAGGCTTTAGCCAAAGCATATAATGTATATCTTGCTGTAACAGGGGCCTCTCCCTATGCAGCAAGCGCAGAAACGCCGCAGGCCGGCGAAGGAGAAAGCGATGAGTAGAATCGATCTTATAAAGAAAGGTCTTATCAAAGACAACCCCACCTTTGTGCTGGTGCTGGGTATGTGCCCTACCCTGGGTACTACGACATCTGCGCTGAACGGTATGGGTATGGGTCTGGCCACACTGGTGGTGCTTACCCTCTCAAATATCGTGATTTCTGCAGTGGCGAGGTTCATCCCCGACAAGGTGCGCATCCCTTCTTATATCGTCATCATCTCTGCATTTGTGACCATCATACAGCTGCTGATGCAGGCCTATATGCCTTCGCTTTACGAGACGCTGGGTCTGTTCATCCCGCTGATTGTCGTAAACTGCATAGTGCTCGGCCGGGCAGAGGCTTTCGCCAACAAGAATACCGTTTTGGATTCTGCATGTGACGGTCTTGGCATCGGCCTTGGCTTCACCCTTTCTCTCACGCTCATCGGTCTTGTGCGCGAGTTGCTGGGCAGCGGGTCGCTGTTCGGCTGGAGTTTCACAGGCGGCGACGGTATCCTGATATTCGTGCTTGCACCGGGTGCGTTCCTGGTGCTGGGTCTGCTGATGGCTTTGTTCAACAAGTTAACTCAGGGGAGGATATAGGCTATGACAATACTTCTGATATTAGTGTCTGCGATATTCGTCAATAATATCGTCCTCTCCCAGTTCCTGGGCATCTGTCCGTTCCTGGGTGTCAGCAAGCAGGTTAATACCGCCGTGGGCATGTCCCTCGCAGTTACCTTCGTTATGGCTCTGGCAACCTGTGTAACCTGGCTTCTGCAGTACTATGTGCTGATGCCGCTCAATATGGTCTATATGCAGACAGTGACCTTCATCCTGGTCATCGCCGGGCTCGTGCAGATGGTAGAGATTATCCTCAAGAAGATCAGTCCCGCGCTTTACCAGTCGCTGGGCATCTTCCTGCCGCTTATCACCACCAACTGCGCCGTGCTGGGTGTGGCTTTGATGGTGGTTCAGAAGCAGTTCACATTCGGTGGAGAGAGCCACATGCTCAACCTGGGCGAGTCGGTAGTCTTTGCCATCGCATCCGCAATCGGTTTTGGCCTGGCCATTTCCCTGTTCGCAGCAATCCGCGAGCAGCTGGAGGTCAGCGACATCCCCAAACCCTTCAAGGGCATCCCCATCGCCCTCATCACCGCCGGCATAATGGCCCTCGCCTTTATGGGCTTTTCCGGGATGGTGTAGGAGTTGATGCTTAAGGGTTTACCTGGAGCCGGCGAGTAAACGTATAATACAGTTAATTACAAAACAATAAGACACCCCTACGGCGTGGGGGTGTCTTATTGTGAGGTGTCGGGAGGATTATTCCTCGGTGGGTTTGTTCTCGCGATGTTCGGGGCGGGGGCGGCGTTCGCTGCGGTCACGGCGCTCACCACCACGGCTTTCGCGGCGGTCACCGCTGCGACGGTCGTCACGGCGTTCTCCACGGCCTCCTTCACGACGGTCACCGCTGGGGCGGGGACGGCGTACGGGCTCTACATAGCCTTCCGGCTTCTCCATAAGGGCACGGCGGCTCAGGCGGAGCTTGCCGGTCTTGGCATCGACCTCAAGCAGTTTGACATCAACCTCGTCACCTACATTGAGGATATCCTCTACCTTCTCTGTCTTGCCCCAGTCCAGCTCGCTGATGTGCAGCAGGCCCTCTTTGCCGGGGAGAATCTCCACGAATGCACCGAACTCCAGGATGGAGGTCACCTTGCCGTGGTAAACCTCGCCGACCTCGGGAACAGCGCAGATACCCATAATCCAGTCGTATGCCTTCTGCATCGCCTCTGCATCGTTGGTTGCGATGTCCACAACGCCTCGTCCGTCAATCTCGTCGATATTGATGACGGCGCCGGTCTCTGCCTGGATCTTCTGGATGGTCTCGCCACCCTTGCCGATGATTGCACCGATGAACTCTTTGTCAACCTCAAAGCTCTTGATGCGGGGAACGAACGGTTTGTAGTCTTCGCGGGGCTTGTCGATGGTCTTGAGCATCTCGCCCATAATGTGCATACGGCCCTGACGCGCCTGCTCCAGTGCTTTCTCCAGCACGTCGTAGCTGAGGCCGTCCACCTTGATGTCCATCTGGGTTGCGGTGATACCGTCTGCGGTACCGGTGACCTTGAAGT
>JAFSUF010000034.1 GCA_017445425.1 Bacteroidales bacterium | reverse complement strand
TTCATCCTGAGCCAGGATCAAACTCTTCATTGTATAATTTTAGTTATATTTCCGGCTTTGGGATTTCCTCTCTAGAATCTTCGCTTGCTCTTTACTATTGTATGCTACAATATAAATACTTGCTTGTACTTTTGTCTTCCAATAATTCAATCAACTTACCCCCTCCTTCCCGAAAGGGACTGCAAAGATACACATCTTTTCTTTCCTTCCAAATCTTTTTAAAAATATTTTTTAGGAGACTGGACCACCCTTGAACCAGCCGGGACATCTTCTGTAACCCAGATATTACCACCAATAACCGCATCGTGCCCGATTGTAACTCTTCCGAGAATCGTGGCATTGGCATACACTATGACATTGTCCTCCAAAATCGGATGACGGGGAATGCGCTTCACCGGATTGCCGTCGGCATCGAGCGGAAAACTCCTGGCCCCAAGCGTCACACCCTGATAAATCTTGACATTGTTGCCGATTATCGCAGTTGCACCGATCACTATACCGGTGCCGTGGTCAATTGCAAAAGACTCCCCTATCTGCGCCCCGGGATTTATATCTATACCCGTCTCGCTATGAGCCAGCTCGGTAATGATGCGCGGCAGCAGAGGCACACCCGATTCCAGCAGGAAGTGCGCAATGCGGTAATATCCGATAGCTCTGGTGCCGGGGTAACACAACACAACCTCCTGCACCGACTCCGCAGCCGGGTCACCGTTATACGTTGCCTGGACATCCTTCTGAATCAACTGTGCAAGGTGCGGCAACTCGTCAACGAAACCTTTTACAATCGCATCGGCGTCGCCGCTGCAGCCCTGCATCGCAAAGCAGCAGTCCACTGTATCACGCAGCACCTCCACAAGCTTTTGCCTGTAAGTTTCCAGGCCTGTGGCAGCGTCGCAGAAATAATCGGGGAAAATAAGCACACGACACGTCTCCGTAATCGTGTGCGCCCTTTCGTTAAGATTGATGTACATAGTGTGGCAAATGTACATCAATTTTTTATTTAGAAGTAAAATTAATCGTGAGCAAACAGTTCCGTGGACAAATATCGTTCACCGGTATCCGGGAGCAATACCACAATGGTCTTGCCTGCATTCTCAGGCCTGCTTGCCAGGGACAGGGCGGCCGAGGCGGCGGCTCCGGCAGAGATACCTACAAGGAGGCCCTCCAGTGCCGCGAGTTCCCTGGATGCCGCAAACGCATCCTCATTTGTCACCGGCAGGATCTCATCCACTACGCTGCGGTCAAAGTTGGCCGGCACAAACCCGGCGCCGATACCCTGGATCTTGTGTGGACCGGAAGGATTTCCGCTTAACACTGCACTCGTAGCGGGCTCAACAGCCACAATTTTTACCGACGGTTTATGTCCCTTGAGCGAACGCCCCACACCAGAAACAGTTCCGGCAGTGCCTGCGCCAGCCACAAACAGGTCGACCTTGCCATCGGTATCAGTCCATATCTCCTCCCCTGTGGTGCGATAGTGCGCGTCAGGGTTGGCGGGGTTATCAAACTGACCAAGGATGATGCTGCCAGGGATGCTGTCGCGCAGCTCTTCTGCCTTGGCTATCGCCCCCTTCATTCCCGCTGAACCCGGGGTGAGTACCAGTTCTGCTCCGCGTGCCTTGAGCAGGTTGCGGCGTTCAACACTCATAGTCTCCGGCATTGTCAGAATCAAGTGATAACCGCGTACAGAAGAAACAAAGGCCAACCCCACCCCGGTATTGCCGCTGGTCGGCTCAATGATGGTCGCACCCGGTTTCAGCAGCCCCTTATTCTCGGCGTCGAGTACCATTGCAAGAGCCACTCGGTCCTTGACACTGCCGGCGGGGTTGAAATACTCCACCTTGGCCAGCAGGTCGGCCTTCAGTTCATATTTTTTTATTATCGAATTCAGTCGCACGAGAGGGGTCTTGCCCACAAGCTCCAGTGCAGAATTGTAAATCTTTGCCATAGTATCACAAATGTAAATAATTATTCAACCGAATCAAGTGCCTGGGACAAATCTGCAATAAGGTCATCGATATGCTCCGTACCGATGGAGAGGCGGATGGTGCTGCGGGAGATGCCCTGATCTTCCAGTTCAGCATCGGTAAGTTGCGAATGAGTGGTGGTGGCGGGATGGATTACCAGAGATTTCACATCGGCCACGTTAGCCAGCAGCGAGAATATCTTAAGGGAGTCGATAAACCGGAATGCCTCCTTCTGTCCACCCTTGATCTCAAAGGTGAAAATTGAGCCGCCACCATTGGGGAAATACTTCTTATACAATTCATTATCCGGATGTGTAGCAAGAGAAGGATGGTTGACTTTAGCCACTTTGGGATGCTTGGAGAGGAAATCCACCACCTTGAGGGCGTTGTAAACATGACGCTCAACGCGAAGCGAGAGGGTTTCGAGTCCCTGCAGGAATATAAAGGCGCTTACAGGAGACAGCGTGGAGCCGGTATCGCGAAGCAATATGGCGCGGGCGCGGATAATGTAGGCCAAAGGGCCGACAGCATCGGCAAACACTATCCCGTGATAGCTCTCTTCCGGCTGGGTAAACTGGGGGAACTTACCCGATGCCTTCCAGTCGAATTTCCCGGAATCAACAATAACGCCGCCGATGGTGGTACCGTGCCCGCCGATAAATTTGGTCGCGGAGTGTACCACTATGTCTGCGCCGTGCTCAAAAGGACGTAGCAGATACGGGGTGGCAAATGTATTGTCCACAATGAGCGGAACACCCGCCTCGTGGGCCACGCGGGCAGCAGCTTCTATATCGGTGATGTTAGAGTTAGGGTTGCCGAAACTCTCTATGAACAGCGCCTTGGTGTTGGGCTTGATGGCCTTAGCAAAATTGGCGGGGTCGCTACCGTCCACAAAAGTAGTGGTGATGCCATAGGGTACCAGAGTATGCTGCAGCAGGTCATAAGAACCCCCATAGATATTTTTGGAGGCTACGATATGATCTCCCGCACGCGCGATATTTAGTATGGAATAGGTGATGGCTGCCGCGCCGGAGGCAACGGCAAGGGCGCCCACACCACCCTCCAAGGCTGCAATACGGCGCTCAAAGATATCCTGGGTAGTGTTGGTCAGGCGGCTGTATATATTGCCGGCGTCGGCAAGGCCAAAGCGGGCGGCTGCGTGCTCACAGTTGTGGAAAACATAAGATGCGGTCTGGTAGATAGGCACGGCGCGTGCATCGGATGCGGGATCTGCGCTTTCTTGCCCCACGTGGAGCTGAAGGGTCTCAAAATGAAGTTTTGTCTGGCTCATAGTCGTATGCTTTATTTGTAATTATCTGTTTTGATTTCTGACGCAAAGGTCTTGCATGGCGCGATATCATCCAAGGAAACCCAAAATATTAGTTAATAATATAACTATTTCTTATTTTTGCAGAAAATTTAACCAATTATAAACCGAAATTCGGAACTCAGCAGAATTATTATCTTCAATATGACCTTAAAGCTCGACACAACCGACATAGCGATACTGCGCACACTACAGGAAAACTCGCGCATCACCAATAAAGAACTGGCCGCAAAGGTACACCTCTCCCCCTCCCCGGTCTACGAACGGCTCAAGCGGCTGGAGAGCGAAGGATATATAGAGCGCTACACCGCAGTGCTGAATGCGGAGAAACTGAATCTCGGATTCATAGTGTTCTGCAGCGTCAAACTGCAGAAGCTCAACACCGATATAGCCAGTGACTTTGTGGCTAAGATACTGGAGATACCCGAGGTTACCGAGTGCTTCAACATTTCAGGCGAATATGACTACCTGCTGAAGATACACGCCCCAGACATGAAGTATTACAACCAGTTTATATTGAATGTACTGGGCCGGATAGAAAGTCTGGGTTCAATACAAAGCTCGTTTGTAATGAACCCAGTCAAACAGAATTATGGATTGAAAATCTGATCCTACCAGATGCTGGCCACGGTGTCTATCGCCAAGTCGTGGATGGTCATGGCCCACCCCTCGAATTCAAACAACCTGGTGTCACTCCCGCATACCAAAGGCGAAGACCAGCTGTAGAGGCCGTTGTCTATGAACACCTCGACCCCGGTACGGTCTATGTAAATCTCAATGGGAAACTCCAGGCCGGAGATCTCTTTCGTGGAATAGAAGTGGCCGTTGAAAAGGCCGAAACTTGGATTGTAGTCAAAAACCTCCGCCCCGTTCATTTTGAATGCGGTATAGCAAGCTGCCTCTAGTTTCATCGTAGCTTTGATATGCAGGCCCTGGTTGGGATCGGTAAACTGGGCAAGGGCTTTGTTGACATCCTCCACGCTCATTGCTTTATCTGCGGTAAACTTTCTGTCAAGCAGCGTCTTCACCTCCAGAACCGGATTGCTGGCCAGGCGGATGCCATCGCGGGTGGTATGCAGAGTCAACTCCGTGGGGAGCTGCATCTGGCTGTGGAACGGCATTCCGGGATGCGATATGCGTCCCCAGGCTATCTGTATACGACGGCCATCGGGGGTGTCGCTGAAAGTCTGCGAAGCATAGAAAGTACCAAGAGTATTTTGATGTCTCCCCGATTCGGGAGTAAACTTATATCCGTCGAAATCGCCAATCATATAAATGCCGGCCGCTCCCAAGGTGACCCACTTCTTATTGGCAGGGTCGCCGTCCACCGGCAGGCAGAACAGGTCGGGACACTCGTCAAATCCGGCCACGTGACTGCGGTAAGTCCAGTTTTTGAGGTCGTCAGAAGTGTAGATGGAGTTGCCGTCCTTCTCAAAGAGGGCCATTACCCAGTGACCGTCCTCGCCGCCATACCAGAATACCTTGGGGTCACGGGTCTCGTGGCTTCCGGCGGCTTCATGAGAGTCTATCACCGGATTATCGGCATACTTGACCAGAGTGCGGCCATTGTCCAGGCTGTAGGCGATGCACTGCTTCTGCCACTGGGCGTGGGTGGTATAGGCATACACTATAGGAGTAGGATTGGCCTTGGTGCCAAAGCCGCTGGTATTGCGCCAGTCAACCACCGCGCTACCGGAGAACATCGTGCCGAAACGGTCGGGGAAAAGGACGTCACCAAGTTCTTCCCAGTGCACCAGATCGCGGCTTACGGCGTGGCCCCAGGTCATGTTACCCCATCCCGTGCTGTAGGGATTGTGCTGATAATACATATGGTACTCTCCCTTGTAGTAAACCAGGCCGTTGGGGTCGTTGGTCCAGCCGCGGCGGGTCGTATAATGGAACTGCGGACGCAGTTTCTCCTTGTAGAGCAGGCTCTGTCCCACTATCGTGTCGGCCATATACATCCTGTCGAGGTCTGTTGATGGACCGTCGTAGTTCAGCTTGAGCTTCTTTCCCATATACGCGGACAAATCCTTATATATCCAATAGTCGGGCTCGCCCTGAGCAATCGACAGATCAACGGAGAGGGAATCCACGCCGTTGGCGGTAAACAACAACTTAAAGTTGTCCCGTTGATGGTCGATGGGGATGTTGAGATAGCGTTGGTTAACCTTAAATTCACGCTGGGCTTCCTGGGCCAGAACCAAGCTGCCCGCCATCAGCAGGCATAGGATGGCAATAATGGTCTTTTTCATATTGTTATCTTGCAAAAGTTAGTTTTCTTCCAGATGTCTGGGCATCGGTCAAAATACCGCTGCGGGCTACTATCACGCCATTTACGAAAGTATATTCTATTGTAGATGAAAACTCTGTCTGCGGGCTCCATCCGCAGCGGGAAAGCGGCGCCACATCAGAAGGTTTGTGCATATCGAACACAACCAGATCGGCAAAATATCCCTTGCGGATATAGCCGCGCCGCTCTATGGCGAACAATCGCGCCGGGGCGTGGCACATCTTTTCTACCACCATCGGAAGGGTAAACACCCCTTCCCGCACTTTCTCAAGCATCATCAGTAGCGAATATTGCACCAGAGGGATGCCGCTGGCAGACTGCAGATAGCCACCGGCCTTCTCCTGCGGCAGGTGCGGCGCATGGTCGGTAGAGATGGTCTGCAGGACTCCGGACCGCACCCCCCTAATAAGTGCATCACGGTCTGAAGACCCCTTTATTGCGGGATTGCATTTGATCTGTGAGCCGTACCGTTCATAATCTTCATCGCAGAAGGTGAGATACTGCACGCACGTCTCGGCAGTAATCTTGTCTGTCCTGTGCATCACCTCTGCAAGATAGTCCACCTCCTCGGCAGTGGAGACATGCATTATGTGCAGTCTGGCGCCGGTTGACAAAGCCAACTCCACCGCTTTATGTGTAGCGGTAATGCATGCGGCGGCGCTGCGGATTGCGGGGTGCGCAGAGAAAGGTATGTCATCGCCAAAAAGGGCCTTGTAACAATCCAGATTAGCTGCTATTATCGCATTGTCCTCTGCATGGACGGCAATCATAAGCGGCGAGCGCTCAAACAGACTCCTCATGGCGTCAGGATCACTCACGAGCAGATTGCCGGTAGAGGACCCCATGAACACTTTTACAGCACACGCCCCGGAAGCCCCTGCTCGGGCTACCTCTTCAATATTGTAGTCGGTCGCCCCAAGATAAAAGCCGTAGTTAGCCCGGGAACCGCGTGCAGCTATCTCCATCTTTGCAGCCAGGTCGGCGGCAGTTACGGCCGGCGGGTTGTTGTTTGGCATGTCTAAATACGATGTCACGCCCCCCGCCACAGCGGCGGCGCTTTCGCTGGCAATGCACCCCTTTTGGGTTGCGCCTGGCTCACGGAAATGGACATGGGTATCAATCACGCCCGGGCAGAGATGGCAGCCGCCAAGGTCAATGACCTCAGCATCGGACACAGCCTCCTCGCGGGCACAATCGTCGGCCTTGGAATAATCAAACACGTCTGCTATCATGCCGCCACTTACAAAAATCCCCCCGTTAAAGGAGAGACCTTCGTTGACCAAAACAGCATTCTTCAGCAGATACTGTCCCATATCAGGCCCGGGGTTTTAATTTCCGCATCTTGAGATCCATCACGCCCCAGAAAGCCTCGCCAAATATGCTGCTGCTCATCTTGGATACCCCCTCTGTGCGGTCCACGAATATCACCGGGACCTCCACTATCTTGAATCCGAGCTTGTACGCAGTGTACTTCATCTCTATCTGGAAGCCATAGCCCTTCATCTTTACCCTGTCAAAGTCTATGGTTTCCAGCACCTTGCGGCGGTAGCACACAAAGCCGGCGGTGGTATCATACACATTGATACCCAATATAAAGCGGACATATTTGGATGCGAAGTACGACATCAGCACCCGCCCCATGGGCCAGTTTACCACGCTGATCCCCTTGCAATAGCGCGACCCTATGGCCACGTCGCCACCCTCCTTGCAGGCTGCGATGAGGCGGATAAGGTCATCAGGGTTATGGGAAAAATCGGCATCCATCTCTGTTATATATTCATAGCCACGCTCCAGAGCCCACCGGAAGCCGGTGAGATATGCCGTTCCGAGGCCAAGTTTACCCTGTCGCTCCAGGATGAACAGGGAGCCCTTAAACTCACCCATCAGCGACTTTACAATAGATGCGGTGCCGTCGGGGGAGCCGTCGTCAATAACAAGCACGTGAAAATCACCCTCAAGGCTGCGGACCTTGCGGATAATCTTCTCTATATTCTCCTTCTCGTTGTATGTCGGAATAATGACTAACTTGGACTCTGCGCTCATATCATGCAAAGTTATGCAATTATTGTGCAATATTCAAAGCGAGCCCGATCCGGCAGCGGACAGTATCCACACTCACCACCTTGACCTCTATCTGTTGCTGTATCTTGAGTGCCGGGCGGCCGCGGCCGTCACGGGGCATTCGGGAGACATGCAGCAAACCGCTCTGCTTTATGCCGATATCCACAAAGGCGCCAAAATCGGTGATGTTTGTAACGATACCGGGGAGTACCATCCCCACCTGGACATCGTCTATCGTACGGACATCCTCGATGAAAGAGAACTGAGAAGCCTCTCCACGGGGGTCCCGTCCCGGCTTCTTGAGCTCAGCTATGATATCCCGCAGTGTGGGCAGCCCCACGTCATCCCCCACATATGAGTTGATATCTATCTTGTCACAGAGTTCTCCGTTGCCCACCAGATCCCCCACGCTTACATCCATATCGGCCGCCATCTTCTCCACCAGAGGGTAGCGTTCCGGATGCACGGCAGAGTTGTCTAACGGGTTGGCGGCAGAGGGAATCCTCAAAAAACCGGCACACTGTTCATAGGCCCTCGCACCGAGGCGTTTGACCCGAAGCAGGTCACCACGCGAGGCAAAATCGCCGTTGGAGGTGCGGTACTCTACAATATTGCCGGCAAGAGCAGCGCCGATGCCGGAGACATACTGCAACAGATATACACTGGCGGTGTTGAGATTCACGCCCACGGAGTTCACGCAGCTCTCAACGGTATTGTCCAGTTCCTCCTTGAGCAGGGTTTGATCCACATCGTGCTGATACTGACCAACCCCCATCGATTTGGGATCAATCTTCACCAGCTCAGAGAGGGGGTCCAGCAGCCGGCGGCCGATGGATACTGCGCCGCGGACCGTGACATCATATTCCGGAAACTCCTCTCGGGCGATATCTGAAGCAGAATACACAGAGGCCCCGTCTTCACTGACCATATAGACGCGGATATGCTCTGGCAGCGCCAATTTGTTGATAAAACTCTCCGTTTCGCGACCGGCGGTGCCGTTGCCTATTGCAATCACCTCAACGGCATATTTCTCCACCATATCGGTTATCTTATTCATAGCGGAGATACGCTCGTTAACCGGGGGATGCGGATAAATGGTATCGTTGTGCATCAGGTTACCCTGAGCGTCCAGGCAGACCACCTTGCATCCGGTACGGAAACCCGGGTCTATGGCCATCACCCGTTTCTGCCCCACAGGCGGGGCAAGCAGCAGTTGCCGCAGATTCTCCCCGAAAACCTTGATAGAACTCTTGTCTGCCTTCTCTTTGGCAATCTTGAGCACCTCGTTTTCAATGGAGGGGTGCAAAAGACGCTTGAAACTGTCGGCCACTGCGTCGCACAGTATATTATAAAGCTCACGCGAAGCCGCCCTGCCGCCACCGAGCACTATCCTTGAGATGCGCTCCAGGTTGCGGTCGGCATCCACCTCCACTTTTACCGTAAGCATCCCTTCCGAAGCGCCTCGGAGGATTGCAAGCAGACGGTGCGGGGCAATCCTGGATATAGGTTCGCGATGGTCAAACCAACTGCGGTAGTTGTCGCTCTCCTCCGTTTTCTGAGCCCCTTCGCGCGACTGTTTTGAGACAACAGTACCCCATTTGAGATAACTGGAGCGGAGCATGCTGCGCACCTCGACATTCTCACTGACACGCTCCGCAATAATGTCGCTTGCACCGGCAATAGCTGCGTCTGCGTCAGGCACATCGGCGTTTATATACTTGCGCGCCAAATCGCGGGGCGAAGCCGCCTTGAGAGACATAAAGGCATCGGCGAGCGGCTCCAGGCCACGCTCTTTTGCAACCGAAGCACGAGTACGTTTCTTGGGGCGGTAAGGCAGGTAGATGTCCTCCAGCGAGGTGGAATCCACCTCAGCCTCTATCCGGCAGCGAAGGTCATCGGTGAGGGCTCCCTGCTCCTCTATAGACTTAAGAATCGCCGTCTTGCGCTTGTCAAGGTCGGTAAAAAACTGGAAATAGTGTTTGATCTGCCCCACCTGGACCTCGTCCAGGCCACCGGTACGTTCCTTGCGGTAGCGGCTTATGAATGGGATGGTCGCCCCCTCTTCAAGAAGTTCCACACAGTGGAGAGCCTGCCACTGGTTGATGCCCAGCTGCGTGCTGATATGCTTGATATATAGGTCAGTCATGCGAAACCTGATGTAATTGATCGCGGTATGGAGAGAGGATCTTGGATTTGGACACAAACCCCACGTAACGCCCCTCCGGGTCGGTGACGGGGAGATTCCACGCCCCGGTACGCTCAAAGGCATCCATCACGCTCTCCATACGCTCCTCCACGGAGAGTATGGCCGGGGCATCCTTCACAAGGTCATATATATGAATGGTATCGTACAGTGATTCATTGAACATTTCGTGCCGCACGTCATCAATCATCACAAGGCCGCGGAAAAGCCCGTCGTCGTCGAGCACCGGCACGATGTTGCGGTTGCTGGTTGCTATGATCTTAACCAGGTCGCCAAGGGTATTGTCAAGCCCGATCGGTTTGAAATCGGTCTCTATGAAATCCACGGTGCGCAGCAGCGTGAGCACCGCCTTGTCGCTGTCGTGGGTCAGCAAATCCCCCTGCTGGGCAATCCGCTTGGAGTATATGGAGTACTGTTCAAAAAAGCGGATTGTGGCGAACGAGATGGCTGAGGTTATCATCAGCGGAAACATCAGCGCATAGCCGCCGGACATCTCCGCGATCAGGAAGATGGCGGTCAGGGGTGCCTGCATGACACCTGCCATCAGGCCAGCCATCCCCACCAGGGTAAAATTTGCCATGGGGAGCTGGGCGATGCCCAGATTACCCATCAGCTTGGCCAGCACAAAACCGGTCACGGCCCCTGTAAACATCGTGGGGCCAAAGGTACCGCCGACTCCGCCGCCTGCGTTGGTAAAAGCTGTGGCATATACCTTGGTAAACATTACTGCCGCAAAGAACAGCAACAACGTCCACTTTCCGGACATTACCCTCTCAGGCAGAGCACCTGCAACAAGGTCGGGGAGCTCGCCGTCGAGCATCGCGGCGAGGGCGTCGAAACCTTCGCCGTAAAGAGGCGGGAACAGGAATATCAGTATCCCCAGCAGCACCGCACAGAATATCCATTTGATAAAAGGATTGCTCATTTTGCCCAGCTTGTCCTCCACACGCAGCGTGGTGCGCAAGAAATAGAGCGACATCATGCCGCATACAAGGCCCAATAATACGTAAAAAGGTATATTGGAAAGGGCAAAAGGGACTATGCTGCCCGAGAATGTAACCGTATCCCCCATCAGCAGGTAGGTCACCATCGTTGCCGAAACCGAAGAGAAGAGCAGCGGCAGAATGGAGGTCATGGAGATGTTGAACATCAAAATCTCCAGGGTAAAGAGCACCCCGGCAATGGGGGCCTTGAAGATACCGGCAAGGGCTCCCGCCGCACCGCATCCCAGCAGGATGGTAATCTGGCGGTAAGGAAGATGGAGGACGCGGGCGATATTGCTGCCGATGGCGGCGCCGGTGTAAACTATTGGAGCCTCGGCCCCGACGCTGCCGCCAAGGCCGATGGTCAGGGAACTGGCTACCAGCGAACTGTAGGTATTGTGCGGGCGGATATGTGCCTCGTTACGGGAGATTGCCTTGAGCACCCGGGTAACTCCGTGGCCTATCTTGTCCCTGACAATGTAGCGCACAAAGAGCAAAGAGAGAAGCATACCCACTCCCGGAGTAACAAGGTAAGCCCAGTGGTAAGGACCACCCGACACCACACCGGTTACTAAACGGTGCAGCAAACCTATAGACTGCTTGAGGAGTACGGCGGCCAGGCCGCTCAACAACCCTGTCACTACGGCCAATATCCAAAGCAAAGTGCGCTCAGACATATGTTTGAGCGCATTCCGTAATCTGTCCGCAAGGCGACTGAGGTATGTTTTAATCTTCTTCGTCGGCTTCGTCTTCCGTATGAGTATTGAAATCGTTGTCGTTGCCGGGGAGGACTTCGCCGTCAGAATCCACCCCACCGTCGTCAGAATGGTCTTCAAACAGTTCTTTCTCAACATCTTCTGCATCGTCGGTGACAACCTTGATCTTTACCATATATAATACATCCTCCTGGGTCTCTTCATCCTCCGGCTCCGGCTTGAACTTGACAGCGTAGAAACAAGGCTTGTTTGGGATGTCAACCTTCATAATGTCACCCATATAGTCTGCATAGCCGTGAGGATATTTCTTGTCGAAAGCATCTTTGAGATCCTGCGACATATTGTCGTAGCTTATGATGATTCTTTTCTTAGAAGGATTAGCTGTCATTGTCAAATATCTTTGTTTCTAATACAATATTAGAAAAAACTATTTGAAAAAGTATAATTTTTGTTTGCGTTTTTTTTCAATATCGCGCTCCACGAACACCGGTTTAAGCGTCCTTGGATCCATCCCTGAATAGAACATCACGCTGGAAACTGTCATAGGAGTCGGCGTAAAGTCCTGAACCTGCTCCATATAGAGACCTTTTAGGGATTTATTCTGAGAGAGCGCCGCCATATCGCGCATCCCGCATCCCGGATGGCCGGAAATAAAATAAGGTACAAGCTGATATTTGAGCCTCTCGCGGCGGGTTATCTCATCGAACCGGGCGCGCAGGACCTCGAACAGCCTGAACGACGGCTTACCCATCACGGCAAGGACATTGTCCTGGGTATGTTCCGGGGCGACCTTCAATCGACCGGAGGTATGATTCACGATCAGCTCGCGCAGATAACGCTCACAAGTGGCGTCGTAACAGCCGTCGGGGCCAAGGAAGAGGTCGTACCGTATGCCGCTCCCGACGTAGGCGTTGCGGATACCGGGAGTGGCGGCTATCGCGTCGTAAAGCTCCAGCAACGGGGTGTGGTCATTGTCAAGGTTCTTGCACATGCGCGGGAAAAGGCACGACTGGCGCGAGCACTTGGCACACATCTCCTTGTTGCGCCCGCCCATCTTGTACATATTGGCTGTGGGGGCGCCCAAATCTGAGATATTCCCCTTGAAATCGGGCAGATTGGCCAGCTGCGCAGCCTCCCGGACTATTGATTCCTGCGAACGCGACTGTATGAATTTCCCCTGATGGGCAGCTATCGTACAGAAATTACACCCCCCAAAACACCCCCTGTGGGTCGTAATGGAGAACTTTATCATATCGTATGCTGGGATCCGCTTCCCTTTGTAGCGCGGATGAGGCAGCTTGGTAAAGGGCAGGGCATATACCTCGTCCATCTCCGCTTCAGTTGCGGGAGGGTAAGGCGGGTTGATGCAGACAAACTTATCTGCCACCTGCTCTACCAGCGTCTCTGCATGGAGGCGGTTTGCCTCCCGCTCTATGATATTGAAATTCTGAGCGAATGCGAGCTTGTTGCGCTGACAGCTCTCAAACGAATGGAGGTCAAAAAAGTCGCCGTCCGGTGCCTGGTCCGCGACATAACCTATCTGCGGAATTCGGCGTAACTCATCTTCAGAAGCGCCCGCCGCCATCGCATCGGCCAGCGCCAGGTTGGGCCTCTCCCCCATCCCGTAAACCAGATAATCAGCCTTGCTGCCTATCAGTATGGATGGTTTGAGGCAATCCTGCCAATAGTCATAATGAGTCAGCCGGCGCAGCGAAGCCTCAATACCGCCAATTACCACCGGCACATCCGGGAACAGCTTCTTGAGAATATTTGTATAGACTGTTACAGCATAGTCGGGACGATAGCCGGCACGACCCTCCGGGGTATATGCATCGTTGCTGCGGAGGCGCTTGCTGGCGGTGTAATGGTTCACCATGGAGTCCATGGCGCCGGAAGAGACGCCAAAATAGAGGCGGGGGCGCCCCAGCTTGCGGAAATCCCGCAAGTCATCGCGCCAATTGGGCTGCGGGATCACAGCCACCCGGTAACCGTGCGACTCTAGCACGCGGGCGATTACAGCGGTACCGAACGAGGGATGGTCTATAAAGGCATCGCCCGTAAAGAGGATAACGTCTGCCTGGTCCCAGCCCAGGGCCTCCATCTCCTTCTTGCTTGTCGGTATCGAAAAACCCGTCATGACTCTCGCAACAGAAGCAGGTTACATCCTTTCCGGCAGCTGGATCCCAAGGATATCCATAGCCTTGACAAGCACTTTGGCGATAGTGGCAATCAGCATTAGACGCTGGGAACGTACCCTCTCGTCTGCCTCTTTGAGGATGCTCACATCGTGATAATACTGATTGAACTCCTTTGCCAGATTATAGGCATAGTTGGCCACCAGCGCGGGAGAGTGGGCCTCTGCGGCCTCCTTTATCTTATCCGGGAAGCCGGCCATGATTTTCACCAGTTCTATCTCCTTGGGCAGAAGGGGCTCCGCTGTAACTGCTGCCGCCATCCCCTGCTCCGACGCCTTGCGGAGCACACTCTTGATGCGGGCGTGCGTGTATTGTATGAACGGGCCGGTGTTGCCGTTGAAATCGATGGATTCGCGGGGGTCAAACAGCATGGTCTTGCGCGGGTCCACCTTGATGATGAAATATTTGAGGGCTCCCAGGCCAAGCATCATGAAGAGTTTGTCCTGCTCTGCCGGGTCCATATCCTCCAGCTTGCCGGATTCCAGGGATGTCTCCTTGGCAGTCTGGTACATCTTCTCTATCAGGTCGTCGGCATCCACCACTGTCCCTTCGCGGGATTTCATCTTGCCTTCCGGGAGCTCCACCATACCGTAGGAGAGGTGGTAGATGGCATCCGCCCAGTCGAATCCGAGCTTGCCGAGTATGAGTTTGAGCACCTGGAAATGATAGTTCTGCTCGTTGCCCACCACATATATCATCTCGTCAAAGCCATACTCCTCATGACGGCGGCAGGCGGTGCCCAGGTCCTGAGTCATATATACCGATGTCCCGTCGCCGCGCAGCAGCAGTTTCTCGTCCAGGCCGTCGGCGGTGAGGTCACACCACACGGAACCGTCGTCACGGCGGTAAAAGATGCCCTTTGCCAGGCCTTCATCTACCAGCGACTTGCCCAGCAGATAGGTCTGCGACTCGTAATATATCTTATCGAAAGAGATACCCAGATTGCGGTAAGTGGTGTCAAAACCGTCGTAAACCCAGCCGTTCATCTTTGCCCAGAGCCCGCGAACATCGGGGTCTCCCTGCTCCCATTTAAGCAACATCGCCTGGGCTGCTTTCTGGCACCCGGTATTCTTCTGCGCCTCTGCCTTCTGCTCAGGGGTCGCCTCCGACGGGTCTATGCCGGCTGCGCGGAGGGCCTCAGCCGTCTCCTCCATCAGCATATTGTTAAACTCCACATAGTAGTCGCCTACCAGGTGGTCACCTTTGATTCCACTGCTCTCCGGGTAATACCGTTACCACGTTTGAGCCATGCATACATCGATTTGCAGATATGGATACCGCGGTCGTTCACAAGGTTCACCTTTATCACCTTGTCGCCGGCAGCCTCCAGCAGGCGGGACACCGACCACCCCAGCAGGTTATTGCGGATATGCCCCAGGTGGAGCGGTTTGTTGGTGTTGGGGGACGAGAATTCCACCATCACCGTCCGGCCGGTGGGTGCAGCCTGTCCGTAATCACCTGCAGCGGCAATTTGGCCAAACACGTCACACCAGTATGCAGGAGATATCTTGATATTGAGGAAACCTTTCACCACGTTGTAACTCTCAACCTGGGGCAGGTTTGCTTTAAGGTACGCGCCAATCTCCTCTGCGGTAGCTTCCGGGCTTTTGCGGCTGATGCGCAGCAACGGGAATGTAACCAGTGTAACATCCCCCTCAAACTCCTTGCGGGTAGCGGAAAGCTGTATAGCACCCTCCGGCGCCTGAACTCCATATAATGACTCTACCGCGGCAGCGATCTTCTCTGCCAGAAACTTATCAAGATTCATTATTTATTCTTTTTATACTCTTCAAAATATCGTTTCATCTCTTTTTTTGCCCGCGGGGCCAGCGCAAAGAGGGCAATCATATTAGGGAATGCCATCAGCGCAAAGGTCAGGTCCACAAAGCCTACGACTGCACGCAGCGGCACCACCGCCGCGACAATTATCATGCAAAGATAAAAATAGATGTAATATTTCCCCTTTTGGACACCGAACAGATAGCTGGCGCACTTGGTACCATAGTAAGAATATGAAAACATCGTGGAGAAGGCAAATATCAGCAGGATGGCCAGCAACAGGTAGCGCCCCACGACCGGGATAGAGGCCGCAAACGAGTTCAGGGCCAGTTGCAGCCCCTGCATGGAGCTCATTCCCGCCTGCGGGATCACATCTTTCTGGATGAGTATCGCCAGGGCCGTAAGCGTGCACACCAGGCCAGAATCTATCGAGGGGCCGAGCATGGCCACCAGACCTTCGCGAACCGGTTCGCTGTTGCGGGAGGCGCCGTGTACCATGGATGCGGTACCCACGCCCGCCTCATTGACAAACACCGCGCGCCTCACCCCTGTGAGGGCGACCGTTATCACACTGGCGATGCCGCCGCCAAGCGCAGCCCGCGGGGTGAATGCACCTACAAATATATCCCTGAAAACACCGGGAATCGAGCCTATATGTGTGGCGAGGATGTAGAATACCAGCATGAAATAGGCCGCAACCATGAATGGAGTCAGGCGGGAAGCCACCTTGCCGATGCGCTTGATGCCGCCCAGGGCCACAGCCGCCACCAGTGCGGTTATCATCAGACCCGTCATTAAACGTGTTGTGACGGTTATTTTTTCCGGTGCGATAAAAGTGGTTGTCAGGGCCTCGGTAATCTGGTTGGACTGCATCGTACACAATGTACCGAACAGGCCGGACACGGCGAAGAATACCGCCAGCGGCTTCCACTTTGCCCCCAGCCCCTGCGTGATCACATACATCGGGCCGCCCTGCACCACTCCCTCCGAATCCTTGCCCTTATACATAACCGCGAGTGTCCCTTCAAAAAACTTGGTAGCCATGCCCAGCAGCGCGCTGACCCACATCCAGAAGATGGTGCCGGCTCCGCCGATGGAGATTGCGATTGCCACACCCGCGATGTTGCCCATCCCGACGGTCGCGGCAATTGCGGTGGAGAGGGCCTCGAAAGAACTTATCTGGCCCGCGGAGGCAGAATCTTTCACCCGCAGCGCCTGCATCGCCCTTCCAAAATGGCGCAAGGGGGCAAATCCGCTGTAAACCAGAAAGAATAACCCGCCGCCGACCAGCAGTATAAAAAAGGGATAGCCGCAGATAATATCACTAACTGCGACTATCGAGTCTCCTATTCTGTTCCAGAATTCCATATATTCCAGAAATACCAGAATATTATTTCAGGCCACGGTCCTCCAGGAAGGGTCCGACCTCGGGCATACGGCCGCGGAAGTCGAGATATAGCTCCATCGCGTCGGCCTCGTCGACCTTAGAGAGGATCTTGTAGCGGTAGTCATTTGCCACCTGCTGGTTAAAGATGTCTCCGGTCTCCTTGAATGCGCGGTAAGCGTCGCAATCGAGCACGTTGGCCCAGAGATAGCTATAGTAGCCGACGTCATAGCCGTGCGAGAAGATATGCAGGAAATATGGAGTACGGTAGCGCGGCAGAATCTCGGGGATGAGGCCGCGGTCGTTCATACATTTGGCCTCGTAAGATAGCAGGTCAAAGTGCTCCGGCATCTCTTTCATGGAGTACATATCCATGTCAAGCAGCATCGCAGCCACAAGTTCTGTCTCTGCAAAGCCGACACCATAATGGCTGCATTCCTTGATTTTGTCGACGAGTTCCATGGGGATAACCTCGCCGGTAACATAGTGCTTTGCGTATACGTTAAGCACCTCGGGCTCGAATGCCCAGTGCTCGTTGAGCTGCGAAGGGACTTCCACGAAGTCACGGACAAAATTACCGAGCCCCTCGTAGCGGACATCGCTCAAAAGTCCGGCAATCGCGTGGCCGAACTCATGGAAGAAGGTCTCTGTCTCATCTACATTGAGCAGCGAAGGCTTGTCTGCAGAGGGGCGGGTGAAGTTGCCCACGATTGACATGATGGCGGTCACATTGTTGCCGTCGGCATCAACATGATGCTCGCGATAGCCGGTACACCACGCACCGCCGCTCTTCTCACCCGGACGGGCAAACATGTCTATGTAGAGGATTCCGCGGCTGCTGCCATCCTTGTCGATGCACTCGAAAGCCTCTGCATCGGGATGCGGCAGGGGGATATCTTCAACCCTGTTGAAAGTCACCCCGAAGAGTTTGTTTGCGACATAGAAAATACCGTCGCGGACATTATCGTACTGGAGATAATCCATCACGGCGCCCTCGTCAAACGAATATTTTGCCGTGCGGGCCTTGTCGGCATAATAACGCCAGTCGGCGGGAAGGATGGTGGTGATGCCATCTTCGGCTGCCAACTCCTTGATGTCGGAGAGCTCGTTGCGGGCTGCGGCGAGCGAGGGCTGCCAAACCTCATTCAAAAGCTTGTAAACCGCATCGGCATTCTTGGCCATCTTGCGTTCCAGCTGGAAGTCTGCAAATGTCTCAAAGCCCATCAGCTTGGCCTTCTGCATCTTAAGCGAGATAATCCCGGCGACGATATCCTTGTTGTCACAATCGTTATTGTTGTTGCAACGGTTGCTGTATGCGTCCAGCACCTTTATGCGGAGTTCGCGGTTGGCTGCCATCTGCAGGAAAGGCATCACGCTGGGGTTATCCAGGCCTACGATCCATTTGCCCTCAAGGCCGGCGTCTGCGGCACGCTTTGCGGCATCGGCAATAAAATCTTTGGAAAGGCCCTCAAGGTCCTCTTCGTTGCTGATAGTAAGGGTCCACGCCGCAGTCTCGTTAAGCAGGTTCTGAGAGAAGCGTGTCTGGAGCGAATCTATCTTTGCATTGATAGCTTTCAAGGTTGCTTTGTCCTCTGCATTGAGATTGCTTCCGTTGCGTTCAAAAGCCTTGTAGGTCTCGGTGAGCAGGCGCATCTGGTCGGGCTCCAGGTTGAGACTCTCACGTTTGTCATAAACTGCCTTGATGCGCTCGAACAACTCATCGGAGAGCATTATGCTGCTGAAGTGGGCACTGGTTACCGGCGACATCTCGGTAGCTATCTCGCGGGTCTGCTCCGTGGAAGCGATGGACTCGTTGTTTTCAAAAGCCAGCAACACCCTGTTCAGCAATTTGCCGCTACGGTCAAATGCGACGATTGTATTCTCAAAACCAGGTTCTTCCTTGCAGTTGACAATATCTTCAATCTCTTTGTCATGCACCTCAATGGCCTTCTCCAAGGCCGGCATATAGTGCTCTGCCTTAATCTCCTCGAACGGCGGGACTCCATAGGGGGTGTCCCACTCTTTAAGCAGGGGATTCTTTTCTGCACAACTAACTGTAGTCATGGCAATTACCATCATTAATAATAACTTTTTCATATCGTTTTGTCTTAGATTCAACTAAAAAAGAGGGTCTCCGATACCCGGCACCCCCTTTTCTTTGGCATTGAGAATTAGCCCAGATAGCTCTGGAGCAATTTGCTGCGGGCACTGTTCCGCAACTTCCTGATTGCTTTTTCCTTGATTTGGCGAACCCTCTCGCGTGTAAGATTGAACTTCTCTCCTATCTCTTCCAGGGTCATCTCCTGACAACCGATTCCGAAGAAATTCTTGACGATGTCGCGCTCGCGCTCCGTGAGCGTAGAGAGGGCCCGTTCAATCTCCTTGTTCAAAGACTCGTTCACCAGGCCGTAGTCTGCGTTGGGAGAGTCGTTGTTGGGGAGCACATCCAGAAGGCTGTTGTCCTCACCCTCTACAAACGGCGCATCCACGGAGACGTGACGGCCCGACACCCTGAGGGTGTCACTGATCTTTTCACGCGGTACGTCAAGCATCTCGGCCAACTCTTCAGGTGACGGCATACGCTCGTGTTCCTGCTCAAACTTGCTCAGAGCCTTGTTGATTTTGTTCAGCGATCCCACCTGGTTCAACGGAAGGCGCACAATCCTTGACTGTTCTGCCAAAGCTTGCAAAATGGACTGGCGGATCCACCAAACCGCATAAGAGATGAATTTGAAACCCCTGGTCTCATCAAATTTCTCCGCAGCCTTGATAAGGCCCAGATTACCTTCATTGATAAGGTCGGGAGGCTCAAACCCTGATTCTGATACTGTTTGGCAACCGAAACCACGAAACGGAGATTGGCGCGCGTCAGTTTCTCGAGGGCCTCCTGGTCCCCTTTCTTGATGCGCTGAGCCAGCTCCACCTCCTCTTCTACCGAGATAAGTTCCTCTCTGCCGATTTCCTGCAAATACTTATCGAGAGATGCACTCTCACGATTAGTAATTGACTTTGTAATCTTTAGCTGTCTCATCTATATTTAAAAATGAGTATAAGGGTTACAAAGGTAAT